>DATKHJ010000207.1:0-2084 GCA_035510335.1 Flavisolibacter sp. | reverse complement strand
GCTTTGAACGCATTGCCCGCAACATTGGCCTTGATATTTGCGGCATCGACATTATGGCGCCAACGCTGACTACACCGCTGAAAGAAAACGGCGGCGCTGTTCTGGAAGTGAACGCAGCGCCGGGCTTTCGCATGCACATTGAGCCCACGGTTGGTACACCCCGCAACGTGGCAAAGTCGGTTGTTGACATGCTGTTTCCAAAAGGCGATAACGGCCGCATTCCAATTATTGCCATTACGGGTACGAACGGGAAAACCACCACTACCCGGCTGGTGGCGCACATTGTAAAAGCAGCGGGCTATGTAACCGGTCTTACCAACACAGATGGCGTTTACATCCAGGATGAACTGGTATTGAAAGGCGACTGTTCTGGTCCGCATTCGGCGCAACTGGTGCTGAAAGACAGCGCCGTTGAATTTGCCGTACTGGAAACAGCCCGCGGCGGTATTCTTCGCTCCGGTCTTGGCTACGACCAATGCGATGCGGCCATTGTTACTAATGTGGCGGAAGATCACCTGGGCATTGGCGGCATTCATACGCTGGAGAAACTGGCAAGGGTAAAGGCAGTGGTGCCCGAAACCGTTCATGCAGACGGCTATGCCATTTTGAATGCCGACGATGATTTGGTGTACGCCATGCGGGAGGCCGTAAAAAGCAAAGTGGCGCTCTTCTCCCTGCACCCAGACAGCGTTCGCATTGAAGAACATTGCGCAGCTGGTGGACTGGCGGCTGTTTACGAAAACGGCTACGTGTTGCTGCGCATCGGCAATCATTTTATTCCGGTGGAAGAAGCGGTAAACATTCCCATCACCTTTGGCGGCAAAGCCGATTTCAACATCGCCAACGTGCTGGCGGCTACACTGGCGGCTTACACCAACAAGATAAAGCTAAACGTGATTCGTGAAGCGCTGCGCTCCTTCATTCCTTCGCAGGAAACAACACCGGGACGGCTGAACATTTACGAACTGAACGATTTTACCGTGGTGCTGGATTATGCCCATAATCCGCATGGCGTGCGGGCATTGGGCAAGTTCATTCAAACAATGGACGGAAACAAGATTGGTGTGATTACCGGTGTGGGTGACCGTCGAGATGAAGACATTACCGCCCTTGGTGAAGAAGCGGCAAAAGTCTTTGATGAGATCATCATTCGTCACGACGACGATATGCGTGGCCGCACCTACGAAGAAATTGACCGGTTGTTAAGTGCCGGTATTCGCAGCGTTAATCCAGGCATTTCCATTTCCTATTACGGCAACGAATGTGATGCGGTAGAGCAAGTGTTGCGGGAAGGAAAACGGGGATCTGTCATTGTGGTGCTGGTGGACAATGTTACCAACGTTACGGCATGCATTCAACGTTTCCAGCAGGAAGAACAGGAGCAGTTGATGAGTATGGTGAAAGCTGGCTGATTGTTGAAGATTTTCACCGCATTCAAAAAGCGTCTTGTACAAATGGCACAGAATTTTTCTCACTACTCAAAATTCCTTTTATGGCAGACAACAAAAACCTACGGGATGGCCGCGACCGCGAACGGGTGGCCGGCAACGAAGACTACGAGGTGCAATACCTGTCGGATAAGCTGAATGTATCGGCGGAAGAAGTAAGGAAGGCCATTGAAAAAGTGGGCAACAACCGCGATAAGCTGGAAGAGTACCTGCGGCAAAATCGCTGACAAAAAACCGATACCCTGTTTTGCAGGGTATTTTTCTGACACGCTTTCCACATTTTTAAAAACAGCATGAACAGGCACAATAACTGCATTAACTAACCTAAACAATAACGTTATGAAACAGGAAGAGATTAACAATATAAACAACACGCAGACAAATGCCGACGACAACCGCACCGGCGAGTACAGCGAAGGCAACGACCGCCTGACGTTTATGAACAACGAAGAGAACCTGATGACTAACCTGGAAAAGCATGGTTACAATGAACAGTTCCGGGTACAGCACAAAAAGCTGGAAAGCATCACCACCGGCAAAACCTACAATTGGGAAGATGTAAAAGCCGTGAACTTTTACCGCTTTGAAGGTATTTCCGATCCCGATGACATGAGCATTCTTTACGCCATTGAAACC
>DATKHJ010000206.1:0-6824 GCA_035510335.1 Flavisolibacter sp. | reverse complement strand
GCTTCTATTATGTACGGCAAAGACCTTTCGGCCGGCGCCATTGCCGAAGTCACCAATATTAAAAACCCCGTTTCGGCCGCAAGGGCCGTAATGGAAAAAAGCGAACATATTTTACTGGTAGGCCGCGGCGCCGAAGCCTTTGCCGAGATGTACGGGCTGGAAATGGTGGGCCAGGAATATTATTTTACCAAAGAACGCTGGGAAGCGCTGCAGCGGGTGCGGGAAGAAGATCCTACCAAAACAGAGCTGGACCACGGCAGCGGCAAAGCCACCCTGAAAAAAGTAAAGGAAGAAAAGTTTGGAACCGTTGGCGCCGTAGCGCTGGATGTAAGCGGCCACCTGGCAGCAGCCACCAGTACCGGCGGCATGACCAACAAAAAATGGGGCAGGGTAGGCGACTCGCCGCTGATTGGCGCCGGCACTTATGCCAATGAGTTTTGCGCCGTTAGCTGCACCGGCTGGGGCGAGTATTTTATTCGCCTTTGCGTGGCTAAAACCGTGGCCGACCTGATGGAATACAAAGGCTACGGGCTAAAAAAAGCCTGCGGCGAAGTGATATTGAAAAAGCTGCCGGCATTGGGCGGTGATGGCGGACTGGTAGCCGTTGACAAAGAAGGCAACGTAGCCATGCCTTTTAGCACCGAAGGCATGTACCGTGGTTATATAAAAACAAATGGAAAAGTAGTGGTGGAGATTTATAAGGATTGATTTGGCGAAGGCAATTCACGGAGCAGTCTTCGTTAACAGAAAGGCGTCTTCAGAAAGAGAGTGGGTTCTTAAATCGCAAATGAAGATTGATAAAAAGGTTGTCCTCTTCTCTCCACATTGAATAGAGTTGTAGTCTGCTCCCGTAGGGAGCTTTCGTTGGTAGAAGAGCCATTCCCTAAAGCACAAAGCGTCCCAAAGGGACGCCTCGTAGTTTATCTCTTTTTCTCTACCTATAAATCGTTCCTACGGAACGAAAAAATAAAAGATTGCAATATGAAAAACGTTTGTCGCTAGCTTATCTCAAGCCAATGAACATTGTTCCTCTTTCATAAATTGGAGACTTCGAAGAATTGCAATCGTGTGCCATAAGTTTTGCCTCTTGCCATCTTTATTTCTTCTTACCCAATGTCCAGCCCAATGCCACGCCGCCTACGCGGTGAAAGATCTTTGGACCATAATCGGCATTGTTCAAACTACTCAGGGCAGCATTAATAAATACAAAAGCAGTAAAGCCGCTGCGGTGCTGAAAGCCGGTTTGTACGTTCATGGAAACCGTGGCGTAGCTATAATCACCAAACGAAAACTTCATGTCGCGGCTGATGCGGCGGCCACTGGTAGAGTCAAACGTTTCGCGGCCGGAAAGATTAAAATCGAACGAAGGGCCAAAACGCACAAAGCCGTAGCTCTCTTTGTTTGAAAAGTTGATTTGAAGAAGCGGCGCCAGTTCAATGGTGTTCACCACAACGCTGTTGTTCACCGCACCGGAATCGGGCGGAAAGTTAGGGCGGTCAAATGTTACATCGTATCCCTTGCGACTAAAAAACAACATGGGCGAAAAATACACCGGCCCTTCCAGGAAGGCTTTTAGCCCCACACCGCCCATAAAGCCGGTTTTATATGATGTTTCCTGGTTGGCACCGCGAATGCCGTATTGAGCGGAGGTCATTTGTGGCCCGGCAAAAATGGTTACCTGGGCGTTTGACGAAAAAGAACTAAAGATGAAAAGAAGAAAAGAGGCAGCAGCGATAATTGATTTCATGCGTTTGAATAAGCGGTAAAACTAAGGAAACAGCAGTTGGAAAAGTTGATGCACGTTTTTTTATTAGGGTTGCTTTCCTGCAATGGTCTTTCGTGCCCGCAGCTGCTCCAGCAAAAACACAAAGGCAGCGCCAATGGTATAAGCCAGTAAATCCTGCCAATCAAACGAAGTGCCGATGAGCGTTGTGGCCAGCGGGTAATCCTGCAGGCCAAGATGGTGCACCAGTGAAAAATATTGCGCCGTTTCCACCGCAAAGGCAAAGCTTACAACAAGAAAAAGTGCCGGCAGCAACTGGATGTTCAGCAGGCTGCGGGTAAAACAATACAGTAACATCACCACCAGCGCATCACCAACATAAGGCCGAACGAAACGATCGTGTACAAACAAGGCAATCAGCACTTCAAACCAAAACAAGATGAGGAACAGCAGGAAATACGTTTTGTTGAAACGGAACATAAGCAGGGTTTAAGGTATGCTGATTTTCTCGCCCAGAAATTTTGGGCTGTTGCCAAAAAGATAGTCAAGAAAAACTTTGGTACGGGCCAGTTTCTCCCGCAATTGCACTTTCAGTCCTGCCCGTGCATTTACATCTTTTGCATTAAAGCCAACTGCGGCAATGCCCTCTTTGGACGCAATGTACAGGGCCCGTTCGTTATGAAAAGGCTGCGAGATAATGGTGGCCGATTGCTGCCCGAAAATTTCCCGCAGGCGCACCATGGAATCGAAGGTGCGGAAGCCGGCATAATCGAGGTAGATGTGGGTTGAATCCACGCCTTGTGCAATTAGGTCGCTGCGCATCAAGGAAGGTTCGTTGTAGTCTTTGCGACTGTTGTCGCCGCTGATAACAAAGTAGCTAACCTTGCGGGCTTTGTAGAGTTGCACTGCGGCATCAATGCGGTATTGGTAATAGTAGTTGGTGTAACCGCTTGCCAGGAATTTGGCCGTGCCTAACAGCAGTCCCACCTTGTTGTAAGGAATCGAATCAACGTTGCTGTAAAGTTTTCCTTCTGCGGCTTTATCAATGGCCAGGTTGCAAAAGAAAACAACAAGCACAATTAATAGGAGAAAAAGAGAGAGTATGCGTAGGAGTTTCTTAAAGCGCATGGTTTTGTTTGCTGAACAAGTTCGGATAAAAAAGAAAAGAGGCCGTTTGGGAACGGCCTCTTAGGAAAGATTTATAGTTGCTCGGTCAATTGCGTGACAAACGACTTGCTCATACTGGCCAGATTCGTGTTGTACTCGTTCAGGTATTCCGATGTGGCTGACTTCCACGACTGGAAAAAGCGGATGCCCCTGTTCTTATCGGTATTTTTTACGGTGATCTTTCCTGTTTTTACCGGCTGTTCGCCCTGCAGCACCCGGTACGATACCACGAGGTCTTTAAAGTCGGGTTCAATAAAAACTTTGGCCCAGCTAAACGTATATACCAGCCATATCGTGTGTTCGTTGGAAACAATGGCGAAGGCGGAAGGCGCCTGCTCTACGGTTAACTCCAGCTTTTGACCATTTAGTTTTTGGTTGAGCCCTTTTGTTGCCTGCGTGTTAATGGCATTACTGAATTGGGTAATGGCGATGGCCGGGTTAAGGTTGCAGTTCTGCCGGTGTTTGTACTGCCAGTATAAAAGCAACGGAAGAAAATTGTTGGTTTGGTGTGCGGAGTTAGAAATAGCATTGTTATCCGTTGCCATGGCCGGAATAACAACAATGTCTGATTTTGTTTTTTTAGGCTTCGGTAATTCATTGTTGTACTGCGAGGCTACATATTTGTCCAGCTTTTTAGAGGTTAAACAACTGGTAAGCAGAAATGCAACGGCAAAGAGAAGCACCGCAAAGCGGCTACGGGTAGAAAGACTCATAAGTTTATTCAGTTTGGTTAAAGCGGTTGGTACCGCATTATTTGCGGCGAGAAAGATAATGAACAAGCTGAAAAATAAAAACTGTACGAGGGATGTTGGCGTTTATAATTTATGTGTAATCGATCTGGAAAACGGCTGAAAACTCTTGTTGCACCTATCAGCAGTTGGTTGAAGCGTTCCGGTCAATGCAATTCGAAATGATTGCGTTTGGGAATCTAATCATCTTCCTAAGTAGCAAGTATTTTATTAGTAAAGGCGTAAGAAGTTTTAAGCGAAGGAATTTCTTGTCGGTTCGATGTTGGCTTTCTGTCTTCTCAGTCAAGTTGTATCACCATTTCTTTCTTTACAGGATCTACCTGAAGGCAATTGCTGTTTTCAGAACCAGGTACACATTCCCCAAGACTCAGGCCTCTTGCATATTTGCTTAATGCTTTTTGGCCAAACAATAAAGTCAGCTTGTAATGTTCTTGCCCCGTTTTTCCACTGAAGGCCGTCATGACCACATATCTTCTGTCGTTAACAGCTTTTTTTGCGTAATCATTTTCACTGTCGGGAAGCGAAATGCCGTCACACCAAAAGCCCTTGAGCCTTTCGTCTGTTTTCGATAACTTTTCCAATAAGTCCCCAAGTTGCCATGCAAGGTAGTCGCAGAATTCTTCCGTTAACATGTTAGTGTTTTTGATCGAATTACCAGAAGCATTTATGAAAGAAGACCGATGGCTCCAACCAATTGATACTTTACCAGCCGCATACCCAGGTATGTTAGATGGAAAATATCTGAGGTTCAGGATTTTCGTTGTTCGTATTGAAGCAGCAACTTATTCAACCGTTCAATTTTCTCTTTATCAACCGGCTCTGTTTGACAAAGATTGTCAACTATCATAGAGATATCGTAGAATTGATTGTCTGACGTGATTTTTCCTTTCGCTATTATCTTCTCCACCCGTTGGTGATAGGCCGCAAAGATGTCGATGTCGTAACCTGTTTTTTCATGTAAGTAGGTGTTGAATTTCAGATCCCAGCCCTCTATGCACATTTCTGTTAAGTCGCGAAACCATTGCTTCAGCCTTGTGAGCCTTCCTTTTGTAAACTGTTCTTCTGTTTTTGCTTTTAATCCTTCAAAATGCGCAACAAAATCAAAGTCAGTGTTGTTGGGGTACAAGTCTTTCAGGTCGAGATTATAGTCAAGAGTAGCCAGTACCAGTTTGCGATACTTTATTAACTCTGTCTGCTTTTGCTCTTTTGTAAGTTTGGGGTTAGTCAATTTATGCGAAGTGTTTTGAGGTTGATAAACGTATCAGTATTTCTGATGGAAGGATTGGCTTTCCTGCTTTTTGAAAAAGGATTGCAATACACAATCTGCCTGCTGCCTTATTATCGTTTCTCTGCAACTTTAGGAAGTTAGATTGTACCACAAATCTGCATGTTCAGTTCAAAAAGGTAATGATAGCTTCGCTATTTTTTGCTGCAGTCGAATATACCTGCTGCAATTCTTTAAAATACTCACTCAGATAATCAAACCCATCGTCGTCTTCTGCCTCCCAAATTGTCGGATAAACTTCCAGTTCTTCCATTCGTTTGGGGTCATATTTTTGTTTGAGGTCAGGTATCGTGATAGTTGCTATCTGATCATTTAATTCTTTTACTTGCTCAGGTGTTAAGTAATGGGCCGGGCCGTAGCCTAAATCCTGACCTTCGTCGATAAGCTGCCCGCTAAACAATATTTTTGCTAGTGGATGGTCTGTATTGGCAACGTTTTTCCCGGTTAACAAAAACAAAATACCGTCCCATGATTTATCAATGTCAACTAAATTGGGATTTTCTTCATCAGTCTCTTCGTCATAGATACTTCGTTCAAGCAAAGAACTGTCTTTTAAGTACGCATCCAGTTCAGCTTTTGTCACTCGAAGCAAATTTCCAATCATACTCATAACTAAGAATATTTGGGTTTAAAGTTTTGTCTTGAATTATTGGTTGCAAAACGAGGCAGAGAATTTTTGATACGCTGACATTAGCATTCCATCAAGTTAAATGTATTGCAATCGCTCAATAGAATTGGTTTTTCAGCAATTAGTCATCAATCGATTTCATGGTAAAATAAGAATTACCTGTTTTTCTTCCCTCGTGTAAAAGTTTGCAGCCGAGGTGCAAGTCTTGATGCCACAAAGATGCCCAGCAGCCACAAGGAAAAATTAGCATAGTCAAGCAAGTCGTTATCGGAAATACCTTTTCGTCCTGGATTTCTCCACCTGTCAATTAAAAACACAACAACCAAAATGGTCAGCAAACCCCAGATAATGAAAGCTGCCCAGCCTAAGGATGTTATTATCCGTTTCATAAAGTTTGTTGCCATTAAGTTGAAAGCGCTGCACCAAAAACGCTTTGATAATGGATAGTTAACAAAATATACGTCAAAGGTGAGCCGACTATGCACCAGGCAATAAACACATAAGGTCTGACAGGCACCCACCTTATTTTAGATTGACACGACAAAAAAATTAAAAGGAGTGTGATAACCGAAATAACAAACCCCTGTATCATTAATCCATAGTTGTCGTCATACGCTAGAAACTGCGCTTTGTAAAAGCATGTCCAGCTATAGACTGTCTGAGCAGTCAGGACAAAAGGTAAGCTGATATTTCGGAGGCTTGGTGACATAGCAGGTAGAAAGGTATTTGGATTGGGTATCATTGATTTTCCCTTTTGTGCAAATCTTCAGTTAGCGGTAGTTGGTCATTCGTATTGCCTCAATTCCTCCAAAAGATGTTCTCTCATTTCTTCAGGTGTAGTGACGACAGTATTGAAGTCAGCTGTGGGAAACACTGCAATTTTCATGTTGTCTCTTTGAAGTTGTTCAAACCATTGCATAAAGTCTGAAAGCGGCTTTTGTTCAATTTCAAACTCCTTCCATGTGTCTGCAATCATTAGTTCTGCAAAACCCTTCTCGGGCCAAACAGGAATAATCCGATTTCCTGCATTGTCACCCAACGTTACATACTTACCCTCGCCTTTAATTAACCACACTTCCTCAAAGTCCGCTACTTTCCGGATGAAATAGCCATACCGGTCTTCACAAGAAAGATTGCAAATATTTCTGATTTTATCTGGATGCATGTTTTAATTTAATTGCTGCCATCACTCCAATATAAGTATGTTCTTGCTCCAATAGTATTGACTTTTCTAACCCAATGAGTTAAGCTGCAAAGCAGCTCAATCACTTC
>DATKHJ010000205.1:0-2508 GCA_035510335.1 Flavisolibacter sp. | reverse complement strand
GTTTTCTGGACCTCGTTCAACTTGGGCCGCAATCTTGCCCTTGATTTATTGAAAATATTTCTTCCCTTATCAATGCCTTTGCGGGCCTCTTTTTGCTCTTCCAGCGGAAGCTGAATAAAATCGTAACATTCCTGGCTGCAGGTTCCCTCCCATTTTTGTTTGCATTCTTCACACTGGATAAACAGCAGGTGACAGCCTTCGTTGGCGCAGTTGACATGCGTATCGGCAGGTTTGCCACACTGGTGGCATTTCGAAATGATTTCTTCCGTCACCCGTTCGCCAAGGCGGTTGTCAAACACAAAATTCTTCCCGTGAAATTTCAGCGGCAGGCCTTTTTCTTTTGCTTGGTTTACATAGTTGATAATGCCGCCTTCCAGGTGAAACACGTTCTTAAAACCCTGGTGCAGCATAAACGCACTGGCCTTCTCGCAACGAATGCCGCCGGTGCAATACATAATGATGTTTTTGTCTTTGGCTTCTTTCAGCATATCGGCCGCCATGGGCAACTGTTCCCGAAATGTATCGGAAGGCACCTCAATGGCCCGTTCAAAATGCCCAACTTCGTATTCGTAGTGGTTGCGCATGTCCACCACAATTGTGTTGGGGTCATCGGTTAACTGGTTAAACCGTTCTGCATCGACATATTTCCCCCGGTTTTGCATGTCAAAGGAAGGATCGTCGATGCCGTCGGCCACAATCTTTTCCCGCACTTTAATCTTTAACACCCAGAACGATTTTCCATCGTCGTCCACCGCAATGTTCAGGCGAATGCCGTTGAGTGGTTCAATGGAATAGAGATAGCTTTTGAACGCTTCAAAATTGTGCGAAGGCACGCTGACCTGCGCATTGATACCTTCATGCGCCACGTAAATGCGGCCAAATACTTTCAGCACATCAAGGTTGCGGTACAGTTCGTCGCGAAACGCTTTTGGGTCTGCAATCGGGAAATAGTGGTAGAATGAAATTGTGGTGCGAGGATCGGTTTCCTCCATCAAACGTTGCTTCAGCTCTTTTTGAGAGACACGGTTATGCAATACAGCCATACGTGAATTTTTAGAACACTTTCAGGGTGAGCAAAAATTTTTTAACGGCGCAAAGATAGGCCGCACTTCTTTGCAGAAGTGTGAAAGGAACGCTGATTTTCGTCAGCTTAAATAACGCCGGCAAGAAGTAAAACAAGCGCAATCAGGGCCAGCACAAGCGCCACTACAGGCTCAAGGATGACAAAAGCCAGGATGGCCACGCCAACAAGAATGTAAATGAGTGTACGCTCCGGCACTGCCCGTTTTTTCTGCGCAGAGAAGAAAGATTTGGCCTTCAGTTTCAGTGATGTCCAGAAGTATTTGCGCTTCAGCTTGCGAACCGTTTTTTTACTCATTTGCGCTCCGTACAGCGACAGCAACACCATGCTGAAAAGTACATCGGACATTTCGTTAGAAGGTGTGGAAGGTTGTGCGTCGGCTGGTTTCTCTACTACCTGAACAGTCGTGCTAAGTGCCATATGATGATTCTTTTGGATTTGGTTAAATAGGTGCGGCAAAAGTAACTGTAAAATCGAAAACTGCGGGGGTAAAATCGCAAACGCTTTACCGTCAAAGAGGATTGCCCACCCTGTTAAACCATCTTCCGCTAAGAATGGTGGTAACTTCTACATTTCCCGCTGCTATCTTGCCCCTGTTACCGCGCCGCCAATGACACCACCGAGTCCCACCCGAACGCCAAAACGATTGCCCGGTGCTGCCTGTGCAGCCGTAACGAAATCCACACGCAGAATCTTAAAAATGTTTTCCAGTCCTGCAAACAGTTCTACGTAGTAGTTGTCTCCATTTACATAAAACGTGTTGGTGCCGGCAACCAGGTTCCATTTCAGCTTATTGAGCAAAGGAATTTTATTGGTGAGAAGACCGTTGAAGTGATGCTCGGCGTGTACTACACCATACAGTTTTTCAATATTGCTGTAACGGTAATACGGCGCTAATTGAAATGTATTGAGATAGTTCAGTGTAAACACCACCTGGTTGCCATTGAAATGCTGGTAGTCCGGAATGTCCACCTGCTTCGCATTGAGAAATCCGCCGGCGCTAACACGGTAGCGCAAGGTGCCCAATAGTTTGAGGTTTACATCGTCGTACACCGAAAACCGCCACTTGTCAAAATCGGCCGTGCTGTTGAAAAGCGTTGGAATGCCTTTGGCGTATTGCAATTCAAAGGTGGGATATTTTGAGCCGACCGGCTGCTTGTAACGGGGATATTCAATGTAATACTGGCCCGGCTGGTAGGAAAGTGTCAATCCTGTTACAAAAGCCGCATGGCGGTTAAAGGGTACGCTAGCCAGTTCATACGGATGATTGGGTAAAGCCTGCCGGTCTTTGTGAAAAAAGCTAAAGTCGGTTCGGTTTTCAAGCGGCAAACGGTCTTCGTAAGTAGCGGACAAATTAATGCGCAAACCACTTTCAAATTTGTTGTTGTATTCTGCTTTTCCAAACCAGGCTTCGTACAGCTTCAGGT
>DATKHJ010000204.1:0-2543 GCA_035510335.1 Flavisolibacter sp. | reverse complement strand
CAGGAGCGGGGCCTGATACAGGTTGACCCGGAGAGCGGCAAGGTGCTGAACACCTATACGGCAAACAATGGCGCTAATAGTTTGTACAGCAACACGGGGTACGACATTGAGCAGCTAAACGACAGTACGATTGTGTACAGCGCCGGTGCGTTGAATTTTATTAATAAAAACCGCCGTACGGTGCAGCTCATTCGTATGGAAGACGGTTTGCCATCGAACAGTGTGCGCCGCCTGCGCATGGACAGCGATGGCTATTTGTGGATCATTACTGCCAATGGTTTGTCGCGGTATAACCCGTTCAATGGAAGAATTACAACCTACGGCAGAAGAGATGGCATTACACTGGCAGAAAAAACTGTTGATGCCGATTATCGTTCTAGCAGCAACTACATTGTATTTGCCGGCAGCAATGCCTTGATGATGTTTAAGCCTTCATTGTTTGTTACGTCAAAAGCACCGCCTGATGTAGTGATCACGGATTTTCGTGTGTTCAACACCTTTGTGCCCGTTGATTCGCTGCTGCAGCAACCGAAGATTTCGTTGAAGTCGGATATGAATTCATTCGGCATTTATTTCTCCTCGCTAAGCTACCAGCAGCGTGACCGCCTGACTTATTATTTTAAGATGGAAGGCATTGACAAAGACTGGCAGGTGGCCGACCGCATCTTCTTTCAGAATTATTCGTTGCTTCCGCCCGGCGACTATGTGTTTAAAGTATATGCCGAAAACGTAGAGGGCATTCGTTCGGCCAATACAACCGAATTGCACATTACCATCAAGCCGCCTTTTTATCGCACCAAATGGTTTATCAGCACGGTTATCTTTTTGGTGCTGCTGTTTATTTATTTTCTGCACCGCGAACGGGTGAACCGCTTGCTGGCGGTAGAAAAGATTCGTAACCGTGTGGCCCGCGACCTGCACGATGACATGGGAAGCACACTGAGTACCATCAATATCCTCAGCGCCATGGCCAAAAGCAAAATGAACAGCGACCCTGTGAAAACGGCGGGTTACATCAGCAAAATCAGCGACAACAGCCAGCGCATGATGGAAGCGATGGATGATATTGTGTGGAGCATTAAGCCAAGCAACGACAGCATGCAGCGGGTGACAGCCCGTATGCGGGAGTTTGCTACAAACGTGCTGGAAGCAAAAGATATTCTGCTGCATTTTGTGGTGGAAGAAGCGGTGTTTGATGTAAAGCTGAACATGGAAGCCCGGCGTGACTTCTTTCTCATTTTTAAAGAGGCACTGAACAACGCGGCCAAATATTCAAAGGCTACGGAAGTATGGGTGAACATTGAAATGCAAAACAGGCAGTTATCGTTCACTATTAAAGACAACGGTGTTGGCTTTGACGTGGCAAAGGCTGACAGCGGCAACGGCCTGGGAAATATGCAGAAGCGGGCGGATGGTGTGAATGGAAAACTGCGCATCCGGTCGGTAGCAGGCGAGGGCACGGAGGTGAAGTTGGTTGTGCCGGTGATGTAGAAGGTTTGAGGTTTGAGGTTTGAGGTTTGAGGTTTGAGGTTTGAGGTTTGAGGTTTGAGGTTTGAGGTTTGAGGTTTGAGGTTTGAGAACAAACTTTTGAAGATAGAAATGGATTGTGCTTGTAATGCTTCGTAGAAGCCACACCTTGGTAGAAAAGAAACGATGCTTTTCCCTCGGCTCCGTAGGTGTTGAACAAAAAACAACAGCGGATCACGAAGAACGCAAAGGAAGCACAACGATCACAAAGCTTTGTGTCCTTCGTGTAAAACTTGGTGGTCTTCGTGCTCCAAAGCGCTGAATAGAATTCCCAACCGTACAAGAGTGCGACGCAAGCAAAGCCCAATAGAAATACCAAAGCTGGTTACATAAAAAAAATTCATGCATCGATTTTTAAGTCAGAAGTTTAAGTTTTACACGTTCATCTGTATTGCGCTGTTGCTGTTTGTACATGGTTACAATTTGCAGGTAACTTACCTGGCTCCGTTCAGCCTCGTACACGAAGAACTTACCTTCACTACTTTCTTCGAATATTTCTTCGCCAACGGCATTTTGCGTTTCCGCATTCCTATGCTGTTTCTCATCTCCGGGTACATCTTTGCCATCCAGGACAAACGGCCTTACACACAGCGGGCAAAACGCCGTTTTGTTACGCTGATGGTTCCTTATTTTATTTGGAGTGCCGTTGGGTTGGCAGTTACCTACCTCTGGCAGCAATGGCCTGTTACGCTGGAGGCCGTGCAGCGGGCTTCGCTTGATCAATTAGGCGATAACCGCACTTACGAAGAAATTGGCTGGGGCGGTGTGATGAAACGTTGGCTTTTGGCGCCGGTGTCGTTCCAGTTATGGTTTATCCGCAGCCTGTTTGTATACAATTTGCTTTACCCTGTTTTTCGGTGGAGCGTCACCCGGTTTCCGCTTCCCACCTTTCTTCTCCTGGGCATCTTCTGGCTTAGCTTTTTTCAAAGTATTCCGCTCATCGAAGGGCAGGGAATGTTCTTTTTTGTGGCGGGCATCTGGCTGCAAAAACGGTCGTATCCTATTGAACGCAAGCC
>DATKHJ010000203.1:0-10475 GCA_035510335.1 Flavisolibacter sp. | reverse complement strand
GGGTTATTTTATGCAGGAAAAAGACAACCTGACCAGCGTAGATCCGATTAATTTCAAGGACATGATCAACCGCTGGCACCTGGTGAAAAAAGACCCAACTGCCGCTTTGAGTGAGCCGGTGCAGCCCATTGTTTGGTACATTGAAAACACCACGCCGCTCGAGTACCGCCAAACCATTAAGGAAGCCGGTGAAAAGTGGAACGAAGCATTTGAAAAAGCAGGCTTTAAGAACGCCGTTGTGATGAAGCAAATGGCTGACAAGGAAGACTGGGACCCAAGCGATATCCGCTATAATGTTATCCGCTGGGTGTCGTCCGCACAACCGCCTTACGGCGCCATCGGGCCGAGCTTTGTAAACCCCCGGACCGGCCAGATCTTAGGCTCCGATATTACCGTTGAATGGTACACCGGAAGTGCAACGCCTAATCTGAACGAACTGTTCTCGGGCCCCGCACAGGAACCATTGCAGTTTCCCGGAATGAAGACCAACTACGTGGCCTGCACCATGGCCAGCGAGTTAAAAGCCCAGTACAACGCGGGCATTACCACGCTGGAAGCTACCGGTGCTGCCGATAGCGAAATCAAGGAAATGCACAAGCAGTTTTTGTATTACCTGATTCTGCACGAAATGGGTCATACGCTTGGCTTGAACCATAATATGAAGGCAAGCCAGATGCTGAAGCCTTCTGAGTTAAACAACAAGGAAATCACCCGCAAAAAAGGACTGATGGGAAGCGTGATGGATTATCCCGCCATTAACGTAACAACGGACAGAACAAAGCAGGGCGACTACTATACCACCAAGCCTGGACCTTACGATGTGTGGGCCATTGAATACGGTTACACGCAGGTAGCTCCCGCTGAAGAAGAAGCCTTCCGCAAAAAAGTGCTGAGTCGCAGTACAGAACCCGATTTGATTTTTGGTAACGATGCCGATGATATGCGTTCACCAGGCAAGGCCATTGACCCACGGGTGAATGTGAATGACCTGAGCAGCGATGCCATTGGTTATGCCATTGATCGCTTTCAACTGGTGAACAACATTATTCCGAAGCTGAAAGACAAATACAGCAAAGAGGGAAAGGGTTACACCGAATTGAAGGCCCGCTACAATACCTTAAATGGTCAGCGTTCTTCCATGATTAATGCCGTTAGCCGTTACATTGGCGGTGTGTATGTTGACAGGAGTGTTGCCGGCCAGGTTACAGAAACAAAACCTTACACTGCCGTTCCATTGGCTACGCAAAAAAGAGCCATGAAAATGCTGACGGACCTGGTGTTTGCGCCGGATGCTTTCAAAGCAGATGCCTACCTCATTCCTTATTTGCAAACGCAACGCCGCGGGTTTAATTTCTTTAGCTCTACGGAAGATCCGAAAATGACTTCTATTTACAACTCACTGGCTACGGCTTCGCTGGCGCACATCCTGCATCCAACCACAATGCAGCGAATCACCAACAGCCGTTCGTATGGCAATGAGTACAGCCTGGCAGATGTAATGAGCGACCTGACAAAAGGTATTTTTGATGCCGACCTCAAAGGCAATGTGAACACGTATCGCCAGTACCTGCAAACAGCCTTTGTAAAGAACCTGGCACAAATTGCCGATCCAAAGGCGCCTGTTGATGAAGTGTCGAAAGCGGCGGCCCGTTATTCACTGACGAAGCTGAAAACAAAACTAAAAACCGCTGTTTCAACCAACGAAGAAACCAAAGCGCACCGAAGCAATCTTGCGTTCCTGATTGAAGATGCGTTAACCGTTAAATAAGCGGTAGTGATACAAATAAGAAAGGGCTTCGATGATCGAAGCCCTTTCTTATTCCTTGCTGTTAGATTGCTTTTATTGATGGCCGTTGTTATTTATCTTTTCAGTGATCGTCTTATTCAACAACTCATGTAGGTAGACAAACGTTTCACCAGTAAGATTAATTTATCATTGCCATTCGGAGCATATAATAAGTACATCTGCTTTTAACACTGGTGCCAATCTTCCCCTTTGATGTTGGGTAAATGCTTTCAACATTTCGGAAACGCCAGGCACAGTTAAATTTCTATTATCTTCATTATCGAACTAATATTATTTTTTCAGTAAATCGCTGATCTCCTAATTTGACTTCCAGATAATAAGTGCCTTGTTCATGCCTTCTCAGGTTAATTTGCCTGCTAACGTCGCCAACAACATTTGCTGGAACGATTTCGAAAACAATTTTTCCTTGGCCGTCAAGCACCTTTAACGATAGTTTTTTTGACTGCCGAAGTTTCATCTTTACATTCAACATACCTGTAGTCGGGTTAGGAGAAATTGTAAACGCTTCCAGATAGTCGATGTTGGGTATGCCAGTGACAATACAACTCACGGTTACAACCGAAGAATTTACTATAGGCGTGCTGGCGCAGCTATTTGAAGAAGTAAGCTTTGCGTACACCTGCATTCCATTCACAGGGCTGGATAGACGGAACGATGGCCCTGTAGTCCAGAGTGTATTATTTACATACCATTCAATTATAGGAATGGCCCCTTCATTCATTACAGTGGCTGTAAAATCGAGAGGCCCTGTCGGGCAGCCAGTATAACCAATACTAATCGAAGGGTTGTTGTTGGAACCAACGGTTACGGTTACGTCTTTCGATGATGTACATTCATTTGTTGTCCCAACTACGGTATATGTTGTAGTGACTTGAGGATTAACAGTAATCGTTGGCGTTGTTGCGAAAATGGGCCCCATTAAAGAGTTCCAGGAATAGGAATTAGCGCCAGAAGCATTTAATTGAACCGATTGTCCTGGACAGATAGTTGCTGAAGACGCAGATAGTGTAACGGTGGGCAGTGGTTTTCTGGTTACCAGAATGCTTGCTGTTGAGGTTCCACAACCATTATCTACCACAACCTGATGAGTTCCGCCCGTATTTACAACAATGCTTTGAAGCGCAGATGGCGTACCTCCATTCCAGGTATAGGTGCAGGTATTACAGTTGGCAGAAGTGGCATACAAGGTAATGGGAGTTCCTTCACAAACGCTTGCCGCGGGAGAAGCGGAAATAACAGGTATTGCCGGTACTGAAACCATTGCAAGTGTAATGGCATTTGATGCTGTAGAGAAACAGGTTCCGTTAGATACACGAACTGTATAGGTTCCCGCCTGCGTAGCGGTGTAGGTCGCTAACGTGGCGCCATTAATTGGAGCACCGTTTCGATACCATTGATTACCAGCAGATATCCCGGATGTAAGCGTAACACTAGACCCGGTGCAAATATTAGTATTGCTGGCAGTAATACTTGTTGCTGCGGGCCCAGGATTTACAACCAATGTAAAGACGATACTGTAGTTGGGACTTACCCAACACCTGTATTGAAAGCCATTCATGGAAGGCTGGGGGTTAAGTATTTCTAATGCTTCGGTAGAAGCTCCACTATAATTACCACCGCTTTGCAGATGCTCAAAGGCATTCCCTGTGGAATCTACTTGCCAGTCATAGCTGCTGCCTGTAAGTCCCGCGTTTAACACGAGAGGTGTTCCGGCACAGGTAACAATTGTAACCGGCGGACTTGCCTGGTTTCTTAATATGGAAACATCGTTATAAAAACTACCTGCTACAATATCGGGCTTACCATCTGAATCAATATCGCCAACAGCTAAACCGGTAGTAAATACTTCTGTCAAAAATGTACTTCGTGAAAAACTAATATTTGATGTCCCGTTGACAGTCATATTGCGGTAAACACTTACTGATCCTGGATTCAGCTTGTTTGTTACCAGAAAATCAGGTTTACCGTCACCATCGAGATCACTGGCAGCTATTTTTTGCTGGTAGCTCGGTACAATATAGGGGCTTGAAATACTGATACCTGGTGCAAAAGTTAAATTCCCACTTGCACTTGTATTTCTTATGATTGAAATTGTATTTGCGTCGCCGTTGGCTACCGCGATATCAAGTTTTCCATCGCCATCGAAATCGGCAGTGCAAAGACTCATTGGTCTTACGCCGGTAGAATAACTAATTGCCGGTGCAAACGAAATGGTACCCACTGTTGTTGTATTTCGTAAAACATAAACAACATTGCCTGTTTCGTTGCTGACTGCTATATCCACCTTACCATCGCCGTTAAAATCACCGTTACAAATCCCCGTAGCTCCACCGCCCGCATTAAAATCAATTTTATCGGCAAAAGAAATCACACCCAAAGAACTTGTGTTTCTGAAAACTGAAATGGTGCCGTGGCCGTTGGCAGTTACTACGTCTGCCTTCCCGTCGTCATCAATATCTGCAATCGTTATGTTGTAGGTATTTGCAGGTGCATCAAATTCTGCTTTCGGTGCAAGCATGATGTCACCACCGGCAATACTTGTATTTCTATAGACTGTAAAAACCTTTGGGAAAAGACTGACTGCCGTAATATCCGGCTTACCATCGCCATCAAAATCAGCGATGGCAACGTCATAAGAATCGTAACGTACTGCAGAATCTGTTCGGTTAAACTCTAACTTCAAACTTGTTGAGGAGTTCTTAAGAATAGAGATTGATCCTGTGCTGTTATTAGCTACCACAATATCCTGCTTGCCGTCGTTATTCAAATCGCCCAATGTTATATTTCTGGAGCCACCACCTACACCAAACTCCTGGCGTGCGCCGAACTGTACTGGCCCACCAGGGAATGTTGTGGTAAAAGGGGACTTTGAGATTCCCATCAGATTTGTTTGTGTGTTGAGCACAGAAACAGGTGTGTAAACACTACCGTATGGCACTGTGCAGGTAATTTGTGTGGGTGAAGCAGTAATAACATCTGCCTTTGTGGCACCGAAGTACACAACATTTCCGGCCACATTTGTATTAAAGTTGTTTCCGGTAATTGTTATAGTTGTACCGACCGTTGCGGCATTTGGCGAGAGGGAGCTTACAACTGGCGCTGGTAGCGCTACAAAATCAAATCCTCCCTTAGTGCCCGTACCATACAACGTAGTTACTTTTAGCTGTCCCGAAGAACCGCCACCTACTTTGGCAGTAAGGCTGGTTGGTGAGGTAACTGTATAAGAAAGGGCAGGTGTTCCGCCAAAGCTAACGTTGGTAACATCGATAAAATTTGCTCCTGATACAGTCACTTCTGTTTGCGTTCCGCCGCTTACAGGAGTAAAGGCCGCGACAGTTGGTGCTGGCATAAAAACAAAGCCTGTTAGTGAAGTGGAGCCTCCAGGTGTAGTAACAGTAATGTTGCCGCTTGCGCCGGCGCCCAGTATTGCCTTTATTTCAGTTGGAGACACAACCGTGAAGGAAGTGGCGGAAATGCCGCCAAAGCTGACGGCAGTAGCCCCGGTGAACCCAGTTCCCCTAAGGGTAATAATTGCTCCACTGCCGGCCTTATCAGGTGTAAATGAGGTGATGGCTGGGGCAGGATAATACATAAAACCTGGGTAACTGGCAGTTCCAAAAGAGTTGATGATTTCGACATCTCCTGATGCACCCGCCCCTACAATAGCTGTAATCCTTGTTGAGTTCACCACGGTAAAACTTGAAGCCGCTACTCCTCCAATCGTTAAAGCGGAAGTGCCGGTAAAGTTTTCACCCGTGATTGTAATGGTGGTGCCCGCACCACCAGCCATTGGAGTAATTGCAGATATATAAGGCGACCCTACTTTGTTTTGAAGGATTAACGCTCGGTAAATGCCCTGAAGAACGCCAATATCGGGCCTGCCGTCGCCATCTAAATCAGCAATGCCTATCTTATCGGTAATAATATTGCTTGCATAAGGAACCCTGCTAGCAAAGGCCAACGAACCCGACGTGCTAATATTTTTATAGACAGCAACATTTTGGTAGGGACTTACCGTGGCAATATCAGGCCTGCCATCACCATCCAGATCGGCGATAGCCAGATCGTCGGCTTGCCCTGCGGTACTTACGCTGGTCCAAAGAATAAATGAAATGCCGCTACCATTGTTTTTATAAACGTTAAGGTCATTCGAATAGAAATTGGACACTGCAATTTCAAGTTTGTTGTCGCCATCAAAATCGGCTGCCGCCAAGCCGCTTGGGGAAGTTCCTGTCGCTACCTGCGCGGTGGCCGTGAACGAGATAGTGCCACCCGATGTTGCATTTTGTAAAAGTAAAAGGCGGTTTGACGCAAAATTTGTAGCCGCCAAATCGTATTTGCCGTCACCATTTAAATCTCCGGAAATAAGGTTATTTAAATACCCGCCAACCGCTATATCATGTTTTGTCGCAAACTGGAAGGAGCCTGAAACGCTGTTGTTTTTCAGAATAGAAATAGTTCCCGCAAGATCAGTGCAAGCAACTGCCAGATCAGGATGCCCGTCAAGATCAAAATCGGAGATGGCTACTACACCTGGTTGAATACCGGTAGAAAAATCCATTTTTTGAGCAAAAGAAATAAAGCCCGCCGAACCGGTGTTCTTGTAAATCGAAATGGTATTGCTGCCTTGGTTACTAACAATTAGGTCAAATTTACCATCGCCATCCAAATCACTGGTGTTTACGTTAAAAGGAGTGTTTCCTGTGGCATAATCAATTTTGGGTGCAAACGAAATTGTATTACCGGTGCTGTTGTTCCGGTAAACTGACAAGGTATTGTTTAACCTGTCTACGACAGCCACATCATTTTTTCCATCGCCATCAAAATCAGCAAATTTCAAATCGGATGTTTCTACTCCCGAAGAAGAATCGACAATTGCCTTGTAAGCAAAAGAAGTGGGATTCAGTGTACCGCCTCCGGCAAAAGTTATGGCAAAGGATTTATTTGAGAAGGCGGTTAAGTTCCCTGTCGTAACACTTATAGGCTGGTAGCCGGCGCCTGCCGGAACATTTACGGTCAATGAAGTAGCCGATGCTGCGGATACCATTGCTCTAACTCCACCAAAATAAACAGTATTATTAGCAGGTATCGAACTAAAATTAGATCCGGTAATCAAAACAGCCGCTCCGACCGGACCACTTTGTGGAGAAAAAGAACTGATGATGGGTTGCGCAAAAAGGCGAAATGTGCTCAATAGAAATACTAAGCATAAAGCAGTTTTTATATTTTTCATCGCAGGCAGTTGAATTGGTCTGTTTTCAGTTGGGTCGTTTCTAATAAATTTTTCAAAAATAATACAGCACCCAGACGACATCCGGATATTTAGCCGTTTCGGTTTATTGATCGGGTGAATAGATTCAAGTAGTGGCTAAAAACTTCCTAATATCTTCGGCAACTTCACTCATTCCCCCAACTTGCCTTGTTAAGACCATTTTTTCATTGGAATGCCTTTTGCCAAAAAAAGAAGGAAACAACCTACTTGTCTAGGTACTTTAAAGTGAACTTATTGTAAAAGAAGACGCCAAGAAAAAAGAAAAATACAATGCAGATACAACAACGCCAGGCCAAACTTCCTGGCCACATCAGTGGTAAGTTGGCTGATGGAAAACAGTCTGCTAACGTTTAACCTGCTGGCTTCAGGTTATGCCAAGTGAGGCTTGGAAAAGAAAACTGGATTGAACGCAGAATTACGGGGAAAGCTTTCTTCTTTTGTATGCCGAGTATTACTCAAACTTCTCCCACAACAACGTCGATAGCTTTCTTGCCAGTACCCACGCTTCATTCGTTGGCTGCCAGCTTTGGTCTTTGTTGTTTTTTGTAGCAATGCAAAAAACATAACGGGCATTGCGGCCGTTGACAAACAGCACTTCGCTACGGCTTTCGTTTACCGCGCCGTTTTTACTGGCAACAAATACATCGGGTGGTATTTGCGAAATGGCGTTTTCATCCCAATAATTTCTTCCCAACAGGCGAAGCATCTGTGCACTTTTTTCTTTTGAGACCACTTCACCATTCACAATCTTTTCCATTAAGGTCGCCATTTCCCGTGGCGAGGTTTGTCCCCAGCCGTACACATTGCGAATGGCTTCCCGGCCCGGTGTTCGTGAGTTTACCCTTGTGACAACAAAGCCCATGCTGTCAAGTATTTCGTTGATGCGTGTGCCGGTTCCGGCAAGGCTTTGCAACCAAAGACTGGCCGTGTTATCGCTCATGGTCAGCATTAACATGACTACTTTTCCAAGGTCAATTTTTTCACCGGCTTTGAACGAGCCAAGAATATCCACACCGGCATAAAGCAACGAATCTTTGTAGGTCAGCGGCTGGTCAAACTTCAGTTCACCACGATTTACCTTATCCATCACGCCAATCAAAATCGGGATCTTCACCATGCTGGCTGTCGGAAAAACCGTATCGGCATTAATGGCCACGGCCTTTCCGTTCTTTAAATTTTTTACGTACACACCAATGTCGCCGTTGAAACCTTTTACCAGTTCTTCAATCTGCCGCTGCAGTTTTTTATCGGTTTTTTGCGCCAATGCGGCAAAGGCAATAGTGAAAGCAAAGGCCAGTAGAAAAAGCTTTCTCATTTTGCGCCTTTCAATGTTGGTTTGGTGAAATTTTTCGCACTGCTCATGTTCAGGTAATCGGTTACGAAATACAAGAACGCTTTAATGCCGGTTTGCATGCCACTTTCGTCAATGAAAAAATCCGGCGTGTGGTGCGATGGTGTTTTGTCCGGATCGCCGCCTTTGGGCATGCCGCCCACGTTGATAAACAGGCCCGGCACTTTTTGTTGAAAGAACGAAAAATCTTCCGCACCTGTTTTCGGCGGAATCAATGCTACTTTCCCCGCCTTTTGTAACGATGGAAGCATTAGGGCTGTCAGTCCTTCATTGTTATAAGTAACCGGGTAATGCGCACTGTACGGAATCTCCGCCGTGGCGGTTGCACCGGCTGCTTCTGCGGTTTTGGTAACAATGGTTTTAATGCGATTGATGAGCATTTTTTCGTCTTCATCTTTCAAGGCACGAATGGTTCCCAGCATCTCTACCTGTTCAGGGATAATGTTGGAGCGGTTGCCGCCGTTGATGGCGCCAATGGTTACCACGCCGGCATTTTCTGTAATATCCAGGTTGCGGCTGACAATGGTTTGCAGGTTGTTGATGATTTGTGCAGACACCACAATCGGATCGATGGAATGCCAGGGTGCAGCACCATGCGCCTGTTTGCCTTTTACGGTAATCTTCATGTCGTTCACGCTGGCATAAAAGCCGCCGGGGCGATAGGTAATTGTTCCCACTTCTGTTTGCGCATTGATGTGCACACCAAACATCACATCCACCTTTGGTGCCTCCATCACGCCTTCTTTAATCATCAGTTCTGCACCGCCTTCTTCACCTTTGGGTGCGCCTTCTTCCGCCGGCTGAAACACAAACTTGATGGTACCGGCCAATTCACTTTTCATACCCGCTAAAATTTCGGCAACACTCATCAGCATGGCAACATGTGTATCGTGACCGCAGGCATGCATTACGCCAACCTGCTGCCCGTTGTATTCGCCTTTTGCTTTGGAGGCGAAAGGAAGGTTCACCCTTTCCGTTACCGGCAGACCATCCATATCGGCACGGAGGCCAATTACAGGCCCGGGCTTGCCGCCTTTTAAAAGGCCAACAACGCCGGTATGCGCCACACCTTCCTTCACTTCAATTCCCAATGAGCGAAGATGGTCAGCAATGTATTTAGCGGTTTTTATTTCGCGGTTGCCAAGCTCGGGGTTCTGGTGCAGATGCCTGCGCCAGGCAATGCATTTGGGTTCTATTTTGGCAACGGCTGTATTGATGGTGGCCGTCCAGTCTTTTTGGGCATGCACCAACGAAAGGCTTCCGCTCAGGAGCAGAAAGAAAGAAAGTTTTTTCACCGGAGAAGTTTTGCAGGAAGATAAAGAAAGTTGTGCAGGCAGGGAACGCAGATAACACAGATGGTGATGATAGGCTTCGGTAAAGCCATGACCATCATCAAAACCAGCGTTCCCTATTTACTTCTTCACCTTCCCATCAAAAACATTCTATTGCCCGATGGTTTTAAGCATGGTGCCGGAAGGCACACGATCGGTCAGCAACATACCGTTCAATATTGCCAGTTCTTCCAGACGGGCTGCCGGCATGTTGTAGCCACGAAGAATCTGCTCCAATGTTCCTGCCTGCGAGGTTGTGCGCAAGCGTATGCGTTCGGGCTTGCGGTTGATCTTTGCTTGGTCGGTCAGGGTGCGAAAGCCTTCCATAGTGTTCAGGAACACGTTTCCATATGCATTGTAATCGGCCATCATAGACACGCCAATCAGGTGATAAATGGTATTGTTGTATTGAATAAAGGTTGACAGCGTTCGCATCACGCCGCCGTTCTGTTGTTGTTGCTGCGCCTCTACCTGTAATGCCGGCAGGCCGTTAATGGTTGTTTGCCGCGATGAAATGGACTGCAACTGAAATTGCTCCAGCGTGGCGCTTGCCGCCTGTTGCAGGTTGGTTCCCTGGGCCAGCATTAAAATCATCAACGCTTTTCCATCCGGCGAAGCCATTTGCACTTGCTGTGGTGTGTTTTGGTACTGCCATCCCTGCGGTACCGGAAATTGAAAACGCAGTTGTGGATGATAAAAAACGTTGTTCTCCAA
>DATKHJ010000202.1:0-3759 GCA_035510335.1 Flavisolibacter sp. | reverse complement strand
CTTTCACGGCTGCTTCGGCTAACAGGAAGTACGTTTCCCAGTTGGCAAAGAAGATCCGCTTTTCGTTGCTGCCACGGAAACGCTGTGCCAGTCGCGGCATGGTACCCGGGAAGTTGCGTACGGCATTGCGACCGCCTTTTGCACCCCAGTCGCCAATGGTGAAGGCATTAAACGTGTAGGTAGCATTGATGGTTTTGAACGTACCTGTACCGGTAACGTTGTTCAGGTTTGCACTTGGCGTTTCAGCGGTGTTATCGTACGTGGGATAACCGGAGAAATCGGGGTTGGCAAAATAACCCGGAATGATGAACGCCTTGTAAGCCCGGGGGTCAATTTTGGCTGGTAGTCCGTCGAGCCAGTAAGGTGCAAACGGTTCGTTGGTAGCGGTGGCGAAGTGCTGGTCATATTTTACACCCGCCCAGTCAGCATCTTTTACCGCCGAATGTAAATCAGCTGGCAATTGTGCCTGCGAGGTAATGCCACCCAAACCAACATAAAGGTTTTTCAATGTGCCGGAAAGAATCTGGGCATTCCACTCACGACTCATTACACCAGACAAGGGATCCCAACCTGGTCTCTCCTGCACCTGAAAAGTATGGCTTGCATCGGTGATCAATTCACCAGTGGCAGCTGCTTCAAACTCGGTCTTTGCCTTGGACGCATCTACTTCAGAAAGACGCATGGCCAGGCGCAGACGCAAGGAGTTGGCATAGCGGCGCCACTTGCTGTAATCATATCCGTAAACAGGATCGTTTTTCTTTACCGCGTCAGGGTTGGTAACCGATACATTCAGTTTTGTGCTGGCATCTTTCAGTTCATCCAATAAATGATAATACACATCTTTCACACTGGCGAAACTGGGGTTTTGCCCCTGAAACGCATCAATGGGAATTGGCCCGAAGTTGTCTGCCATTTCGCTCATCAGGTAGGCACGCCATATGCGGGCCACCTGCAACAAATTGTTCGTGTAAGGCTGTGCAGCACCGGATGCAATTTTGTTGTTGGCCACCTGCACAGCGGTGTTGATGTGATTCAACCAGCCGCTCAGGTAACCGCCACCGTAATAATCGCTTGACCAGCCATCATCGTAAGTACCACCGGCAATACCGGTGCTAAGTTGCTGGCGGGCAGCCGTTTTCCAGTACAGCACAAATACCCGTTCAGCAATGTGCGGATCTTGCTGTGCACTGATGATGGAGTTGTTAATGAAATATTCTACCTGCACCTGCTCTTCGCTGGCAGCAGTGGGATCAATATTGATCTCATCAAATTTTTTACAACTGGAAAGCGCAAGGCCAAGACCCGCCGCCAGTAATAGATTTATTTTAGACTTTTTCATTTTTCAGATTTGTCGTGGTTAAAAACTTACACTGAGGTTGAACAAAAAGGCACGGGTAGTTGGCAACGCAGCGTTTTCGAAACCGGTTGCATTGCTGCCGGTTGCATAAACTGATTCGGGATCAATTCCACCCATATTGCTCTTAATCATCCAAACGTTGTTGCACGAAACACCCACTTTCAGGTTCTGCAGTTTCAGCTTGGATACAAAGCTTTGCGGCAGATTGTAATTGAGTATTACATTACGCAGGCGGTAGCTTGTTGCATCGTAAATATAGGCTTCGCTTACACCCAGGTTGTTCGCCGTAGAAACAGCTCTCCAGTAGTTCTGCTGGCTAACTGCTTTGGTGTTTGGCACAAAACCACCCGAACCTGCTACAACACCGGCCACTACAAAATCATCTCTTCTGCCGTTAGGCGCCGTTACGGCCGAAACGCCGGTAGCCTGCAGGGCTACGTGTGTGGCAGAGAAGATATCGCCGCCAATGCGACCATCGATCAGGAAGCCAAGTTCAAGGCCTTTGTAGCTGAAGTTGTTCATGATGCCGAGCAAACCTTTGGATTGCTGGTTGCCGATTTTTACAATTTCTCCATCGCGGGTAGGAAGACCATTCGCATCCAATATAATCTGTCCGAAGTAAGGGCTCTTCTCATCTTTCACACGATTGAAACGGGTTCCGAAAATATCGCCATAGTAACCGCCGGCAACTGCCTGAACGCTTACATCATCATAGCCGCCGAGGTTGTAATTCTTTACACCATCCGCCAGTTCCAACACACGGTTTTCGTTGTAAGAGTAGTTGATGCTGGTGGTCCACGAAAGACCTTTTGGATTGTCAATTACACGGCCATCAACCACAATCTCAACGCCTTTGTTCTGAATGTTTCCGGCGTTGATTTTTCTTGCAGAATAACCACTCTGCGGATCCATTGGCAAATCAATCAGCTGGTTGGTTGCATTGGTTTTATAAAACTCCACATCAAAGCCAATGCGGTTGCCGATAAAGCGCATCTCGGTACCAAACTCCAATGTTTTAATCAATTCATTCTTCACGTTCGGGTTGAAAAGCACTGGGTTTCTTCCCGCTGTTGTATTGCCATTCGGATCGCGGCCAATGTAATACGTGTTGTATAACTGGTAAGGACGAAGATCGTTTCCTACCTGCGCATAGCTGGCCCTGATTTTACCATAGCTTAACCAATGCGGCAATGATGTTCCAAATTCACGCAGCATGTCGGTGTACACCAACGAAGTGCTGACGGAAGGATAAAAGAAAGAACGATTGTCTTTGCTAAGGGTAGATGTCCAGTCGTTGCGCCAGGTGGCATCGATGAAGAAGAAATCATCGTAACTGATCTGGAAGTTTCCGTACAGTGAATTGATTTTTTTGTGAAACATCTGCTGAGTAACCGTTGCAGGCGAAGTACCGTTGTTTAATGAAAACAGGTTTGGTACGACCAACTCGCCAACACCGTTGGAAAGATTTGATGATTGCTGGTCCATCAGGTTTCCACCAACGGAAATACCCCCACCCCATTTACCAAACAGGTTTTCTTTTCTTGCCGTAACCAGGGAGCTGAAGTTGGTTTCGCGGAAGGTGAATTTACCCATGCCGAAGTTGTTAGCAGCCGGAGAACCTGCATAGGTTCTGTATTCGCTGTTGGTAGTGTATTGGTCGGCGCCTGCTTTTACTTCAGCCGTTAACCAGCTTGTGATGTTGTAACGCAACTGGCTGTGCATGGTAAAGCGGTCACGCTGGTCTTCGTTCTGGCGGTATAAACTGTTCCAGTAAGGATTTACCTGGCTTCCGGCACCTTCAAACCAAAGCATTTTGCCCAGTGGTGTGGTGGCGTCGCTGAAATCACGGATATCCAGGCTACGCGGCAGCAGATAAAGTGTAAACACGTTGCTTACATCGCGGCCACCTAGCGGGCGGTTGAAGGCAGCGGTGTTACCGTACTGGATTTTGTTTTCCAGCGAAAACTGCTCTTTGGCTCCAAAGCGAGAAATGGCCCGCAGCGTAATATTGGTTCGCTTTAATTTGTTGTTGGGCACCATGCCATTTGCCTGCAGGTGATTGAAAGAGCTGTACAAAGAAGTCCCGCCAAACTGTTGCTGAAAGCTCAGGCCATAGTTCTGCGTGGTAGCATTGTCAAGAAAAGCATCTACGTTGTTGTAGGTTCGCAGCGGCACTTGCTGGCCATTCCAGTTTTCTACCATCTGGCCGTTGGCTTCAGGGCCCCAACTATTCAGGTTGTTGGGGGAAACCGTTGCCTTTCCATACACACCGCTCCATCCCTGGCCAAACGTATTTTGTAATTCCGGACGAATAAAAATGCTTTCGGTACCGAAAGAAGAAGTAAAGGTGATACCTAACCCTTTTGAACGTTTACCTGTTTTGGTGGTGATCATGATTACAC
>DATKHJ010000201.1:0-7380 GCA_035510335.1 Flavisolibacter sp. | reverse complement strand
TAGTATTGGCGGTAATATCCGGAATGGCTCCTTCGAGGCCGTAGCCGGGAGCAATAAAGGCGTCTCTTTGACCCTCGCCGCCGCCGGTAGAAATAAGAATGATTACGCCGTTATTAAACTCCCTTCCGCCAACGCCCCATTTTCTTCCTAGAGCCGTGGCATAATCAACCGCTGCATAATCATGTAAATTTTCTACCGTAACAATAGCTATCTGGTTGGATGTACTGTCATCATATGCCACCAACTTCCTTTCCAGGTACTGTACCTGTTCAGGTGTAAGCAGTTTGGCAAAATCATTTACCAGCCTGGGGGGATTGGGTCGTTCGGGAATATATTTATCGATTTGCGCAAATGCACAAACAGACAGGAGAAGCGCTATAATCAGTGCTGATTTCTTCATTCGTTACTTGCCAAAAACTATTTCGTCAGGAAGTTCATTCTTATCCGTATCCGAATTATACGGAAAATGGTATTGCAAAGCCTCGCCAATATCTTCTATGACCAGGCACAGGCCGTCGGCCAGATGATTGGCTTTAAACTGCATCAGCATTTTGGTCACTTCTGCCTGCCAATACGCTGTTCCTACTTTTTGATGAATTACCTCGTCGCCTATGATGGCGGCTTGGTGATCATCAACAGCTATATAAATGAGCGTGGCATTGTGCAGCTCTGTTTTATTCATACTCAGTTGCAGAAAAATTTCAGTGGCCCTGTCAACCGGATTGACAAACCTGCATTTTGATTCAACAAAAAGCCGCACTTCGCCACTGGTGCGTTGTTCGGCTTTTTTTATTGCATCAAGAATCTGCTGCTGCTCTTCAGCCGTAAAAAACTCTCTCTTTTTTTGCCAGGGGAAGTTCACGCTTAACGGCTTGAGTCGAAGTTTACAGAAGGTTGTCTTTGCTGATCGCCAAAATCAACGGTCGGTGCTCTTTCCGATCCCGGATCAGCCGTAAAGCCTTGGCGCGGACTGAAGCCCATGATGCCTGCAAACAGGTTTGTAGGAAAACGTCTGACTTTTGTATTGTAAGCCTGCACTGCGTCGTTGAAATCGTTACGGGATGTTTTGATCCTGTTTTCTGTTCCTTCCAACTGCGCCTGCAAATTTCTGAAGGCATCATTTGCCCGAAGATTTGGATACTGTTCTACCGTAACCAATAACCTGCTTAAAGAACCGCTTAACTGCGATTGCGCCTGCTGAAAACGTTCAATGTTTTCCGGCGTCAGGTTATCGGGGCTTATTTGCATTTGCGTTGCTCGGGCTCTTGCACTGATTACATCATTTAGTGTACCTCTTTCAAAACTTGCTTCACCTTTTACTGTGTTTACCAAATTCGGAATAAGGTCGGCCCTGCGCTGGTAATCGCTTTGTACTTTGTTCCATGCATTTTTTACTGTTTCGTCTTGCGTTACCAATCCATTGTACTGTCCACAGCCAACAAAAACCAAGACCAGGATGATACCTAAAACAATCCAGAGAGTCAGGTTGCGTTTCATTTTTCTTTTCGTTTTAATAAATGTAGTAAATACTGTGGAGTGCTATCAAATAACACACCACGCCGTTATTGTGCAGTAATGACGTTGTTATAAAACAAATGGATGCATGCGGCCTCGTCATTAACGACAAAATGACTTCCGAAGAAGCCATTTTGTAAATAGCAAGGTTATTTTACAGCCGCAATACCCGGCAATTCTTTGCCTTCGAAATACTCCAGCATAGCGCCGCCGCCGGTAGAAACATAGCTCACCTTATCGGCATAGCCAAACTGGTTGACCGCAGCTACACTATCACCACCGCCAACTAAAGAGAAGGCGCCTTTTTCTGTGGCTTCGGCTACGGCTTTGGCAATCGTTTTTGTTCCATGCTGAAATTTCTCCATTTCAAAAACACCCATCGGTCCATTCCATAAAATGGTTTTGGAAGCATGAAGCACTTTCGTGAACATATCGCAGGCCATTACACCAATGTCAAGGCCCATCCAGCCATCAGGAATGTTGGTGCTTAACGAAGAGGAAACATCGGCATCTTCGGCAAACTTGTCGGCAATGATAGAATCGGCAGGGAGATGAATACAAACGCCTTTGGCTTCTGCTTTTTCCAGCAATTGTTTTGCTGTATCCAGGCGATCTTCTTCGCAAAGCGATTTGCCAATTTGCCCGCCCATAGCTTTGTAAAACGTATAAGCCATGCCGCCGCCGATGATAATATCGGTAGCTCTTTCCAGCAGGTTTTCAATGATGAGAATTTTATCGGAAACTTTTGCGCCGCCGATGATGGCGGTAAATGGTTTTTCGGCACTGTGCAACACTTTCTCTGCACTGCTTACCTCTCCTTCCATTACTAACCCAAACATTTTGTTTTCGGGAGAGAAGAATTGGGCAATAACAGCAGTAGAAGCATGTGCCCTGTGTGCGGTGCCAAAGGCATCGTTAATGTAAATGTCACCAAGCTTCGAAAGCTTTTCGGCAAAGTCCTTGTCTCCTTTTTCTTCCTGCTTGTAAAAACGAAGGTTTTCCAGTAACAGCACGTCGCCACCTTTTAAGGCTGCTGCTTTTTGCGCCGCTTCGTCACCAATACAATCGGCTGCAAACTGCACCTCGGTTCCCAGCAGTTCGCTTATGTGCGCCACTAAATGTTTCAGTGAATATTTTTCTGTTGGGCCTTCTTTGGGTCTTCCCAAATGAGACATTAAAATCACCGAGCCACCGTCGGCAAGTATTTTTTTAATGGTAGGAATGGCGGCCCTGATTCTTGTATCGTCGGTAATGCTGTATTGGTCGTTTAAAGGCACGTTGAAATCAACACGAATCAACGCCTTTTTTCCATTGAAGTTGGTCTGCTGGAACTTGCTCATAGTTTTCGCTGGTTTTGAAATGGGCTTAAAGGTAAAATGGCGGCAACAAAAAAGCCGGACTTTCATCCGGCTTTTCTTTTTTTATTTTTTATTTCTGAATCAGTTGCGCAAAGTGCTTCACCGTGCGAACCAATTGCGATACGTAGCTCATTTCATTGTCGTACCAGCTTACGGCTTTCACCAGTTGCTTATCGCCGGTGCCAATCACTTTTGTTTGCGTGGCATCAAACAGGCTTCCGTAGCTCATGCCAATGATGTCGGTGCTAACCAGCTCGTCTTCGGTATAACCAAAGCTTTCGTTGGCGGCAGCCTTCATGGCGGCATTTATTTCTTCAATGCTTGTTGGCTTGGCCAGCACCACATTCAGCTCGGTTAACGAACCGGTAATGGTTGGAACACGTTGTGCACCACCATCCAGTTTTCCTTTTAACTCAGGCAGTACAAGACCAATGGCTTTTGCTGCACCTGTGCTGTTAGGAACGATGTTGGCAGCGGCTGCTCTTGCGCGGCGCAGGTCGCCTTTCGGATGCGGAGCATCCAGTGTATTCTGATCGTTTGTGTAAGCGTGAATGGTGGTCATCAAGCCGGTAACAATGCCAAACGTATCGTTCAGTACTTTGGCCATTGGTGCCAGGCAGTTGGTAGTGCACGATGCGCAGGAAATAATGGTTTCGCTGCCATCGAGTATTTCGTGGTTAACGTTGAAAACAACGGTTTTCAGATCGCCGGTTGCAGGGGCGGAGATCACAACTCTTTTAGCGCCTGCTTTCAGGTGGGCTTCGGCTTTTGCTTTATCAGTAAAGAAGCCGGTGCTTTCGATCACCACATCAACACCGTGCTCACCCCATGGAATTTGAGCAGGATCTTTCTGCGCATAAATTTTAATTTCTTCGCCGTTTACCACAATGGAATTTTCAGTTGCCTTTACTTCCTGGTTAAAGCGGCCTTGCGCTGAATCGTATTTTAATAAATGAGCTAATACCTGAGGAGAGGTTAAATCGTTGATGGCAACGACATCAATGCCTTCCATATCATGAATCTGGCGAAACACCAGGCGGCCGATTCTTCCAAATCCGTTAATGGCAACTTTTACTGACATAGCGATAAAGTTTTAATTTTTAAATGCGGGGCAAAGATAAGGGGTGAGAGGGAGTTTAGAATTTGGGGTTTGGAGTTGGGTGTTTAGGGCTCGTTGGAAGTTGGAGGTTGGAAGTTGGGGGGGTGTGGTTATGAGCTCAGCATTTCTGTTGGTACTCCAAGTGTTCCTTCGTTCTATATCTCTCCCCTCTACCTTTCCACCTTTGCCCTGTGCGAAAAATACTTTCTTTCCATCCTTGCTTTCCTGTCAATAAAAAGTCCCGCCGCAACAGGCAGGGCTTTATTTATGCTAAATTCTTACTCTTAGCCTCAGCTTAGTCTTGTTCTACCCCTTCCCTTTCACCTCACTGGCACCGCTGGCTTTTGCCATCTTTACGTTTGGCTTGCCGCGGTAGTGAATATCGCTGGCACCGCTGGCTTTTGCAGAAAGCTCTTTGCTGGCCGTTACTTCAATATCGCTGCCGCCGCTGGCTTCAAGGTCGCAGATTTCGGTATTGAGATCGTAGCCGTTAAAATCGCTGCCGCCGCTGGCATCTACTGACAACGTTGTAGCACGGCCGGAAATGTTTACATCGCTGCCGCCGCTTTGGTCCACTTTCAGGTGATCAACATCTACCTTGCCCTTAAAATCGGAGCCGCCTGAGATATCAATCCGCAATTCACTTGATTTAAGAACGCCGTCCACCGTTACATCGGAACCGCTTGAAGCTTTGATGCTGTTTAACGTTTTGTAGGAAACATAAGCCCGCATTCGTTTGGCATCGCCGATATTAATGTTAATGCCGGATTTCGCGTCGTACCAAATCTTCAACGTACCGTTGACAATTTCAGTTTTGATACGGTCAAGATGCTCAGGCCTTTCAGCACTTACAGCCACCACTTCATCGCCTTGCGAAAGATAAAGGTCGATGCCGCTGCTGACTGCAATTCCGTTAAATGCACCTGCTACCGTACGCAGTTCCACGTTGGGATCATTGATAACTTTCTGCGCCCCGCTTACAAGCGCCACACAAAGCAGGGAAACGGCTATAAACAGCTTTTTCATCTTTTGGTTTTTCTGCTATACGGTGTTATTTCAAAAAAGTTACAGCACCGGCAAAAAATTATTGGCCTATTTTTGCGGCGTCAATTATTTTTTCAGTGTTACCGGGGTGCTATTCTTCGACAAGTTCAGAATGACAATCGAAGAAAGGCTGAGATCAAACCCGCAAAACCTGATCAGGGTAATGCCTGCGCAGGGAGCAAAACAGTTTGGAGTTTGGAATTCAGAGTTTGGGGTTTTAGGGCCTTCAACTCCTAACACCAAACCCCAAACGCCAAACCTCTCTCACACAGCGTTTCCCTTTCATTTTTTAAATTCTTAAAATGAAAAGGATTCTTTTCTTCATTCCACTCGTGGCTGCGCTGCAAACAAAAGCGCAAACCACAGACACTACCGAACTGCTTCCTGTAGAAGTAAAAACCATTCGTGCCAGCGCCAATGCACCATTTGCCAAAACAAATTTGAACAGGCAACAAATTCAGCAGCAAAACCTGGGACAGGATCTTCCGTTTGTACTGAACCAAACACCTTCGGTCGTAGTGAACTCCGATGCCGGCAATGGCATTGGCTACACCGGCATTCGTATTCGTGGAACAGACGCCACCCGTATTAACGTCACCGTCAACGGCATTCCGTTTAACGACCCCGAAAGCAACGGAGCTTTTTTTGTGAACCTGCCGGACATTCTTTCTTCCACCAGCAGCATCCAGATTCAGCGGGGCGTTGGCACCTCTACAAACGGTGCAGCGGCTTTTGGCGGCACCATTAATTTGAGTACGCATGAGACACGCCTGCAGCCTTATTTCGAATCGAACAACAGCTACGGTTCGTTTCAATCACTGAAGAACAACATCCGTGTGGGCAGTGGCTTAATTGGCAACCACTTCACCACCGAGCTGCGTCTTTCCCAAATTAAAAGCAACGGGTTTGTGGAAAGAGCAAAAAGCGATCTGCAGTCGTATTATTTTTCAACGGCTTACCTATCGGATAAAACGACCCTGCGCTTCACTACTTTTTCAGGCAAGGAAAAAACCTACCAGGCGTGGAATGGCGTAACCGAAGCGGATTTAAAAAACAATCGCCGTGTGAATTATTCCGGCACCGAAAAACCCGGCGAACCTTACGACGATGAAACCGACAACTACAAACAAGACCATTATCAGTTGTTCTTCACACAAAAGTTTACACCGCACCTAACGTTTAACACCGGTCTTTTTTACATTAAAGGCAAAGGTTTTTACGAGCAATACAAAGCCGACCGTGAGTACAGCGAATTCGGGCTTCCCAACCAATTTTATGGCAGCACAGAAATCACCAATACAGACCTTGTGCGCCAGCTTTGGCTGGACAATGATTATTTCGGCGACATTTTTTCGCTGCAATACGCAAAAGGCGGAACAGAGTTAACGCTTGGCGGCGCCGTAACCCGCTACCTCGGAAATCATTTTGGCAGAATTCCCTGGGCGGCCAATGGCTTGTCGGCGCCAAACCACATTTGGTACAACCACGATGCGGTGAAGAATGATGTTAACGTGTACACCAAGCTGCAGCAAAAGGTCTTTAGCAAACTGCAGGCTTTTGTTGATTTGCAGTTGCGGAAAGTAGGCTATTCCATTGATGGCTTTCGCGATAATCCAACGCTTGCTATTGACGAGAAATACACCTTCTTTAACCCGAAGGCAGGACTAACATTCAACACCCGGAACTGGACGGCGTTTGCTTCGTACAGCATTGGCAACAAAGAACCGAACCGCGATGATTTTGAAGTGTCTTCTACCTCTTTACCAAAGCCCGAACGTTTGCACGATGTAGAAGTTGGCTTGGAAAGAAAAGACAGGACTTACCAATACGGCGCAACGGTTTATTACATGAAGTACACGGATCAACTTGTGCTTACCGGTAAGATCAACGATGTTGGCGCTTATACAAGAACAAACATTCCAAACAGCTACCGGCTTGGCGCTGAATTGCAGGGAAGCACTATTGTTACAAGCTGGCTGAAAGCGGCAGCCAATCTTACCCTGAGCAAAAACAAGATCAAAAACTTTGTAGAGTATCTTGATGATTACGACAACGGCGGTCAGAAAGAAAACTTTTACCCGGAAAGCGACATTTCGTTTTCCCCATCGGTAACGGGAGCCGCAACGGTAACGGTGTCGCCGCTCAGCAATGTGAGCATTGACCTGCTGGGCAAGTACGTGGGCAAACAATATCTTGACAACACCAGCAGCGAAGACCGCAAACTGAATGCTTATTACACGCAGGATGTAAGAGCCATTTATTCGTTCAGCAAAAGCTTTATTAAAAACACCGACCTGATTTTGCAGGTGAACAACGTGTTCAATAAAAAATACGAACCGAACGGTTATACGTTCAGCTATTATT
>DATKHJ010000200.1:0-3552 GCA_035510335.1 Flavisolibacter sp. | reverse complement strand
GGTTAATTGGAATATAAATCGTGAACTCACTGCCCTTTCCGGCTTCGCTGCTTAGCTTTATTTCGCCACCTAACAACTTGGTTAATTCACGGCTGATGGAAAGTCCCAAACCGGTGCCGCCGTATTTGCGACGGGTAGAACCATCGGCCTGCTGGAAGGCTTCAAACACCAGCGCCTGCTTTTCGGCCGGAATACCAATGCCGGTATCTTTTACAGAGAAGGCAATGAAGGAACGATTGTCTTTTAATGACGCAATGTTTAATGCCACTGAACCCTGCGAGGTAAATTTCAGGGCATTGGAAAGAAGATTTTTCAACACCTGCTCCAGGCGCATTTTATCCGTTTCAATTTGCGAGGGCAGATCGGCATCCAGATGAACGGCCAGTTCTAATCCTTTTTCTTTTGCCACCGGCGCAAACAGTGCTTTCATATCGGTCACAATTTCCTGTAACAACACCGGGTGGTATTCCAGTTGCATTTTACCGGCTTCAATCTTCGAGAGATCAAGAATTTCATCAATCAGCGAAAGCAGTCCCTGTCCCGAGCTTTGAATGACCTGTGCATATTCAATCTGGTCTTTGGAAAGATTTCTTTCGTTGTTCTCCGACATCAAACGCGACAACAGCAAAATAGAGTTGAGCGGCGTTCGCAGTTCATGCGACATGTTGGCCAGGAACTCCGATTTATATTTTGTGCTCAGCGCCAACTCTTCTGCCTTTTGCTGAATCTCCACGTTGCGTTCGGCAATGAGTTGGTTGCGTTCTTCCAGCAACCGCGAACGTTCTTCCAGCTCCTGGTTGGCCTGCAGCAATTCTTCCTGCTGCACTTTCAGTTCTTCTTCCGATGCCTGCAGTTTTTCGGTTTGCGCTTCCAGTTCGGCATTAATGTTTTCCAGCTCACCGTGCTGTGCCTGCAACTCTTCGGCCTGCGCCTGCGTTTGCTCAAACAATTCCTGCAAGCGGGCCCGGTTCTTAGCCGTTTGCAAAGCAATGGCAATGGCCGGCGCCACTTGTGTCAGAAAGGAAATGACCTGTGGTGTAAACGTCTGCAGCGAACCAATTTCCGCTACGCCTTCCACCACATCGTTGTGCACCAGCGGCACCAGCAAAAGATTTTGCGGCGTGGCTTCTCCACTGGCAGTTTTGATCTTGACAAAATCGGTCGGAAGATTTTTTAACTGCACCAGCTTTTTCTTTTGCGCTGTTTGTCCCACAAGTGTTTCGCCAAAACCAATTTGCAGCGGGATGTTCTTGGTATCGTCCACCGCATACCCTGCGGTGTATTGCAGGTAATTGTCGTGACGAACGTACAGCAACCCAACCTGTCCCTCAATGTAGGTAGCCAGCGCATGCAGCGCATCCTGGGCTACCAGCTTCACTTCTTTTCCGCCGCGCAAGCTGTCGTTTATTTTCTCAATGCCGTTGTGTATCCAAAGTTTCTCTTCGTTCTCCTGGTTAAACTGCTGCAGGTCTTCTTTCATTTGCGCCACAGCGTTTCCTAAAATATCTTCTTCACTGCGGGGCACTACATCCACATTGAAATTACCAGAGCCAATGGCTTGCGCAGCGGTAGCTAATGCTTTGTTGTTTTCATCAATCATTAAAATAGACCGCGCCAGGTTGCCAATGGCGTCGTCTGTTTCGGGTTTGATTTGAATTCCGGTGGCACCAGTGGCAATGGTTTTTGCCGCAACATTCAGTTCGCCCAACGCTTTTGTGATAACCGAAATGGTGTACATCATCAGTGCAATAACTACGGACACACTGAGTATCAGGAAAAGAAGGCTCCGGTCTCTTTCGGTTTTTTCTTTTTCGTAAATGGCGCTCATGCCGGTCTTTGCCGTTTGCAGTTCGCTACGTTGCAGCTTCCTGATTTGGTCAACGCCGCTGGCAGAAAGCGTCCACCATTTTTCTGACACGTAGCTGCTATCAAACTGCCCGGTGCGTAAGAAGTTTTCGATGTATTGAAGGGTTGGCTTTAGTTCGGTTTCGGCTGCCAGCTTGTTGTAAGCGGCAATAGCGCCGGCCGATCCTTTCTCTGCAAATTCCTTTTCGTAACTCTTGTAAATGTCATACATCTGCCGCACGCCGGAAACCGCATCGGAGCTGCTTTCAGATGACTGCAAAGCATAGTAAATATTGGCCCGGACAATGCCGAGATAACTTACCATTTCTGAAAGAAATTTTTGTGACCGCAGGCTTGGAATCACCGGGTCAAGGTACTGGTTGCCGGCCGTCACAACATTCAACGTGTTTAGCCGAAACAATACATTGGTGTAATAATCCATTACCTGTTGCGGTGTGGCGGTTTGGTTGTCGATGGTGAGGCGCACCTGGTTCAGCGTATCCAGGAAGGTATAAGAAGTAACATGTTCCAATGTGGGAAGCCCAGCAAGCGAAAGAATAGCGCTGTCGGTACGCGGCCGGGACAGCAAGAGTTCTGTTCTGCGTTCGCCATTCACAATAAAGCCAAAGCTGTAGCGGCGTTCGGCCTGCAAGGCGTCGATCACCGTACCAATGCCCGACGATTGGTTTACCCGTAAAAGATAACCTTCCAGCATTTCAATCTTGTCCGTCTTCTCTTTGTAAATCTGGATGATAAAATAAACCAGCAATGCCAATGGCACCAGTGCAATGAGCATCAGCTTGGCAGATAAAGGAAGCCTTCTGAAAAATCTGTGCATGTTGTAAGAATTATTAAAGGCCGGTGGCGGCAAATTGATTTTCTTCTTTTGATTTGTGCATCTCTGTTTGCCTTACCGGCAGAAAAAGATGAAACACGGAACCTTCTCCCGGCGTACTGCGGGCGGTGATAGCGCCATTGTGGCGGTCGATGATTTTTTTAGCGATGGCAAGCCCAATGCCAGTGCCTTCGTATTCCGTTCGGGTGTTCAGCCGCTGAAAGATGGTGAAGATTTTTTCGGCGTATTTTTCTTCAAAGCCAATGCCGTTGTCGGCAATGGTAATGCGGCAATAAGCGCCATTGGCATCAGGTGCCGCCTCTGCACTCACGGTATTAACGAGGGCCGCCGAAATGGAAACATGCGGTGCGGTACCCGGCTTGGTAAACTTCAGCGCATTGCTGATGATGTTTTGAAAAAGCTGGCGCAGCAAAGCCGGAATGGCTTCTACCTGCGGAATGGGACCTACATCGATCACCGCTTTTTTTTCTTCAATGCTTAATTCCAGGTCAAGCAGAATATCACGAACAATTTCACCGGGATCGGTTGGCTGAAAAAGATTGGGGCCCGAAAGTGAAGCAAAGGAAAGCAGGTCATCAATGAGGTTGCTCATGCGGCGGGAAGCCCGGAGAATTTTTTCGAGATAAGTGTTCGTCTCTTCTGTTAACGGCGCCTTGTCGCTGATCAGGCTTCCAAAGAATAGAATCTTGCGCAGGGGCTCTTTCAAATCATGCGAAGCAACAGAAGTAAACTGCTGCAATTCGCTGTTGCTGATGGCCAGTTCGCGGTTGGCTTCCAGGAGCTCTCTTGTGCGTTCGGCTACCTTTTGCTCCAGCAATTCGTTCAGCACTTTTTGCTCGTGAATGTTGGTT
>DATKHJ010000199.1:0-5436 GCA_035510335.1 Flavisolibacter sp. | reverse complement strand
GCGGTATTGCTATTGCTGAAAGAGCTGGCGACTGCTACCGTTACAGCAGGGACTTGTCGCAATACCATCAGTTGGAGCAGCAAAGATGCGAGTGCTATGCGGTACGAAATTGAACGCCGCGAACCCGGTGCAACAGTGTTCACAAAAATCTATGAGCAAGCCGGAACCGGATTGCAGTTCGGCGCCATGCGCAACTACCAGTTTGTTGATACCGCCTTAAACATTGCGCCAGGCACTATTACGTATCGCATTCGGCAGGTGATTGATACCGCAAGCGCTGGCTTTACAGCAGATTACCTTGATACGCTGACAGTAAATCACACAACCATTTGTAACAACACCGTTACCAACCCCGTGGCGATAACAGCTGAATCGTTTCAATTGTCGCCCAACCCTACCAGCGGAATGTTTACGGTAAAATTTGCAGCGCCTTCTGCTGTCGCCAACTTGTATTTCCAGGTTGTTAATGTAAAGGGACAAACGGTGATGAAGCAGAAAACATCAGCACCGGCGGGCACTACCTCGTTTAATTTTTCTTCGCATGGATTTGCAGCCGGGAAGTATTTTGTCAGCCTTTACAACGGCGAGAAACTTATTGGCACAAAAGAACTGCTGAAGTTATAAGCGAAATATGGATACAAATAGTGTATCGGCTTTTTGCGTGTACCCTTTAACGTATTGCTGTTGCTGCAGTTTCAACGCAGAGTTTTGCAAAATGTAATCAACCACGTCTTCGTTTTCTTTTTTAAATACCGAGCAGGTGATGTACACAAACCAACCACCTTCTTTCAGGCTTTTACTGGCATTAACGGCAATGCTTTTTTGCAGGGAGGTATAATGAGCAATCCGTTCCTGCTGAAAGAATACAAGTTGCTCCGGCGTTCGTCCCCAGGTGCCTGAACCGCTGCAAGGCGCATCGCAAATCACAACATCGTATTTGCGGGAAGAACGAAAATTATCGGAAGACACATCGGCCACAAACGATTGGTAAGAAGAAATGCCGGCCCGCTTAAAACGACTGCGCAGGTTGTGTAAAATGCTTTCGCGGATATCGGAAACGGCGAGCTGCGCTTTTGGAAAGTGGTCGTGCAGCAGAATTGATTTTCCGCCGCTGGCAGCGCAACAATCCCAAGCGGTAAAGGTTTGGGGTTTGGCGTTTGGTGTTTGGAGTTGAAGGCCATTTAATACCTGCTGCGAACTTTTATCCTGCACCACTACTTCTTCATCAATCAAAAGCACATCATCAATTTTGGTGGCGTTTGAAAGACGAATGCAATCATCTTCCATAGAAAACGGGATACCGGCTGCCTGTAATTTCTTCTGCACAACTTCTTTTTTACCTGGACGAATGCGAAGAAATAGATCGGGCAATACCAGGTGCGAGAGAAAAAAAGCAGGTTCATTTATTTCAGCGCTTACTTCTTCTGCAAACGAAAAAATGAGTGATGGTTGCGGAAGAATTGATGTTACCCTATTTGGCGAATCCAATAATTCCTGCCACGCTGGCTTGAGTAATTCACGCAACTGTGGCTTTTCGGGATGAATGATTGTCATGGCCGCCTGCAGGCGTTCGCTAATGGGCAAGTTCTCCAGCGCCTTGCCCGTACGGAAATACGCAAAACAAATGCGGGCAATGACCTTGCGATCCCTTGAACCAAACTTTTTGTTTTGCTTGAAATAATTTTTTAACCAGATGGCAAAGGGTACGGCGCCATCGTATTGAGACAGGATGCTTTCTGCTGACTGAAAATATGCGTGAAGCCTCATGCGCAAATTTGGGAGTAAATGATTGGCCCGCCAAGTTAAGCTTACGAATAAGGAAAAGAAAAAGCCGCCTTGTTAAAAGGCGGCTTTTTCTTATTAAAATGAAAGCACTATTGATAGTAATAAGTACTAATGGTATTTAACCCACTACTGCTGGCAACCGCACTCAAAGGCCGGTTGTTATTGTTGTAGGTAATTGCTGTTGTAAGTACGTCAGTTGTGCCTGTAAGATGATCTGTGACTGTTTTTTTAACCTCATTATTTGCTGAGTAATATAATAGCATACTAATAGCAGGCACATCTTCCGGGAAACTTATTGGATTCACTTTTAAGTCATACTCATAGTTTACCGTTGTTTCCAGATCGTAAGTTCTTGTGCTTTCATCATACGTGTACGATTTAATTTGCGAAATATTCTTTCCTGTGTAGCTGTATTCTTCTTTTGAGTAAGGCGTATATCCGCCGCCGGAACCATCATCGTAATAGTCGATAGCAGACGTCAACTTATCTCCTGTATAAACATATACAACGCTATCCGTTGCTGTATTGCCAGCAATAGTTATGGGTGACAGGCTATATTTATACCTTCTATTGGCAACGTCATAGGTATGAAAAGCTTCGATGCTATCCAGCCCAAATTGTGTCAACGCATTTGTTTTTATGATGGTTTTGGAGATCACCTCCGCTGCGTTTCTCACGTACTGAGCTTGGGCTGTGATTAGCGTTCCTCCAATTGTGCCAGCCTGGGAAAATTTTGTAAGGCGACCTGCATTATTATAAGCAAAATTGGTTGTAATGCTATCACCACCAGTACGAACGCCAATGCGAACCAGCTTGGTGCCGTTTGGGCTACCACCGTTTCCGCCTCCGGGAAGGTTGTCGAGGTTATCTGCACTAATCTCTTTTTGACACGACATTAGTACAAAGCAGGCAATCAAAGCAGTTAGTAATTTTCTCATGCAGTTTATTTGGGGGCCGAATATAATTACAATTCTAGTAAAGTTCTAACCGGGTCTTTGCCGATAAGCAGTAGTTCAGGGCTTTCCAGCAGTTCTTTCACTCTTACGAGGAAGGAAACCGACTCGCGGCCGTCGATGATGCGGTGATCGTAGCTGAGCGCCAAGTACATCATCGGACGAATCACGATCTGCCCATCTATCACTACCGGACGCTCCTGGATTTTGTGCATGCCCAGGATTGCCGATTGCGGGATGTTGATAATGGGAGTGCTCATCAGCGAGCCAAACACACCACCGTTGGTAATGGTAAACGTGCCGCCCTGCATTTCTTCCATGCTCAATTTATTGTCGCGGGCCTTGGTTGCCAGTTCCACCACTTTCTTTTCAATTTCAAACATGCTCAGGCTTTCCGCATTGCGAATGACAGGCACCACCAGACCTTTTGGCGCTGATACGGCAATGGAAATATCGCAGTAGTTATGGTAGATGATCGAGTCGCCATCGATGTAAGCGTTTACTGCCGGCCATTCAGCCAGGGCATAACAAACCGCTTTGGTAAAGAAGCTCATGAAGCCGAGGTTTACGCCATGCTTTTCCTTGAACTTGTCTTTGTTGGCCGAACGAATAGCCATGATGCGGCTCATGTCCACCTCGTTGAAGGTGGTCAGCATAGCCGTGGTGTTTTTTGCTTCCACCAACCGGCGGGAAACCGTTTTGCGAAGATTGCTCATCTTCTCGCGGCCCTCGGTGCGGTTAAACAGCTCAACACCGGGCTTGCGACCCGGATTTTCCAGGGCACTCAGCACATCATCCTTCAAAATCTTTCCGTTGTAGCCGCTCGGCTGTATATTTTTAGGGTCAACTTTTTTATCAGCTATAATGGCAGAAGCAACCGGTGTTGCTTTTACATCGGTTTGTGATTTGTCGTTTGTGGTTTGTGGTTGGGGTTCCTGTACTGGTTTGCCCGCTTCTTTCAACGCATCCGTCTTCTGCATCTCAGGGCCTTTGTCGCTGGCAGGCTTTTCGCTTGCAGGTGCACCTTCCGGCTTGGCAGCCGTTTCATCAATTTGCGCTACCGTATCGCCAATGTTCAGCGTATCACCTTCTTTCCCTACCGTCTTCAGCACACCCGCCTGCTCGGCGTTCAGCTCAAAAGTGGCTTTCTCACTTTCCAGTTCGGCTATCACTTCATCACGTTCTACATAATCGCCATCGTTCTTCAGCCATTTTACTAGCGTCACTTCGTTAATCGATTCGCCAACGGTCGGTACTTTAATTTCTATCATAACACAAATATAGGTGGCGCAAATTTCGGGTAAAATTTGTAACGAGATGCGCCTTTTTGGCCCTGACCCTCACTTCGTTTAACGCAAACGTAACTGCCAATTAGATATTCGTTCCAAAACCAACTTCCTTCCAACTCATAAAAGAAAAAACTTATCTTAACCAAATTAAACTGCTGCGCAAGGCCAATGAAAACACAACTGCTGTTTCTTTCCTGTTTCCTTCTTTCAACCCTCCTGGCAACGGCGCAGTTCAACAACCAAAAATTTATTACTTATACAACCGAAGATGGCCTGACGGATAATTACGTGGTAAAGATTGTTACCGACACAAAAGGCTTTGTGTGGACAGCCACCCGGAACGGCATCAGCCGGTTTGACGGCCTGAAGTTTACCAACTACACCGTGGATAAGCCCGCCGGCAATGGCTTGCGTAGTTCATGGATCACCGACCTGGCCATTGATAAACGCGGAACGCTATGGGCCTCCACCGAGTGGGGCGTTTGTTATTACGATGTAGCCGCCGATAAATTTCGTTATGTAAACAAGATGAATGACCTGGTGGTGCTGTACAAGGCGCCGCTTTTTTTGCAGGGCGATGTATTGTGGGTAGCAGCAGAAAGCGGGCTGAAAAAAATCAACACAATAACGAAAGCACTGCAGGCAACGGCATTAACCAGTCTTGCCGATCCGCAGTGCGTGGCAGGCGATGGTGAAAACATCTGGATTGGAACAAGAGGCCATGGCTTTTACGTTTACACAATCGCCTCTAATAAATGGCAAAAGGTGCAATTTCCGGCGTTGCCGGCCAATGCTCACCTCATGAATTTTTACAACGATGCCTCCGGTTTTTGGTGCGCTACCAGCGAAGGTCTGCTGCAAATAGAAAACACAAAAACGGCAACCCTTTACAACCAGTCAACAGCAAGCAAGCCTGTTGATGCGCTAACCTTTGTGACCCGCTTTGCACCCGTTACCGGCGATTCGTTGCTACTCTGCGGCAGCTACAACCAGCGGCTTGCTTTTTTTAACAAGCACAAAAAAGCGTTTACGCAGGTTTTTACAGGCAGCAATACACAGTTGCACGGTATTCCCGCTTCGCCCCTGCACAATGCATACGCAAACGATCAAATGCTGTGGCTGGGTTCCGATAAGGGATTAACCATGCTGAACCTGCAACAGCAGGATTATACATCGTACCTGCTAAAAGGGAGCGGCGAACAGTACGAAAAAGCCATCGTTAAAAAAGCGGTGACGCATCCTTCTCCCAACAAGCTTTGGCTGATGATGAACCAGCCGGCTGGCGTTGCCTTGTACAACAAAACAACCCACCAGGTTGAAAAATTCTGGCCCTGCGGAGAAATGGACCGGAAGTACAAAAGTTTTCTGCCGCCTTCGCAGGACCGGTTTCTGCTGGTGCACCAAAAAGG
>DATKHJ010000198.1:0-6867 GCA_035510335.1 Flavisolibacter sp. | reverse complement strand
ATTGGCTTTGCGCTGGCGCTGGCCTTGGGCTTGATCTTCCTGATCCTGGCGGCGCAGTTTGAAAGCTTCATTGACCCCATCATCATCATCATTACCGTACCGCTGGCCTTCGCCGGTGCGTTGCTGTCGTTGTGGATATTCAACCAAACCATCAACATCTTCTCGCAAATTGGAATGATCATGCTGATTGGCCTTGTAACAAAGAACGGTATCCTGATTGTGGAATTTGCCAACCAGAACCGCGAGAAGGGCATGGCAAAAATGGATGCCGCCGTTTATTCGGCCGTGCAACGTTTGCGCCCCATCCTTATGACATCGCTGGCCATGGCGCTGGGCGCCTTGCCCATTGCGCTTTCGCTGGGTGCTGCGGCCACCAGCCGTATCCCGTTAGGTATCGTTATTATTGGCGGTATTATTTTTTCACTCATTCTGACTTTATTCGTTATTCCGGCTATCTATTCTTACCTCTCTCGTGGACACAAGAAAAACCCGCTGGATGAAATGGAAGAGAAAAAACACGCAGCAGAATTAGAACATACACGTTATTAAGATGAAACGATTTCTTTCGGTTTTGCTCCTTGCACTGGCGGGTAAAACGGCAATGGCGCAGGATTCGCTCACTGTAGAACAGGCCGTTGCCTATGCGCTTCAGAACAATTACGACATCTTGCTTTCCCGCAACGATTCGGCGATTGCCGCTATCAATTACGAATACCGCAATGCCGCTTTTTTGCCGAGAGTAAATGCTTCCGGCACTTACCTCATTAACAATAACAACCAGCGGCAAACGCTTGCCGATGGTTCGGACAGGGAACGCAAAGGCATCCGCTCCAACAACCTCAATGCGGCCATTAACCTGAACTGGACCGTGTTTGATGGCTTTCGCATGTTTCTGCTGCGTGACCAGTTGGACATTGCCGTTGAACAAGGCAACCTCATTGTAAAAACAGCCGTGATCAACACCGTGGCGGGTGTAATTACAACCTACTACGATATTGTTCGGCAGCAACAGCAGTTGCGGAACGTGGATGAGCAAATAGCCCTGGCAGCCGACCGCCTTCGCCTGGCTCAGTATCGCTTTGATATTGGCGTGGGCATTAAGCCCGATGTGTTGCAGGCGCAGATTGATTTCAACAATGCCAAAGCAGCGCAGTTTAACCAGCTAGCACTCATTGAACAGCGCCGCCAGACACTGAACCAGGTAATGAACACCGCCGTTTCTGCCACATACAAAGTATCGGATACTATTCCGGTAAGAATGGATATTGTGCTGGCCAACATTTTAAACAATTTAATTACACCGGAACTGCAGTTGTCACGGGTAAACATTGAAGCAGCCCGCTTGAATGTAGAACTGGCAAAAACAGCCCGGTATCCAACCGTGTCACTGACCTCTGCTTATAACTTCAGCCGCACCAGTAACAACCAGGTAATTAACCAGTTCTCTCCTCTTTTTAACCTGAATAAAGGATTGAACTACGGCATTACTGCCACCATTCCCATTTTCAACAACTTCGAGGTAAAGCAACAAATCCGGCAGGCAGAACTGGCAGTACGCTTTCAGCAGTTGCAGTACGAAAGCCAGACTTCGTTGCTGAACACCAACCTGATTAATACTTTCCGCAATTACGAAGCGCAACGCCAGGTGGTAGCAACGTTGGACTCCAGCGTAGCCTTGGCCAGGGAGAACCTGTTTATTGAAAAAGAACGCTACCGCCTTGGCCGTACAACTTTTATTGAACTGCGCCAGGCAGAAGAAAACGTTACTACTACCCTCACCAACCTGATTAATGCCCGCTATAATTTAAAAGTAGCCGAAACAGAATTACTGCGGCTTCGCGGTGAATTGGTTAGATAATCAATTTGGAGTTTGGTGTTTGATGTTTGGAGTTGATGTACTTACTGCAAAGGGCTCTTTACAATTCAGCAATCATTTATAGCGCAGAAGAATATCTTTGACGGCGTTTACTCAAATGAAGTGTTGAGTTTCATTAAGATAACCGCATTGTAAAATAAGAAAGTAACAACGCATGGAACAACCCCAAACACCAAACACCAAACTCCAAACCCCTCTTGTCGGTATTATCATGGGCAGCGACAGTGACCTGAATATTATGCAGGCAGCGGCTGACATCCTGAAGTTTTTTGCTATTCCATTTGAACTCACGGTTGTTTCGGCACACCGCACACCGCAACGCATGGTTGACTATGCGCAATCCGCGAAAGAACGCGGGCTGAAAATCATCATTGCCGGTGCTGGCGGTGCGGCGCATCTTCCGGGCATGGTCTCTTCCATTACTACATTACCGGTGATTGGTGTCCCCATTAAATCTTCTAATTCTATCGATGGTTGGGATTCTGTTCTTTCCATTCTGCAAATGCCCAACGGCGTGCCCGTGGCAACAGTTGCGTTGAACGCCGCAAAAAATGCGGGCATTTTAGCCGCACAAATGATTGGTGCGTTTGATGAAAAGGTTGGTGAGAAAATTGCAGCTTACAAGCAACAACTGATCGATGAAGTGCAGGATAAAATTTCTCATTTACAGTCTGCTGGCTGGCCTAACAGCTTTGACCGTTAGCTGCAGCCGGCAAAAAAAATTTCAATTAATCGAAAGCAGGGAGTTTGCCTTTCCGTCTGCTTCAGCACTTGAGTTTTACGATGGCAAACTTTACGTGTTTGGCGATGATGCGGCCTACCTCCTCGTTCTCTCTCCTGATTATAAAGTGCTTGACTCTGTGTTCTTCCGTGAAAGAATACTGGGAAGAATCCCGAAAGACGTAAAGCATGACATTGAATCGTCTTTCATTCGAATGGAAAATGGTCAGCCTGTGCTCTACGGCATTGGCTCCATGTCGAACGGAAACCGCAGCGGTGCACTGGCCTACGAAATTGGCAACAGAAGGTATTCTAACATTCCCACTTTCGACAGCAACAACGTTTTCTCTTCCATAGCTTCCCTCAACATTGAAGGCAGTTGCGTTGTTGGCAATACCACTGTGTTTGCCAACCGGGCAAACCTTTCTTCACGGGTCAACTATTTCATTTTTGACAATCAGAAATCGCAGGTGACAGTTAAGCCGGTGTCGCTGCCAAGGCAGAAGACTGTTGCCGGTATTTCGGGGATTTCGTATGTGAAAGAAAAAGACCTGCTGCTGTTCACCGCGTCGGAAGAAGAAACAGAAAGCACAACTGCGGATGGCGCCATTGGCGATAGTTATTTAGGCTGGATGGAAAACTTCAGTACCAAAATAGGAGCAAGCGAATTTGTGCCGGACAGGTTTATTAAACTAAGCGAAGTTGACAACGTGTTTTCGAAACAAAAGGTGGAATCGGTTTGCGTAGAAAAAGTTACCGGCAACGAATTGTTGCTTCATCTTGCCGCCGATAATGACGATGGTACAAGCCGTTTTTTTAAGCTGCAAATGCGTTTGTAAAAAAGGACCTATTCTTCTACCAATACCGTAAACTCCTGCTCCAGCGTAAGTGAATGTTTGCAAAGTTCTTCAATAAAGCTCTTTCCCCATTTTGCATAAAACAGGCTGAAGTTTTCCACCCTTTCCTGCAAACCGCCATTGGGAAAAAGCGCTGCTTTTAGTTTTTCCAACTGGCGCTGCAGATCGGCATATTTCCGCTTTTCGGCCCGCAGCATTTTCTTCTCCAACCCCTGCAACGCTTTTAAAGAACGGGTTTGAATGGCTTCCACATGATTGGTCAGCGTTTTATCTACAAGCGTAGCTTGTTGTCGAATTTGTTCAAACAACTGCGTTGCTTTTTCAAAATTGCCATTGAGCGAAACCGGGTGCTCTGCTTTTTCTTTTGCAATTCTTGTTACCAGGCTATCAAGCTTCATAAACAGGTCTTCGAAGCCGAGGTTTAACTGGTCAATCTTTTTCTTCCATTTGTCTTCCACCACCAAAAATGAATTACGCAGCACCAGCACAGGATAGGAAACATTGTACGATTGAAACAAATCTTTTAACTGCAGCCAGTAGGCTAATTCTCCGCCACCGCCAACAAAAGCAATGTTGGGCAGAATGGTTTCCTGGTAAATGCCACGCAGGATAACATTCGGGCTAAACCGTCCGGGGTGATTGGCTAATTCTGCTTCCAGTTCTTCTTTTGAAAAAGAGATCTCCGTGTTCAGCACCTGGAAGCGGTCGTCTTTTTTTTCAATCCGCTCACGGATGCCTTCTTCCAAATAAAAGAGATTGATCTCCCGTGGAAAAGCCTGCGCTTCGTAATGCTCGTTGATACGTTCCGATGTTTGCGAGGCAAGCTGAAACGGTTTGTTGTGAAACAAATCGTCGGTGAAAATGGATTGCATCTGCGCTTTTAACTGCGCCTGGTCGGGAATCAGAATAACCAGTCCGTACGCACCGTAAAGTTCATTCAGTAATTCAAAGGTGGCCGCCTGCACGGTAACTCCAGGTTTGTAAGCATTGCGCAAAAGCTCAACCACTTCTTTACCATTTTCTTCTACAGCTAATTGTCCTTCCAGTTCGTCAATCAACTGCACAAGCGTTTTGTCAACAATCATGCGACCAACTGCACCGCTTTGTTCTTTTTTCCACTCCAGCTTTTTTCCATCCACGTAGGTGTGATTCAGTTCGGCAAAATCTGCGTCTTCCGAACCCATGTAATAAACAGGAACAAAATTATAGTCGGGTAACTGCTGCTTTAAAGAAGACGCCAGCTTTATGGCATGAATGATCTTGTAAATAAAATACAGCGGCCCTGTAAAAAGATTGGGCTGGTGCGCAGTGGTAATGGTAAATGTGTTGGGCGAAAGCAGGCTTTCGATGTTTTGCTGCACAGCACTATTTACCTGTAACGGTGCGTATTGGCTCTTTAACACCTGTACCAGCAAAGCCCTGTTGGTTTGCACCGTTTTGCGGCTGTCAATGGCGGCACGAATACCAGCTAAATCAGGTGTATGCAAATAAAAACTGCGTAGTTGTTCAGCACCGGCAAGGTAATCGCTAACAATGCGGCTGAACGAATTGGTTTTGGCGTAAGGCAGATGCGAGGCAACAAACATGCGATAAAAGTAGTTCAAGAAACAACTCGCTACATGCCCGTTAAAAATGTTAACGATTGTTGTCAGCACAACTCGCTGCATTTGGATAGACAGGCACAGTTGAAACGCAGAATCCAACACTTCATGCTGTTTGGAAATTTACAGACTAACTGCAGCCAACACCTTTACCGCCACACCACAACAAGTTACCAGCAAACCATTATTACCACAGTGCGTATGAAACTTGTTATTGTAGAACCACAGCCAGCCATCAGTAAAAAAGTAGCCCGGATTGTAAGACTAACCGATCCAAGCATTGAAATCAGCGGCGTACTGACCGACACCGCTTCTCTGCAGGTACTTCTTGCCGATCAAAACCACCCGGATATTGTGTTGGTCAGCCAGCACTGCATTCACCCGCAACTGTTTTCGCCGCAATACCTGCAGGCAAAATTGTTGCTGCCGTATGGCAAGACAACCATTATCTACTATGCTTTTCGCATGCACACCATCCGGCAACGCTGGTTGCTGCAGCATTCAACCCATACTGAAAACAATGCATCACCCCTGTTAAACCTCCTGCCCGACGCCAATCGTTCACTCACCCGCCTTACTACCGGGCTGCAACTAAAAAATCGTTTCCTGGTAAAACAAGGCCAGCGTTTTTTACCGGTGCCGGTGGGCAACATTGCCTATTTTTTTTCGGATGGAAGATGGGTCTATCTCACCACATTCCAAGCCAGCCGGTATGCTGTGCAATACCGCATGGATGAACTGGAACAGGTCTTAGATCCTGAAAACTTTTTCCGCATCAACCGTACATACATAATTGCCGTTAACTCGCTGCAGCAAATCAGCGCATATTTTGGCGGAAGGTTAAAGCTCAAACTAACCCCGGATGCCAGCGAAGATGTGCTCGTGAGCAAGAACCGAACAAGAGGCTTTCGTGAATGGCTGGGTGAATAAAGCGTTCACACAGCATTCCGGCTTTTTCATGCGGCTTTTTGGTTTGTTCACTGGTTTCCGCTGGTGAAATCTTCACTGGGCAGATAGCTTTACAGAAGATCACACATTGTAAGCGGATTATGTAAAGTGATCTTACCAAAGCCCTGAAGGCCCTGCCAAATCCTGTGAAGACGAACCACTATCCTGTGAACCATCTCCCGGTAGGGCCTGTAAAGGGGTAAAACCAAAACCGATCCTCATGAAAACCATTCTGCTGCTGGCTGCCATTTTTATTGGAAGCATTCGCACCCTTTCTGCCCAATGTATAGAAGCCCCGGCTTATACACCGCTAACTGGTACCGAGCCGCTCGTAACTGCCGGCGAAACTTTGCTCCCTTCGCAAACAAAATATTTTTACGGTGGCCCGGTTACATTGAATAACATTCACCTCAGGGGTGGAAAATTGATTGTAAGCGGACAAATTACCCTCGACAATTTTGGATTTGAAACCGGCGAACTGGTTGTGCTGCCCGGCGGCAGTGTTGTGGTAAATAACCCGACCGGTCTTGTGCTGCGGGGCAATTGTGCCATTTACAACTGGGGCAATTTTCAATGCCTGGGAAACATTGTACTTGATTATGGTACAACCAGCGCCACCCGTCCCAATCTCATCATCAACGCATCGGCATCAGCAAATTTTAGAATGCCCAACCAGTATTTTTTGATCAACAACCCCTGGTCAAAATTTGTGAACATGGGCACGGCCGAATTTCATGGCATCATTACCGACCCCGGTGCTGCTGCCGGAAGTGTTTGCCTCGGCGACACCAGCGTTACCACCATGCGGGTGCTGTACAACAATGCAAAAAACACCTACGCCGTGCCAAGCGGTTCTGCTTGTCTT
>DATKHJ010000197.1:0-6171 GCA_035510335.1 Flavisolibacter sp. | reverse complement strand
CGCTCCACCACCGCGGCCGCGGCCGCGGTGGTGGAGCGGTGGAAACCGCAGCTCGGTTTTCTACCAAACCATGATCAAACCTCAAAAAGCTTTGGCGGCAAGTGCCAGCAACAGCACGTCTGAACTGGCAGGTGAGTTTTCCATTTCTGTAACCCCTTATCCTGAAACTTCGTTGGCCGATATGGAAAGATTGGTGAACGAAGCATTTGCTGAATTTGAAAAACGCGGTGTAACGGATGAAGACGTAGAAAAATTCAAAACAGCTTTTGAAGGACGCACCATTAATGGCTTGTCAAGTGTGTCGGGCAAGGTAAGTACGCTGGCTGCTTTTCAAACCTTTACCGGTAATCCCAACATGATTAAAAAACTGTTGGACCAGTACAGCAAACTCACCAAAGACGACGTGGTACGAGTGTACAACCAATACATCAAAGGAAAGAACCGCGTGGTGTTAAGCACACTGGCAAAAGGCCAGGAAGATTTAGTGGCAGCGTCGGATAACTACACCATTGATACAGCTAACTACAAGAAGCCGGATTATGGTTATGCCGGTCTGAAATATGTAAAAGCAAAAGATGCTTTTGATCGGAAGAAAATTCCGGGAAATGGACCAAACCCGGTTGTAAAAGTGCCGCAGTTCTGGCGCAAAGATTTGCCAAGCGGTGTTAAGATGATTGGTACCGAGAACCGCGAAATTCCAACCGTGACGATTTCAATTTCTATTCCCGGTGGTCATTTGCTTTCCGCAACTGATCCTTCCAAAGCGGGTGTGTCTTCTTTCTTTGCCCGCATGATGAACGAGGACACCAAGAACTACACGGCTGAACAATTTTCGGAAGAGCTGCAGAAGCTGGGAAGTTCAGTAAGCGTTGGTGGCGGAACAGATGCCATCACCTTCAACGTGCAAACGCTGAAAAAGAACCTGGATAAAACATTGGCATTGCTGGAAGAACGCATGTTCAATCCGAAGTTTTCGGAAGAAGCCTTTAAGCGCATGCACAAGCAATCGATGGAAAATTTCAAGCAGGCAAAATCGCAGCCGGCTGCTGTAGCCAGTGCAGTGTTTGCAAAATTGAACTATGGCCCTGATCATATCCTGGCCATTCCGGAAGGTGGAACAGAAAACACGGTTCCCAACATAAAGCTGGAAGATGTGCAGAACTACTACAACAACTACATGACATCGATGGATGCAAAAGTGGTAGTAGTGGGCGATGTAACGCAAGCGGAAATTCTGCCGAAGCTTGCGTTTCTGAACAAGTTGCCAAAGAAAAAAATCACCCTGCCAAAGATTGATGCCACACCAAAAGTGGACAGAACAAAAGTGTACCTGGTAGATATCCCAAAAGCAGCACAGTCTGAATTCCGCGTGGGTTATGCCACCGGCTTGAAGTACGATGCTACGGGAGATTATCACAAATCTTACCTCACCAACTTCCCGCTGGGTGGTGCGTTCAATAGCCGCATCAACTTAAACCTGCGTGAAGACAAAGGCTGGACGTATGGTGCCCGCAGCAACTTCAGCGGCGATGAGTACAGCGGTGAGTTTGCTTTCAGCTCCGGCATTAAAGCCGATGCAACTGACAGTGCGTTGGTAGAAGTAATGAAAGAAATTAAAGACTATGTGGCCAACGGTCCCACCGATGAAGAAGTTGATTTCATGAAGAACGCAGTTGGTCAGCGTGATGCGTTGGCTTACGAAACCGGGGTGCAGAAAGCAGCATTTATTGGTCGCATTTTAGATTACAACCTGCCTGCCAATTACATTGAGCAGCAAGCCAAAATTCTGAAAGGCATGACCAAAGAACAAATGAGAGCAACGGCGCAGAAATATCTTCACCCTGACAAAATGAATATTCTTTTGGTAGGTGATAAAAAGAAAATTCTGGACGGTGTAAAGAAACTGGGTTACGATATTGTGGAACTGGATGTTGATGGCAAACTGGCCGGCAAACAGGCATTCTAAGCTTGAAGAACCATTATAGAAAAATCCCCGCAACTGCGGGGATTTTTTATTTTGATTTCATCAGCAAAACCAGTTTGCGTTGGTTTAATTTTCTTGGCGTCTCCAGCAATAGGTTCTCGTTGCTGATGCCAAGCAGTTTATAGTTGTAGGTCATTCGTGTTGGCTCACCGGGGTTGAAAGAGAAGGATGAATCGAAATAATGAATGTCTAACAACAATGCAGTGCCTGTATCTTTTTTCAAATCATAGGTTGCTTCAATTAACTTCTTGTCGTCAAATACGTTTACGGCCGTATCATTTACAAAACTTAACGTAAACGCTTTCCGTTCAGTCAGGTAATCACGAATAAATGCAGTGGTGTCGGCAGACGCTGACCAATCATACTCATGAAAAAGATCAATTGTGCCGATTTCTTCTACAACATAGCTTTTGTTTTTAAGGGTGGCTTTTGCTGTTTCTACAGTATTAGGAACAGCTGGAATGCTGAGGTCTTTTTTAGCTGAATCAACCTGGCCGCAGGAGACTAAAACTGCGGAGAAGTAAAGTGCCGGGAGAAATTTTCTCATACTGGTAGTTTGTGCTCAAATATGCTTTGTTGGCACTAAATAAGCTATACCACCAACACGGTATTTCTTAAAACCGGCAGCTATGAGTTTAGGTGATGATATTCTGAAAAAGATCAACAAGAAGTTTGAGCCTTCCTCGAAAGTTTCACTTCGTTACAGAAGTTACGACCTTGTATTGATCACAGATAAAGAAGGAAACGCTGTGCAGCTTTTTATGGGAAAGGAAAATGAGGCCGGCATTATTAAAGGCGACCGCTATGCACGAACGCTGAAGTATGATAGGGAAGGCGTTCTGATCAAAGATCACTGGGAAAGAAAAGGAAAAGTAACTTAAACGGATGAGATATGACTGGCACCGTTTTGGGAACATTCTACAAAAAAGTGAGTTATGGTAGTTCCAGCAATAGCATTAATTGTGATTTTGTTTTTTGTGGTGCGCTTTATTATTGGAGCAGCGAAGAAGAAAAATGAAGGTGGTGATTTGGGAGACCGGAGAGCAGGTTCAGGTCCAATTCACAATCCTTCAGGAACATAGAGCGGCCTCCGCAAACTTCTTTTAAGGAAGCGCTTTACAATGACACAAAGGCCAGCTTAAGAGACTTACTTTTCTCTTTTCGATCTTTCTTTTAAAGCGATCAGGGTTTCATGCAAAGGCGCAGAAAAGCAGAGACGCATAAATTGTATTCTTCTCTGCGTTAAAAGAAAAGATTCAATCAAATAGAATGATTGAATCTTTAAAGTATCGTATAAAAGCAAGGTTCTGTGCTTGGCAATGCCCCTCCTTTGGAGGGGTTTGGGGAGGCTTTACAAATCTTCCTCTCTCTCCAACATCAATATCGCACTTTGCGGAACAATAAAATATTTGTCGCCTTCGTACATAATTTCCGTAGCACCGTTTAGCAAAAAGATAGCGAGGTCGCCTTCCTTTGCCTGCAGCGGGATGTACTTCACCTGCTCTTCATGGCTTTTCCAGGGTTCATCTTCCGTGGGCATTGGAATAGCATAGCCAGGGCCCGCTTTGATAATATAGCCCTGTTGTACTCTTTCTTTTTCCTGCACGCCGGGCGGCAGGTAAAGTCCTGTTTGCGTACGTTCATTGGCTTTTGTTGGACGAACCAACACACGGTCGCCAATGATGATGAGTTTTTTCAAACGGTTGTCCGGAGTAAGGTGCATTGCCATAATTGATAGTTGATAGGGGATACTGGATAATTGTAAATCGAGGCAGCCTCAATCTCAAATATCGAATATCGAATCACAAATTTAGGGGTGGGCCAATTTTTGCACGGCTGGTACAGGCGGAAAAGATGTTGTGTAAAAAGCCATTAATTTTATACTCAACTAAAAACCCATTATCATGGCCGAGAAAAAAGCTAAGATTTTACTTTGCGAGGATGACCCGAACTTAGGAAGTGTACTGAAAAATTACCTGGAGTTAAATGACTATGATGTAACGCTTGAACGCGACGGCCGTCTTGGACTGGCTGCCTTCCAGCGGGAACAATTCGACCTTTGCCTTTTGGATGTAATGATGCCCAATATGGATGGTTTTACATTAGCCGAAGAAATCCGCGACATTAACCCCGATGTGCCGCTGTTTTTCCTGAGCGCCAAAACCATGAAGGAAGACATCATCCAGGGATACAAGCTGGGTGCTGACGACTACATCACCAAACCTTTCGACAGCGAGGTGCTGCTGCACAAGATTAAAGCCATCTTAAAACGCAACGAAGAACTCAACCGCGAGTCGGAGAACCGCGAGTTTGATATGGCCTCTTACCATTTCAATCCAAAGCTGCGGGAACTGACGCATGACGGCAAAACGCAAACGCTGTCGCCAAAAGAAAACGAGTTGCTGAAAATGCTTTGCGAGCACATGAACGACCTGTTGCCGCGTGAGCAGGCCTTAAAGCGCATTTGGGGCAGCGATACTTACTTCAACGGCCGAAGCATGGACGTGTACATTGCCAAGCTGCGCAAGTATTTAAAAGACGATCCGAATATTGAAATTGTGAATATTCACGGAAACGGTTTCCGGTTGGTGGTGAAGTAAACCCCCTGTCCCCTGAAGGGGAGACTTAGGTTTTTGATACTTTACTTCTTTCAATCATCATAATAGTTAAAGCTGGTTCTTATGGGACCAGCTTTTGTTTTCTATTGAGCTTCTCTTGCGTCGCACTCTTGTACGGTTGGGAATTCTGCTGAGCTTTTTTGGAACACAAAGAACACAAAGATTTGCACGAAGAGCACAAAGCGTCGTGTCCGTTGTGACTCCTTCGTGTTCTTCGTTACCCTTCTTTGCGCAACAGCGGACAGAGCACAAATCATGCTGATGGTTATGATAAAATATAAATTATCACCCTCATCAAAATCAGCGTTCCTAGTTCTTATCACCGAACAAAAACGACAACTGAAAAAACAAGTGCTACTCGCACCTAAGTCACCCCTTTAGGGGGACAGGGGGATCACTTCTTCACCTTCGCTTTCAACAAATCCCGCATCTCGTGTCGCTGATCGTCGGAAAAAGCAATTTTTGGTACAAGAAAAAACGAAGTGGCGTCAAAATACAAATGGAAAAAGTGGGGCGTTTCAATGTAAGTGCTCAGGGAGCGCCATTCCCAGGAGCGGGAGCCGCGTTCATTACCCAGCGAAAAGCCGTCGTCTTCAAAGTTCATGGTGAAATGATCTTTAAACGTGGCCGCTTTTCGGTAAACCGTCATTGGCAGAATAAACCAGAAAGTCAGCATCAGCACAATCCACAAAAAAGAAGAGATAAGGAAAGCAAACGGCAGGATGACTTTAAAATAAAACAAGGCCGCTGAGGCAATGGCAAAAACATTCACTAAAATGATCATCAGGCGTATCTCCCGCTTACTGATAAAGTGATAACGCAGGGCTTGAATTACTTGTTTTTTGTCGTAGGTAAAATGAACGGTCATTCGGTTGAATTAGAAAAATTGGAATTGCGGTAAAGATAGTTGTCCGCTGGCAACCAATAAAAAACCGGCCACTGCTGACCGGTTTAAAAAATGTTTGACAAATCGTTTATTTGTTCATCATTTGTTTTGCCTCAATGCTTAACGTGGCATGCGGCACGGCACGCAGGCGGGCCTTGTCAATCAGCTTGCCGGTTACACGGCAAATGCCATAGGTTTTGTTTTCAATCCGCATAATGGCTTTCTCCAAATGATCAATAAACTGGATCTGGCGGCTGGCCATCTGGCTCAGTTGCTCTCTTTCCATGCTCATGCTACCGTCTTCCATGGTCATGTAACGGCCCTCGTCCAGGTCGCCACTTTCATCTTTGCGGGTAATTAAGCCTTGTAAGTAAGCCAGTTCTTTTTTAGCCACTTCCAGTTTTCTATTAATAAGGTTTCTAAACTCTGTTAACTCTGCATCACTGTATCGCATGGTGGGTCCGTTTTCTTCTTGTTTTGATGAATCCAGCACTGACCGGGTGAAGTCAGGCTCGTATTTAATTTTTTTATCCGTACTGGTTTTTGGAATAACAACTTTCGCGGGTTTTGGTTGCTCCTTTGGTGCTTGTTTTGCCGGCGGAAGTGGTTTTGTTTCCGTTTTTGTTGTTTGCGGCGTTGGCGCTGTAACCACCGGTTTTTTCACCGGCTCTGCTTTAGCAGGC
>DATKHJ010000196.1:0-8894 GCA_035510335.1 Flavisolibacter sp. | reverse complement strand
TTCCACTCCGTAGCCAGTTGCGCAACGGTTGCATTGCGTTCGCCCGGGTCCGGGTGGGTTGACAGCAGCGAAGGAAGTTCCTGCCCGTTTTGTTCGCCCTGGCGTTTTAAAGTATTAAAGAAGGCCGCCATTTCATTGGCATCGTAGCCTAATTTGGTTGAGTATTCCACGCCCAACTGGTCGGCTTCCCGTTCCGCATCGCGGCTGTTTTTCAACAACAGCAATTGCAGTCCCTGCGAGGCCGATTCCATCATGCGGCCAAACGTTGGAGAGATAACGGCGCCGGCTAAAATTCCAACCTGCCCAAGCGTGGCATTGCGTTGCTGGATAACCGTATGCCTGGCGGCGATGTGTCCCAGCTCGTGCCCCAGCACCCCTTCAAACTGCGCTTCGCTGTTAAAATGCGCCATGATGCCACGGGTGAAATACACATAACCCGGCGTGGCAAAGGCATTGATCACGTTGGAATTAAGAATGCGAAAGCCATAGTTGATGTCGTTGCGGTGCGAAATCTTTGCCATTTCCTGGCCTTTTGCATTCATGTAGCGTTGCAGGGCCGAGTCTTCGTACAGGCCAAACTGCGCCACAATCTGCGGGTCGCCTTCCTGGCCAAGGGCCAGCTCCTGTTCGGTTGACATGGTGACTAATTGCTTTTTCCCCGTTACCGGGTTGCGGGAACATTGGCTGCAGAAGAACACAGTAGCGCATAGCAAGGCAGGCAGAAAGGCTTTTTTCATTGTGCACGATTTATAAAAGAAGAGCTATGCAATGCAAATGCCAGCGCAGAAAAGAAGCTTTGGTAAAGGATTTTTCGTATTTAAAAAATCTTTAACCAACCAGACTTGCAAAGGCCTTCAGGGGCTGATTATATTCATAACAAAATCACTCTTTATTTATGGGATCTACATCAGATGATGACGGTGAGGCTGCCACTGCCATTTTAACCAAAGCCTTTCTTCTTTGCTGCATTCTTCTCCCGATTTCTGTTTACAAAAGCCATCCAAAAACAAAAAAGCTTCCTGCACCAGCAACACCCCCACAGGTTGCATCGCCACCAGTTGCAAAAACCAAATCTTCTTCCGCTGGTAAGAAAAAAAAGAAATTGTACATCACCTTCGACGATGGACCTAACAAAGGCACCCGCAACGTACTGCACATTGTAAAGGATGAAGGCGTGCCAGTTTCTTTCTTCCTTGTTGGCGAGCATGTGTTTGCATCGCCTACGCAGGCGAAGCTGTGGGACAGTTTAAAAATGGCAAAACAACTTGCCTTGTGTAACCACAGTTACAGCCATGCACACAGCCGTTACGAAAGTTATTATGCCCAACCCGATTCGGTGGTGAAAGATTTTCAGCGAACGCATGACAGCCTTCGTTTGGATAACACCATTGCCCGCACGCCGGGACGGAACATCTGGCGAATTGATACGCTGCAGTTCACCGATTTAAAGCGAAGCGCCGCTGCCGCAGATTCGTTACAACGTGCCGGCTTTGCCTTAATGGGCTGGGACCTGGAATGGCATTTCGATCACAAAACCATGTGCGTGGTAACCACCGCCGAAAAAATGGTGGCGCAAATTGATTCGGTGTTTAAACACAACCGGACAAAAGCAAAAGACCACCTGGTTTTGCTTGCCCATGACCAAGCCTACGCAAAAAGCGATGATTCGTTTCAGCTACGGCAGTTTTTTCAATTGTTGAAGCAAAAAGACTATGAATTATCGCTTGTCAAAGACTATCCCGGCATTGAGACGGATACGGTGCGGTTGCAATAAAATCAAAAGGCCATCACGTTTGTGATGGCCTTTATTATGACTGCTTTAAAAGGTATTAGTTTCCGCCGCCTGTACTTAACTGGTCGTCATTCGTTACGCCTTTTTTCTTCGACACGCTTTCGGTCATTTTACCAAAGTTCCAGGTAATGCTGAAGGAAAGTGCACGGAACGGGCTTGTGGTGGTTGAAATGTATTCGAACGAAGGATCGATGGTGTGCAGTTGCCAGTCACGTTCTTTTTCAAAGAAGTTGGAAATGCCGCCTGACAACGTCAGCTTCTCGTTAAGCAATTTGTATCCTCCATGAATACCGTACCAGATGTTGAGCGGGTAGCTGGTTTGAATGGTAACCGGTGCCCGGAAGAATCCGGCGTATCCACTCATGGTAAACAGCTTTCCGATAGCGTACGATGTATTCAGGTTGGCATTGCCGCTGATGCCGCTGTTGATTTGTCCTTTCAATAATTTATTCTCTACACGGTTGTAACGCACATTACCATTTAAAAACACCGACCAGTCGTTGTTGATTTTTGTATTGAAATTACCCTGTGCGCTAAAGGACCATTCTTTTCCTACGTTGTCGCTTGTAGTTGTGGTAATTCCTTTGGGTGCATCAAAACTGGAGTACTGCACAATCAGGTTATTGCTGTACGAACCGGTGAACGTAATGCCGGCAAATGTTCTGCCCTTCATTAACCTTGTCTGCACTGCTAAACTGTGAATGGTTTGCGGTTGCAGATTGGGGTTTCCGTAGGTAACAAACCGCGGGTCGTTGTCGTTGCGGAAAGGGTTCAGGTTTTGAATGAAAGGCCGCTGAATACGATCGCTGTAGGTAACCACCATGGTAAAGGCATTGCTGAATTTTGTGGTGGCCTGCAGGTTGGGCAATACATTGGTGTAGGCCTGGTCAACCTTTGTTTCGGAGGAGATAAAGTTTCCGTCAATATCTGTGTGCTCCAGCCTTGCGCCCAGCCGGAAGGTGGTTTTGTTCTTTTTAAAGCTGTAGCTTCCGTACACACTGTACACGTTCTGATCGTAGCGGAAACGGTCTGTGTTGGCAATGTTTACTTCGTACTCTTTCAGCGCCGTTGTTTTAATCAGCCCTTCAAAATCAGACGCGGCTTTGCGGAAGATGCCCTTTACGCCGGTTTCCAGTTTTTGGTTGTTCTTCAAGGGAAGAATATAATCAGACTGAATGGTGTACTGCTTATTGCTTGCTTCGCTGTTGTTAATCACATAACGGTCGTCCATCACCGGGTTGTCCATTACGCTGTTCAGGAAAGTGTTGTTGATGCCGAATTCGGCGTTGGTGCGAATGCTGAATTCTTTTTCCTTGTTGCTGCTGTATTTTTTAATGTAGTCGGCACCAATGCTGGTTGTTGGCATTTCGTAACGGCTGGCTAGGTCGTAGTAGCTAACGCTGTCCGGACTATTTGCATACGACGTAGTAATGGTTTGGCTCAACACATGGCGGTTTTTACCACCACTGATATTACCATAAAAAGCAAAAGTGTTCAGCGAGTCTTTTTCGTAGCTGATTTCGGCGTTGCCAAACTGCCAGAGATTGTTCATGGTACGGTTGCCTACCTGCTCGCGGCGGGTGAAGTTGGCCGGTACCAGCGCCTTTGTAATCATGCTGCTTTTGCCCGGAACATTGTTACCGCCATTCAGCCCGTAGTACATTGTCATGCCCCACTTCCCAAACTTGGCGCTGAAGTTGGTGTTGAGGTTGTACCAGCCAATCTGGTTAGCCCACAGGTTAACCGAGCCGTTATAACCCACTACTTTTTTCTTGGTAATGATGTTGATAATGCCGCCTACGCCTTCTGCATCATACTTGGCCGATGGCGATGTAATGACTTCTATTTTGGTAATAACGGAACCCGGGAAACCCTTCAGTGCTTCTTTCGGATTTTGGGCAAACATGCCGGTTTCGCGGCCGTTCAATAACACTTTAAAGTTCGTCTGTCCATTTACGGTTACGTTGTTATCTCCATCCACACTGACGAATGGCGTTTTCCGCAAAATGTCAATTGCTGTTTCTGTTTTTGTTGCCGGGTCATTCTCCACGTTAAAAATAATCTTGTCGTCCTGCTGCTCTACCAGCGGTTTGCGGGCTGTTACCACAATGCCTTTCAGGGTGCCGGCAGAAGGTAAGAGAGCAATCGTGTTCAGGTTTACTGCGCTGCCGGTTACCGTAAGGGCTTGTTGCCTTTCGGCAAAGCCGGTATGACTCACCACCAGTAAATAGGCGCCTGTATCGATGCCGGAAAAGCGAAACTGGCCTTTGTCGTTGGTAAAGGTCACTTTCAGCGGTTGTGCAGATGGTGCTGCTCCTTTGTGTAATTCTACAGTAACGTATTGCAGGGCTTTTTGCGTTGTGCTGTCGTTAACGGTACCCGAAATGACGGCCTTTGTTTGTGCCATTGCCATCAATGCAAAGCATTGCAACAGCAGCAAAATAGAACCGTACAAAAGTCTCTTTTTCATAAAAGCGGTTAAGGTTTGTTGTTACGAAACGAGTCGTAAATTGGTTCAATTTGCACGGCAGTTTCAGGCACTTTACATAAATGGAAAAAAAGATTGGATGAATTGTGCGGCAAGCCAATGAACTGTTAACGCACCCGCCATTTCTGGAGGCATTTGGCCGGTGGTAATCCATCCAAAACTGGCAGGCAGCTTCAACTTTAGCGTATGGCCATCATTTGTTTTGGCACGGTCTTTTAACTCATCTTCTAAAATACCTTTTATGAAACGCATTTATTTTTTGATTCTGGCCGCTTTTGCCAATGTAATGGCAATGGCACAGGAAGGCGGCACAACCAACGTGGATGTGAATTTGAAGACCGATGGTGACGTAGCCGGATTTCCCTGGTTGTGGGTAGTTGGCGGTGTTGTGTTTGTTCTGTTGCTGGTTGCGCTGTTAAGCGGCGGCAGAGGATCGGATAGAGTGATAGAAAAGAAAACGATCGTCAAAGAATAATTCACCCTGTGAACGGGTAGCCGTTGCCCTTGATAACTTACCCTTAATCAGCAACGAAGAAAGATTGTTGCAACAAAACCCTTCTGCGGAAGGGTTTTGCTTTTACCCAGCGTTTACGCTGCATAGGCGGTTTTATACCCGGCTTTTTATTTGGGGCAGATAATCTATTTTTTTCTAATAACTACCCCTTTCGGGAAACAAGTACAAGGCAACCTGCCCGCTTGAGCGGTACTAAAAAAAGCCATCCTTTACGGATGGCCCTACAAAAACTTACAAAGAAAAAGGCTGATTCCCCCCTGCAAGAAGCTCCGGTTAGCGATAGAGCAGGTTGGTGACAGTTAGCAGTTAGTATTGGTTGCTTGCCAGGGAGGAGGTCAGCCAACGGGTTTTGTTCAGCGCTTCAATGCGGTTGTGAGCGCCAATTTTTTGGAAAATGTTTTTAATGTGTTTTTTTACGGTTTCAGGGCTGATGTTTAACTGGCCTGCAATCTCTTTGTTCATATTGCCTTGTGCCATCAGGTGTAAAATTTCGGTTTCGCGGGGCGTGATGTGATCGGTGCCTGTTGAAACAGCGGTTAGTTCTTGTTGAAAAACGATTGACATGGTTCGCTTGACTTGTGTACCACAAAGGTGGTATTCCGGATAGCCGGAGACAAGGGTTTTTCCACCCTTTCTTTATCCGTTTTTTCACGGATAGCCGCACCCGTGGAAAAACAGCCGGCCTTTTTTGACCGAACGCTACAGAGAGTGTAATTTGGCCCCGTTTAAAACCAACTGTCTTATGTCCCATCTGCTCACTGTCGTTTTTAGAAAGGAAGACATTCAAAAGCTGCTTGAACTGAACCCCGACAAAATTGTTGTCCGCACTGCGCTGAAAAGCGGCAAGCTGGCAAGCGCCAACCTGGGAGACTCCGGTGAGAGTGTTGGCTATGTAGTAGTAGAAGCCGATGCCGTGAACGACGATAGTGAGAAACCCCTTGGCACCGTCGAAGGCTGCCCGGTACCACCATGTGGCTAATCTTTAATAAAGAAGAATGCTGTTCGCCTTTTTTACCAAGCTACTGCAGCCGGTTGCGTTCCTGCTTTATCTCATTGGTTTTTTTATTTACAGGAGGCGCCAACAGCAGTCAAACGATACGCAGGCTTTGTTTGTGTATTTTATTTTGGCAACGATTCTGCATTTCGTCATTGGAATCTGCATTATCGTAAACAATAAAATAGATAATATCTGGCTGTATGAGATTAGTGCTCTTTTAACGGCAACTTTCATCGGTTATTATTTTTGCCGGATTTTGCCTGGTAAATACCAGAAACGTACGGTAATCATTTGTGTAACAGTTTACCTGCTCTATGCTTGTTTCCGGCAGTTTACGCTTGAAGGCCAGCGGGTATTTGACAGCATTGGTTATGCGCTGTTGTCCGCTTCCGTGGCTGCCTATGTTTTTATGTACTTTCAACAGCTTTTAAAAAATGTAACCGAGGTCAGTATCCTGCAGGACTTCAACTTCTGGTTGTCCTCCAGCTTCCTGCTTTACTTTGTCGGTAGTTTTATCATCTTTGTCAATTACCATAATCTTACTAACAAATACCTAAAAAGAAAAACACCAGAAGACATGGAACTACTCATGGCTTTGTGGGGATTGCATAATGTCTTACTTTTCCTCGGTGCATTGGTGCTCCTAACCGGAAGTTTATGGGTCAGTTATCGCAGGAAGTTAACCTGATAGTTATTGCGTCTTTTTTCTTTTTACTAATTGCCGTTGGCATTATTTCGCTGGTGATGGTGTACCGGCGCAAGCAGGTGGAATATATTCATGAACAAAGCCGCATGAAAGCAGCCTTTGAAAAAGAACTGCTGGAAGCTCAACTGGAGGTGCAGGAGCAAACCATGAAGCACATTGCGCAGGAAATTCACGATAACATTGGCGGCACCCTTAGCCTGGCAAAACTCAACCTCAACACCATCAGCCCCGAAAAACTGAGCAGCAGCACCAGCAAACTGGCCAATACAAAAGAGCTTGTGACAAAAGCCATCAGCGATCTTCGCACCCTTTCCAAAACCCTGCACAAAGAAGCGGTTCTGTCCGCAGGATTAACCAGGGCCATTGAAATGGAACTGAAGCTGATTGACAAAGCCGCCGTTTTTCAAACCTTCCTTACGGTGACCGGCGAAACCCAACCGCTTGACCCGCAAAAAGAGCTGATTCTGTTTAGAACAGTGCAGGAAGCATTGAACAACGCCATTAAGCACGCCGATGCAACGGAAATTCATGTAAAAATGGATTTTGGACCCACCGGCTTATGGCTCGCCATCGGCGACAACGGCAAAGGCTTCCGGGTGGCGGAAATTGAGGCCGATCCGGAAAGAGGCTCCGGCCTGCGCAACATGAAAAACCGCACAAAACTCATTGGCGGCAAATTAACCATTGCCGAAAGGCAGCCCGGCACAGAAATTCAAATCTCCCTTCCTATTATTGCTTCATGAAAGGAAAAATTGCGCTGGTTGACGATCATGTGCTGTTACGCAACGGCCTTGCCAATCTTTTGGAAGACCTGGATTATGAAGTGGTCTTCCAGGCAAACAACGGAAAACATTTTATTGAACTGCTACAGACCCATGAACCGCCGCAGGTGGTGCTTATGGATATCAACATGCCGCTGATGAACGGTTACGAAACCACGCTGTGGCTGAAAGAAAATCATCCTTCCATCCAAGTGCTGGTGCTTTCCATGCTGGATGATGAAGACTCGGTGATTCGCATGATCCGCAACGGCGCAAAAGGATATGTAATAAAAGACTGCGAACCCGACGAGCTGAAAGCGGCCATTAGTGCCGTTCTTCACAAGGGCTTTTACCACTCCGAAATGGTAAGCAGCAAACTGCTGCACGCCATTAACAGCCAGTCCGACAATGACGCCTCCAGCCAGGTACGGCTGACGGAAAAGGAAAGAGAATTCCTGAAATGGATCTGTACAGAACTCTCTTACAAAGAAATTGCCGACAAAATGAACATCAGTCCGCGAACGGTTGACACCTACCGCGATAACCTTCAGGAAAAACTGGGCTGCAAAGGCCGGGTTAGCCTGGTGCTGTGGTCCATTAAAAACGGGGTTTTTTCAGTGTAGGTTTGGATGGAGGTTACGTTTTAGGGAAAGAGACCCAGTCTCTTCCGCAAACTGCCGCTCCATCTCAACCTAACCCTTAGTCTTAATCTTTCCGCCCGGTTTTGAAATCCCGCCCACACGGTTATCTTTAAACTCCGCACAGGTACCATGAAACAAATCATTACGATCATTAACCAGGTTTTCGAGATTGAAAAAAAGCTGGGGGCAAACGGTTTGCCCATTCAACGAAACATCGACCGCATTAAGGCAGAACTCAGCGACATGGGTTACGATTACCACAATCCCCTGCACGAAAAGTGGGACGAAACCCGTACCGATTGCGAAGCCAACATCACTGGCACGCTCAAAACCAAAATGATGATTACAGAAGTCATCAAACCCGTGGTGCATGTAAAAGAAAGCGGTGGAAAAAAGATCATTCAAAAAGCCATTGTTGTGGTAGAATAAAAGTGCCTATGAACTTCATCAACTTCGGGATTGACCTCGGCACCACCAATTCGCTGATTGCCAGATTTGAAGGCGGCGCGGTGCAGGTGTATAAAAACCCTATCGGACACAAAGAAACACTTCCCTCGGTGGTTGCCTTTCGGGGCGGCCGCACCCTTATTGGCGACAAAGCCAAAGAATACATCAGCAAAGATGCCGGCAACGTGTTTGGCGGCTTCAAACGCAAAATGGGTTCCGGTGAAAGTTTCCTGGTGCCTTCCACTGCCGATTTCATCACACCCATCCAGCTTTCCGCTGCCGTGCTGAAAGAGCTGAAAAATTTTGTGCACACAGGAGAAGGCGTGGAGGCGGCCGTCATTACCATTCCTGCTTCGTTCGATACCATTCAATCCAACGCTACCAAAAAAGCCGGCTACGAGGCTGGTTTTAAAGAAGTGGTGTTGCTGCAGGAACCCATTGCCGCTTCGCTGGCCTTCTTCAACGAAAGTAAAAAAGGCATTCCCGAAAGCGGCCATTGGCTGGTGTACGATTTGGGCGGCGGCACCTTTGATGTGGCGCTGGTGAGC
>DATKHJ010000195.1:0-6767 GCA_035510335.1 Flavisolibacter sp. | reverse complement strand
TGAAGTAGAGCGAATCGATGAGCCGCATGGGTTGTTGCAGCCGTGGATGAACAGAGGTGAGGCCTAATGTGCCACGGTCGAAAGTATAGATGGTTTCCAGTGTTCGCTGCCGCTCAACAGAGAACTGTTGCATCAGTTGTTCAAGTGTCTTTTGGTTGTGGTCGGCTTCGTGGGTTTTGGTATTGGTTAAATCGGCCGGCGATAAAAGTTCTTTCCGGTCAAGAAAATCCTGAAGTCTTCTCCACCATAAATCTTCGAGGTCATTCAAATGCCCAACATGCTCTTTCACTGACCAGCCATCGGCATTGTAACTGCTATAATCATCATCGGCTGTTGCCAGGATGGCCGACAGTCGAAACAGTGTTCCTTCCAGCCGGCTAAAAATGACAGGGAAATTGGTGACCGGAAAGTCAAAATTAAAGCGGCGTTCAAACCAGGGAGTTTGCGGAATCATAGCCTAAGTTAGTGAAACATGAATCGTCAAATTTCAGACGTCAAATGTCAAACGTGAAACCGTGGCGTCATTACGAATTCAAGCCGCTTTACCATTGTTGCCTGAAACTAACTTGTGAACCCGTAAACTTGTGAACTTGTAAACTTTCCATGTCTCACGTCTCACCTCAAAACGTACCTACGAAATATTGCAGGAATTTTGCGTTGTCAAGCGCCGCTGCGGAAGCCGTGTTGTTAAAATAAACGTAGGCTTCTTTGGTAACGCTGTTGGCCAAATGTTTGGCTACCCGGCCAATAAATTCATCGGTGTATTTCGAATAATACAGTTTGGGCACGCCATGGAAGCGATAGTAGGCGAGAGGCAAATCTGCAATTGCATCGCTGATCAAACCGGGATAGCTAACACCGCAAAAAGTAATCTGTGCTTTCTGTAAGGCGTCAAACACTTCTTTGCGCCACCAGCTAATGTGGCGGAATTCAATCACGTTTTGGTGCAGCACACTCATTTGTTGAATGATGCGTTGCAGCAATTCTTCGTCGTACTTCATGCCGGGCGGACATTGAAAGAGAATAGGACCAAGCTTTTCTTTCAAACCTTCCCGGGCTATGAAATAAAAGTCTTCCAGCAGGCTTTCCGTATCGATGAATTTTTGATAGTGCGTAATGATGCGTGGCACTTTTACAGCGAAGCTGAATTGCGGCGGTGCTTTTTCGTACCAGTTGTCAAACAGCTTTTGTTCGGGGAACCTGTAAAAGGTATTGTTGATCTCCAGCGTGTTGAAATGCTTTGCATAATGGTCGAACCAGGCCCGCTGCGGCAGCCCTTTTGGATAGAATATCTCTTTCCATTCTTTGTAATAAAACCCCGAACACCCAATGTGCCACTTGATGTGCCGCATGCGGGTAGGCGTAAAAAAGATGTGCCAGTGGGGGGAAGTTAATAGGTTAACGAGTTGATAAGTTGACAGGTTAGTACAGCTGTATTGTAGGCTACTAATAACCCAATATCTTAATAACACAATAACTCATCCTTCTACTGTAGCCACAGCTTTGTAATACAATTGGTGAGCTCAATGAGCTTGTTGAACGTGTCGGGTTTGGTAATAAAGCAGTTGGCGCCAAGTTCGTACACGTTCTGTTTATCGCGGTGCGACGAAGACGTGGTAAAAACAATGGTTGGGATTTGTTGAAACTGCTGGCTTGATTTAATTTCTTTCAGTGTTTCGCGGCCGTCTTTACCGGGCATGTTCAGGTCCAGCATAATCAGCGAAGGTTTTTGCTCGCTGTTCTGCTGAAGGTATTCCAGTAACCTGTCGCCGTTCTCTAAAAATACATAGTCCTGCTCCTGGATGGAGCTTTCAAACGCATCGCGTATAATCTCTCTGTCGTCTGCGTCGTCGTCAACAATTACAATACAGTGTTTGCGTTTCATGCCGGTATGATTATGGTAAAGGTGGCACCTTCGTCCGGTTGGCCGGTGGCAAAAATAACGCCTCCGTGATGTTCAACAATTTTTTTACAAATGGCCAGCCCAATGCCTGAGCCTTCGTATTCGCTGCGGCCATGCAGGCGGTGGAAGATGGCAAAAATCTTTTGCGCATATTCGTTTTCAAAACCAATGCCGTTATCGGCAAAGCTGATTTTGAGATAGGTTGATGCTGGCGCCAATTGATAGGAATTGATGTCGTCGGCCGTTGCCTGCGTACAATGGATGGTGATTAAAGGCTGTACGCCTTCCCGCACAAATTTGAGCGAGTTGGAAATGAGGTTTTGAAACAACTGCCGGAACTGCGAAGGAACCACGTTGGCTTCCGGCAACGCATCATAACGAATCACCGCTTTTCGCTGCTCAATCTTGAACTCCAGTGTTTGCAACGTGTCTTCCAGCACCTGTTGCAAACTGGTTCTTTCAAAGGCCTTGTTCCCGCTGATCATGGAGATGGAAAGCAGGTCGGAGATCATGTTCTGCATGCGCTGCGAGGCGTCAACAATTTTGCGCAGGTACATCTTGCCGTCATCGCTCAACTTATCCATTTGCGAAGCCATGAGGCGATCGCCGAAAGTGGAAATTTTGCGGAGCGGCTCTTTTAAATCGTGCGATGCCACGTAGGCAAATTCTTCCAGGCTGGCATTTGATTGTTCCAGCTGGTGGGTATTTTGCAAGATGGTTCGCTCCATGTCTTTGCGGCGGGTAATATCCAGCGCAGCGCCAATAATCTGTGTGATGCTTTCTTTTTCGTCGGTTTTAAAAACAATTTCCCGAACCAGCAGCCAGCGGTAATCACCGTCTTTGTGCTTCATCCGGCATTCGTATTGAATCATGCTGTCCACCTGCTGAAAATTCTTCTGGCTTTGCCTGCGTGCCGGCAACAGGTGAAGGTCATCTTCGTGGTAAAGCAGATTGGTGATGTTGCTGCCTTCTTCAATCATTTCATCGGGCAGGTAACCCAGTACAAAAAAGGCTTCGCGGTTGATGTAGGCAATGCTTTGCGTGGGCACATCAAACAGGTAAAGAATGGTGGGAGAAGCATCAGCAATCTGCTGAATGAAATACTCCTGTTCACGGATGGTTTCAATGGCTTCTTTCTGCTCTGTTATATCCAGCGAAATATTGAGCACATGCTCTACTTTTCCTTCGGCGTTTGTATCGAAAACAGTTCCGTAGGTATGAAACCAGCGGTACGTACCGTTGCTGTGTTTCATACGGTAGGTGAACTCCATTACCAGGTCTTTTTTGTCGGTGTTGTTGACCTCTTCCAGCGCTTTGGCATTTTTCTCCAGCAGTGCATCAATATCTTCAGGATGAATAATATCGGTGAAGAAGCCGACTCCTTTCGTCATCAGTTCTTCAACCTGGTAGCCCAGCAGCTTTTCCAGGCCTTCGCTCACAAACGTGTACCGCCCGGTATTCACATTGTACGAGGCAATAATGGATGGCGTGGCATCGGTGATTTTGCGGATGAAGGTCTGGCTTTCGGCAAGCTCGTGTTGCACGGTAAACTGTTCGGTAATGTCCTGCGTGGTACCAACCAGTTTAACGGCGTTGCCGGCTTCATCAAACACCGGTTCGCCTTTGCGGTGCAGTATTTTTTGTTTGCCGCCTGGCAGATAAATGCGGTGGGTAACGTCAAAGGATTTGCCAAGGGTATTGGCATCGATAATATACTGTTTGATTCTTTCTTCCTCGGCTTTGTCAAGATAGACGTGCCACTCATCCATTGTGAGTGGTTTGCCAACCGGGATTTCATAAATGGCAAACAACTCATCGGACCAAACGGCTTCCTTCGTTCGGAAGTCATACGTCCAGTTACCGATTTTGGCGATCGATTGCGCCTGCTTGTATAAGCGCTGGCTTTCTTCCAGCTTATTAATCAGTGTTTGCTTGTCGGTAACATCCTGCTCGGAACCAATCACCGATGTAATCTTTCCGTTTTCATCTTTCAACACCTGCGCAATTGACCGTAGCCATTTTTGCGTGCCATCACGGGTAATAACGCGGAATGTACAATCAACCGACGCTTCTTTTTTCAATTCGTCAATACCCTGCGCTACATAAGCCCGGTCGTCCAGATGGACAAAGCCTAGGAATTTCTCAACGGTAATTTCTTCCGCCTGCGGTTCAAGGCCATAAATGCGGTAGAGATGATCAGTCCACTCAAGCTTCCCGGTGATCATATCCCAGTTCCAGTTGCCCATGGCAGCCATACTTTCAGCCTGCTTATAAAGCGAACTGCTTCTTCGCAGCTCACGTATCAGTGTTTGTTTTTCGGTTACATCCTGGTCGGTGCCCACAATAAGGCGGTGTTCGCCGGTTTCATCGTTTTGAATATTGCCGCGTGAATGCAGAATTTTTACTTTACCGGAAGGTGTTTTAATACGGTAGTAAAAATCAAACGGCTGGCCGGTTTGGGTGCTTTGTTTTATGGTTCTTTCCAGCAGTTCGCGGTCGGCCGGTAAAATGGCTTCCAGAATAAACTGCGGAGTAATGGCTTGTGTTTGGTCGGCTTCGTAAATGCGGTACATTTCATCGGACCACGTGATGTCATTTGTATGCCGGTTCCATGCATAGGAGCCAATGTGCGCAAGCAACTCGGTCTGCTTGTGTCGCTTGTCGGCTTCTTCCAGTTGACGAATCAGCAACACCTGTTCGGTGATGTCCATCATGGTTCCGTTCATGCCAACAGGCTTGTCTGCCTCAAAATCAACTTTACCTCTCCACCAGATGTGCTTTATTCCCTTCTTCCCAACAATGCGGTACTGGCAATTGAACAAGCCGGTTTGCAAAGCCTTGTCTGTGGCGTCTCTAATCAGGCGCCTGTCGTCCGGGTGAACTTTTTGCACAAAGTCCTCAAAATTGGTGGACTCAACTTCCAGCAGTTCCATGGTTTGGGCAGAGGCGTAAGAAGCGTCTTTTTCAAAATCCCAATAGTAGTTGCCCAACTGTGCAATTTGCTGTGCTTCCAGCAGCAGCTCTTCGCGGTTGCGCAGTTCCTCTACTGTTTTTTGCTCATTGTCGATGTCCAGCGTAATGCCAATAACCTGGGAGGGTGTACCATCGGTGTTTTGCTTGAAAACAGAACTGTAGTTTGCCAGCCACTTGTACCGGCCATCTTTTGTGCGGATGCGGTATTTTATTGCCCGTGGCTGGCCGTCGGCTATGGATGTAAGAATGGCGTCCCGTGTAAAGAGAATTTTGTCGTCGGGATGAAGAAGTTCCCCTACGGCGTTTTCTCCCAATTCGTTTAACTCGGCTTGCTCGTAGCCGATGATTGCGCCTAGTTTTTGATTGGAGTAGATGCCTTTGAACCGCTCCACATCAAAAACATACACGGCACCCGGAACGGTTTCCGTCACCTTCTGAACAAAATGCATGTTTTCTTCCAGCCTGGCCTTAAACAGGTTCATGTACTGGTTGGTGGCAGTGGTAATAAGCTGGTTGAATAGAAAATCAATCTCCTTTACTAACGCAAGTAGTTCATCCGTGTTTTGGGTATAGCCGGGAAGAAGTTCCGTCATTGCCCGTTTGCGCACATAGTTAACCATGGTAATGTCTTCCGCAACAATAGCATCGCGGTCAACCACGGGGAGTTTGTCTGCGCTCCATTGCTCCAGCAGCATCCGGATGAGCTCTGTTGCCTGCTGGTTGGCCAGGTACGTAAGAAACTCAACAGAGGACTGTCTTGCCAGGGCAAAACGTTCCTCCTCCGTCATTTGGAGAAAATATTTCAGAACGGGAATGTTCAATTCGAAGCTGTAGTCCAATTGTTTCTGTACGTATTCATCCAAACGTTCATCCAAAAGATGAGCAGCAAAGCCGGGCAGGTAGAGAAGACGGTCTAGTGAGATATGATTGATGGTTTTTGCTTCCACAAATTGAGGGTGTTTTGGCACTGTTAACGAGCCGTTTCCAGGCATTTTTACAGTGCTTAAAGATAGCGGAAATTGTCAAGCCGATTGTCTATGGAAAACAAGAAGGTGTTGGTTGTTGAACAATCGGGAGGTTGACTGCCTGCAGATGCAAACAAACTCGCTGTTTTGAAGAACATCACCACCTATTCCTGTTCCGAACCTGTTTAGTTTGCAGCAATCTCAATCCGCCCGCCACCGATGCCTTTTCTGCGTGCCAACAAAAACGTTTTCAGCAGTGGCAGCGAATCAATCTTCATGTATTGCGTGGCCGATTTTATTTCCAGCGAAACCAAATGGTTCACCAGTTTTTCTACTTGTGCCGGCGACCAGTTTCCCGCGCCAAAGGACATTTTGATTTCGTTGCGCCTAGGAGGATAAAGCAGGAACGTTAACTCCTTTGAATTACTGAGTAGGAAAGGGTTGTTGGAAAGGCTGTCTTCGTTCAGTGTCCAGGTAAATGCCACCGTGTCGTTGCCGGTGTTTTTCATATCAATGCGGCGCACCGGCGAACAACTACAGGCAATTGCTGTTGCAATTGCCCAGGCAGCAACAAGTTTCGTACGCGGTGTTTGAGAAGCAGCCTTCACAACCTTGGCGTGTTATTATGGACGGCTGCCTTCTGTTTCTTCGTCCAGGTCAGTTCCGGGCAGGTCTTCGCTATCCAAATCATCATTGGTAACATTTTGCGGAACTCCTATCTCGCCGTTGGTGCTGTTCACTACTGCCAGGTCATCGTTCTCGCCTTCGGCCCGTGGCGTAACGGCGTCCTGGTCCTGGTGTTTGTCTTGGCCAGATAAAAAGCGCTGGTTTACGCCGCTGGCATTGGGTCCAACACCCATGTCTTCGAGGTTGGCATCTACGCGATGGGCGCCGCTGTTCTGGCCCATAATGTCTTCTTTGGCAGG
>DATKHJ010000194.1:0-2983 GCA_035510335.1 Flavisolibacter sp. | reverse complement strand
CAGCAACACATCAACGGCATGATGGGAGAGATGTTCCAACAGCGCATCGGCACTGGTTGTGGTAAACGAAAGCTGAATTGTTTTCTCGCCGGCAAACATGGCCTTTAAACCATTGATCACCACTTCATGGTCGTCGATAACGGCAACATTGATTATTTCCATAGTTGGGTCCCCAAACTTGAAACGAACAAATTAGCGAAGCGTCAAATTTAGGGATTGCCGCTGATAACAGGTAGCCGGGTTGCGGTGTGCAAGTATGCACTGGCCATCATTGCAAAAGCCCGGTGGTAGTCCGGGCCATTGCTTGCTTGGTTTTCGTGTGTAGTGCCTAGAGTTGTAAAATCATTTGTCGCAGAACGGCTTTTACATCGTTGGAAAGAATGGCATCGTGAAAAGTGGTGTAGATGATATTGCCGCCGTAAGGAATGCCTTGTGCGGATGTGCGTGCAGGGCCCCACTGGATGTTCAAAGCTAACGGCCCTTTTTGGGGATGACTGACCAGCACTTTAAAACGCTGATCGTTGGCGGCTACATTCGTAACCTGTACATACATCGGCAGGTCAAACTCAATTTCCATCTTGCTTTTTCCGAGGGCTTTTTTGAACGGTTCGAACAAAACAGTCCCTTCAATGATCCCTTCTTTGCCTTCGGTGTTATACGAAAGCAGGCTGGCGGGAATAAAGCCCCAGTCTTGCGCCGACAGGGCCTGCAGCTCCATATCGGAAGCGTAGATGCTGTGGCCTTCTTTTAAATAACGGTCGAGAATTTTGTTGGTTTCAAAATCAATGTATCCCGACATGCAATTCAGCAGTAACAGATCGTATTGCTTTACTATGTTGTAATCGGTCATGTCCGACAAACTCAACTCCGTGGTTTCAATTCCCATTTCATGCACCAGGCTTTCAATTTCGTCGTAGAGCCCTTTTACATACCCAATTTTACCAGTGAACGAAAGCCGTGATTGCGAGGCGGGAACGTCGGTTGTTTTACCGGCTTCCACACGAAAGTTTTTTTGCGTGGAGAAATGTGCGCCGGCGCCGGAGTACATGGTCATGTTGTAATTGCCGGCCGGAAGCTCAAGGGCAAATGTTCCGTCTTTGTCGGATGCTGTCGAAACTTTGTTGCCGTTCACGAAGGTCTCCAGTGTAACGGACGCCAGCGGAACCTCACCGTTTGGTGAATAGACAATTCCTTTAAGCACTCCTTTTGCGGACGAGCCGCCACCTTCTGTGTCGGACTTTTTACAGGAAGCAAAAAAGAGCAGGAAGAAAAGACTGGTTTGCAGTAAATAGATACGTGTCATAAGCTGAGTAAATGAGGGTTGTTTGAACAAGGGCACAAAGGTGAAATGGTGCGCAGGGCAGAACGTCAGTACGAGTACGCTAATTGGAAAATCAGTAGTAGTACGTAGTTGACGTTCTCACCATCATTCAATTGCTATTGTAAAGAAGAAGGCATCGATCAGCATGCCTTTTTAGCCGTAGCACAAGCCTACGTACTACTACTGATTTTGCGAATTCCGTGTTTACCCAAATAAGCACCCGCAAGCCGGCGGATAGTTTTGCACCATCAAAAAAATAAACATGAAAAAGAAAATCATTCTAACTGCGGGTTTATTCCTGGGATTGTTATCACAAACGGCACTATTTGCACAAACCAACGGCCTGTCCGATGTAAAAGGAACGAGCCTTTTTAACGCTGGTATTGGACTTGGCAGCTATGGTCTCAGCGGCACAGGTGGCATTCCGCTTGTTGCTTCGTTTGAACGCGGTATTGCGCAAAACATCAGTGCCGGTTTGCAAAGCGGCTTTGTGCAGCGTACGTTTGGCACCGATTGGAAGTACACCTATCTTTTTGTTGGTGCAAGAGGCTCTTATCATTTCAACAACGCACTAAAAATTGCCAACCCAAAGCTGGATGTGTATGGTGGCGCCGGCATTACTTATCGCCGCTTTTCGGTGAAGTACATCCCCTTTGTACCAAACGAAACTGAGCTGTATAAAACTTCATCGTCCGGCGACGTTATTCTAAACCTTCACGCCGGTGCCCGTTACTTTTTTTCTGAAAAAATAGGCGGCTTTGCAGAGCTGGGCTACGGCATTTCTCCTTTACAACTTGGCATCACTGCAAAGTTTTAAAGTCAACCAATCCTGTCCTGGTTTCAATCTAAAAAGACAGGCTATCAGGTTGGATAAAGGGCCTTTGAGCAGGGGCCCTTTCTTCTTACACCAATGCTATCTACGTAGTACTACTGAGTTCTGAAAATCGATGTTGCTGCTGATTTCCAGGCGGTTTTCAGCAGGTTATTTTGTTCCTTCTTCAAACACTCAAACAAACTTTAAAAATGAAAAAAATACTCTTCTTCGCCATGCTGGTAATTCCATTTGCCGGTTACAGTCAGCAAGGTCTTCTCAACAAATTAAAAGACAAAGCCAAGGCCCGCGCCGAGCAACGCATTGACCAGGGTATGGACAAAGCACTTGACAAAGCCGAGGAAGAAGCGGCTAAAAAACGCGATGGAAAAAAGGAAGCCGGAACCAATACCGGTAACCAGGCAGAAGCCACGCAACAGGGTAACAAAACAGCCGTGCAAAACGTTGGCACTGCTGCGTTCAAAGCTTATTCGCGGTACGATTTTGTACCCGGCGAACGCATTGTGTACGCCGAAGATTTTTCGCAGGATGAACTGGGCGAACTGCCGCTGAAATGGAACACCAACAACAGGGGTGAAACCGTAACCCTGGAAACACAGCCGGGAAAATGGATGCAGCTTTTCAACAACAGCCGTTTTGCGTCGCCGGGACTGCAAAAGCTGCCCGAAAATTTTACGATGGAGATGGATTTGCTGTTTCATTTTTCCGGCGAAGGCGGTTATGTTTACCCGCAACTGGAAATTAAATTACTGGAGCTGCTGGCGAGTGATGCAAAGGCAAACAACTTTCTGACCAACCACGATGCGGCCAAAGAAATGGCGCTGGTGCTG
>DATKHJ010000193.1:0-7264 GCA_035510335.1 Flavisolibacter sp. | reverse complement strand
TACCGCAAACTATACAACTTTTATTGCCTTTTTTTCATCCCTAAAGAAAAAGCATTGAAACCACTTCCAATGCTTTTTCTGGCAACGCTTATCTACCAACAATTATAGCAGATTTTATACCCTGTTTTTTACCACATTATCCATTTTTTCCTGTTCTCCGCGGTAAAAACAAAGACTCAATCAACTAGCTGATTGAGTCTTTTAAGTATTGTGCAAAAGCAAGGGTCTGTGCTTGGAATGCCCCTCCTTCGGAGGGGTTTGGGGAGGCCGGTTTACTTCTTCGGAAACGACATCTTATAATCTACCCGGATCGCTCCTTTCGAAATATCATTCAGCTTGCGGCCGAGGAGCTTGCGCTTCAATGGTGAAAGATGATCGATGAACAGCTTTCCGTCGATGTGATCGTACTCGTGTAAAATAATACGGCCGGTTACGCCATCAAAAGTCTTTGTGTGTTTCTGAAATTTCTCATCCATGTATTCAATCGTCACTTCTTCGGCGCGGTAAATGTCTTCGCGAATTTTGGGAATACTGAGGCAGCCTTCGTTGTAAGCCCAGTCGTCCCCGCCTTCTTCCACGATGTGTGCATTAATAAATACCTGCTTCACACCCGGCGCATCGGGATATTCATTTTCGGCTTTTTCCTCTTCGTCCATGTTGTCAAAAATCTGCGCACTGTCCACCACAAACAAACGAATGGATTTGCCGATCTGCGGTGCCGCCAAACCCACGCCGTTGCTGGCATACATGGTTTCCCACATGTCTTCGATTAATTTTTCAAGACCGGGATATTCAGGTGTAATATCTTTTGCTACTTCCCGCAACACCGGGTTACCGTAGGCAATTATTGGAAAAATCATAAACACGAATTTGAATTACGAATTGCAAGAATTCGGAAGGCGCAAAGGTAGTTTATCAAAATCTGCAATCTGCCATCATAAATCTAAAATTTCTGAAGGTACTCCTGCAGCATAATGGTAGCGGCTATCTCGTCAACCAGCGCCTTGTTCTGCCGCTGCTTTTTTTTCAGGCCCATGTCCAGCATGGCCTGCGTTGCCATTTTGGACGTAAACCGCTCGTCCACTTCGGAAATAGGAATGGCAGGAAACGTTTTTTTAAATTGTTCAATGAACTTACGAACCAGCGGTGTGGCATGCGTGTCTGAATCATCCATGTTGGTAGGCATGCCAATGATCACTTCTTCTACTACTTCTTTGGCAAAATAATCTTTGAGAAACGGAACCAGCTTTTGTGTTTCCACCGTGGTAAGGCCACTGGCGATGATCTTCAGCGGGTCTGTCACAGCAAGGCCCGTTCGTTTTTTTCCGTAGTCGATGGAGAGAATTCTTGCCACAATCTGATTAATTAATGAATAAATCGGCGATCACAAATACTGCAAAAACCACGCTGGCAATGCCGTTCATGGTCATAAAGGCAAGGTTTACACGGCGAAGATCGGTTGGCTTAACAATGGAATGCTGGTAAACCAGGCAGGCGCCAAAAACCAGTACGCCAATCCAGTACAAAAAGCCAAAGCCGCCAAACCTTCCGGCCGCTACAACAGACCCGGCACTCAGCAGGTGCAGGATTTCAGACACCCGCAAGGCCTTTTCTTTTCCCAACCAGGCAGGAATAGAATAGAGTTGATTTTTCTTATCAAATTCTTCATCCTGCAGGGCATAAATAATATCGAACCCGCTTACCCAAAACAGCACTGCGAAAGAAAATAAAATTGGTACCCAGTGAAAAACACCGGTCACCGCGAGGTAAGCGCCAATGGGCGCCAGCGACAAGCCCAGTCCTAAAACCAGGTGGCAAAGTGGCGTAAATCGTTTGGTATAACTGTAGCCCAACACCACCGCCAACGCTACCGGCGAAAGAAAAAAGCAAATGCGGTTGATAAAGTAGGTGGCTGTTATAAAAAGCAAGCAACTAACGATTGTAAAGACCAGCGCATTCTTTGGTGTGATGATGCCTTTCGGAATTTCACGAATGGCAGTACGTGGATTGAGTGCATCCCATTTGCGATCGAGGTAGCGGTTAAACGCCATCGCGGCACTGCGGGCCGTGATCATGCAAGCAAGAACTAACAAAAAAGTACGAATGACCGCGAAATAAGGGTTTGCTCCGGACATTAATTCATATATGAGAGAGTCGGATGAGAAGTTCATTTTTTCTGCCTCCCAACCGATTGTCTTGTTCAAGTTCCATTGCCCATCAAAAAAATCTACGTTTCGTTTTTTTATCCCCAATGAAAATCCAATCAATGCAAATGGCATTGCAAAAATGGTATGCGAAAACTTGATAAGAGAGAGATAATTCTTAACTGTTGACATAATTGTAAAGCGTCGCAAAGAAAGCGACAGATTTCTATTTCCCGCAAATCCTCTCAATCCACCCAAATCATGGTTCAGACAAACTTAATCCTGGTTCTGACCAATTCCCACAACACCACTCCCGCCGCCGTAGCCACGTTCAGCGAATGCTTCATGCCCAGTTGCGGAATCTCAATCACACCGTCGCAAAGCGCAATGGTGCTTTGCTCCACGCCGGTAACTTCATTGCCCAGAATCACGGCAATCTTATCCTCTTCGGTTGAAAAAGAACCCAACTTCCAGCTATCCACCGCCTGCTCTACCGCGTACACTTTAAAACCTTGCGCCCTGATTTCTTCAATGGCTTCACCGATGTTTTTAAAATGTTTCCAGGCAACGCTTTCTTCTGCGCCCAGCGCTGTTTTTTTGATCTCTTTGTGTGGCGGGAAAGCGGTGTAACCGCAGATGTAAATGCTTTCGAGAAGAAAGGCATCTGCCGTACGGAAAACAGAACCCACGTTGTAGGCGCTGCGAATGTTTTCCAACACAACTATCACCGGTATCTTTTCCGATTGGCGGAATTCTTCTACGGTCTTCCGGCCTAATTCATCCATGCTGAGTTTGCGCATACGTTTTTCTTTTGCCGGAAAGGCGGTAAGACGATTTTTCCACTTATTGTCTTTTCGTCTCCCCGGCGCTTTAAATCGGCGCAAATGTAGCTATGGTTTCAGCGTGGATAAAAAAAGCCTCTGAAACTGGCCGCCGCCGCTATTTTTGCCGCAATCGCTATGAGTAAGGCAAAGACCGCAGAAACACCGCTGATGCAGCAGCACAAAGCCATCAAGGCCAAATACCCTGATGCCATTTTGCTGTTCCGTGTAGGAGATTTTTACGAAACTTTCGGACAGGATGCTGTGATTGCATCGCAGGTGTTGGGCATTACGCTAACCAAACGAAACAACGGCAGCGCTTCTGAAAACGAGCTAGCCGGGTTTCCGCACCATGCGCTGGATACTTACCTGCACAAATTGGTGAAAGCCGGTTACCGCGTGGCTATTTGCGATCAACTGGAAGACCCGAAAACGGTGAAAGGAATTGTGAAGCGTGGTGTAACGGAAATGGTGACTCCCGGCACGGCAACGAACGACAAACTGCTCGACTACAATGCCAACAACTTTTTAGCAGCCGTTCATTTTACCGACACCAAATACGGTATGGCGTTCCTGGATATTTCCACCGGCGAATTTTTTATTGCCGAAGGTGACCGCGAATACGCCGACAAACTGCTCACGGGTTTTAAGCCTGCAGAAGTCATCTACCAGCGTCATCACCAGAAGAAATTCAAAGAAGAATTCGGGTCGAAGTTTTATACCTACACACTGGATGAATGGATTTTTGCCCTGGCATACGCCGAAGAAAGTTTGCTCAAGCATTTCGACACGCATTCGCTGAAAGGCTTCGGCATTGAAGGCGCAAGCGAAGGCATTGTGGCCGCCGGCGCCGTGCTGCATTACCTGAAGGAAACCGAGCATCCCAACCTGCAGCACATTACATCGGTACACAAACTGGAGCAGGCCGATTACCTGTGGATGGACCGCTTTACCATTCGCAACCTGGAGCTTATTCACCGCACCAACGAAGGCAGCAGGAGTTTACTGGATGTGCTGGATGCAACGGTGACACCCATGGGTGCACGCATGCTCAAACGTTGGGTGGTGTTCCCGTTGAAAGACATTCAAAAGATCAACGAACGACTGGGCACCGTCGAGCAATTGATTCTGCAAACCGACCTTCGAAACAAACTACTTCATGCACTGCGACAGTGCGGCGATATGGAGCGCCTGGTGTCGAAAATTCCGCTAAAAAAGATCAATCCCCGCGAGATTTTGCAACTGGGAAGATCGCTGAAGCAGATCGAGATTATTAAACAAGCCTGCACCGAAAGCAGCAGCGATTACCTGAAACGTTTGGGCGACACGCTGAATCCCTGTCACTATATTTCAGAAAAGATTTTCAAAACCATTTTGGATAATCCACCCGCGGTGGCAGCCAAAGGCGGCTTTATCAACAAAGACATAAATGCAGAGCTCGACGAGCTTCGCAGCATTGCGCTGCACGGCAAAGAATACCTTCTGAAGTTGCAACAAAAGGAAAGTGAGAACACGGGTATTTCGTCGCTGAAGATTGGTTACAACAATGTGTTTGGCTATTACCTGGAAGTCACCAACTCGCACAAAGCTAAAGTGCCGGCAGCGTGGATGCGCAAACAAACGCTGGCTAACGCCGAACGCTACATCACGCCGGAGCTGAAAGAATACGAAGAGAAAATTGTGGGTGCAGAAGAAAAAATCCTGGCCATTGAACTGCAGCTTTTTGATGCGCTGCTGAACGAACTCCACGATTTTATTTCGCCTATTCAAACCAATGCGCAAATTGCCGCTACGCTTGACTGCCTTTGCTGCTTTGCACACAATGCCCTTCAATACAACTACAAAAAACCATCGCTGCACGATGGCGATGCGCTGGAAATAAAAGAAGGCCGTCACCCGGTGATTGAACGTTCGCTACCGCCTTCGGAGCAATATGTAAGCAATGATTTATTGCTGAATAAAGAAGAGCAGCAGGTCATCATTCTTACCGGTCCAAACATGAGCGGTAAATCAGCTTTGCTGCGCCAAACAGCGCTGATAACTTTGATGGCACACATGGGAAGTTTTGTGCCGGCCAGCGAAGCAACTATTTCGCTGACGGATAAAATTTTTACCCGTGTTGGTGCCTCCGATAATTTAAGCGCCGGCGAAAGTACGTTCATGGTGGAGATGAACGAAACGGCTTCCATCATCAACAATGTATCACCGCGATGCCTGATTTTACTGGATGAAATTGGCCGTGGCACTTCTACCTACGATGGTATTTCCATTGCGTGGAGCATTGTTGAACATTTACACGGCACACCGGAAAAACCAAAAACGTTTTTTGCCACGCATTACCACGAGTTGAACGAACTGGAGGCCAAATTGCCGCGGGTAAAAAACTTTCATGTCACCAACAAAGAGGTGGGTAACAAGATCATCTTCCTGCGCAAACTGGCTCCCGGTGGCAGTACGCACAGCTTTGGTATTCATGTAGCCAAGATGGCGGGCATGCCAAACAGTTTGGTGAACCGCGCCAATGAAGTATTGAAAGGTTTGGAAGCAAAACATGTGGATGGCGCACTGGCAGAAAATGTAAAAGCGCTTTCTGTCCCGAAAATGCAATTGAGCATTTTTGATGCACACAGCCAGACGTTTGACGATATCAGGAAGATGCTGGAAGGGATCGACATTAACCGCTTAACGCCGGTAGAAGCGTTGCTAAAGTTGAATGAGATTAAAAACTTGTTGAAGTAGGCGCAGGTTTATCGCAGAGAACAAGAGAAGCGAAGGTTTCGCAGAGAAGTTCTCCCCTGCGTTTTCTCTATTGACTCATGTTCGCTGCGGTGGATTTAGCTGAATAGAAATACCGAACGTACAAGAGTGCGACGCAACAGAAGTTAAATAGTAGCATTGGCCCTTGGCTCACTTATCAAACCACACCTTCTTTTCATCATTCCACGTTCCGTTGTAATTAATAAACAACTCCTCGCCTGCTTTAATGTCGCGGATGGCAATGATGCTGATGGCAGCCTTGTTAAAATACATACCGTATTCGCAATTGGCGGCATACGAATGATTGTACACCGAAACCAGTCCAAGCGCCATGGCGCATTGGTCCTGCTTTTTGCCCCATTCAAAAATATAATCGTGCAGAAGCGTTTTATCAAGCAGCACTCTTTCCTCCGCAGTCATCACGATCACCGGCGCCAGTTCAATTAATTTGCCGGCAGCAATGGGTTCCGATGTAAACACCCCTCGCCCCATTTTTTTTGTTGCCGCAACATAGATGCCTTCCCGCAAATAACTCAATGATTTTGCTGCCATATTAAATAAGCGTGAAGATAGGCTGCGTTGAAATACTGCACTAAATTTGGCGCATGACGTTGGAAACATTACAGGCGGAACTGGAGCATGTGCTGACGAATGGCGACCCGGTGGAGATTGGACATTTTTTGGACCAGCAAAACATCAGCGATGTAGCGGAGCTGATTTACACCGTGCCTGAACACGATGCAACCATCATCATGTACATGTCCATTCACCGGGCTTCCGGCGTTTTTAAAATACTGGAAACACCAACCCAGCAGGACATTATTCAAAAGCTGCCTCCCAGCAAAACGGCAGAACTGCTGAATGAACTTCCACCTGATGACCGTACAGCGCTACTGGAAGATTTGCCAAGTGATGTGGTGCGGGAACTAATCAAACTTTTAAATCCTGAAGAGCGGAAAATCACGTTGTCACTCCTGGGTTACCCAGAAAACAGCGTAGGCCGTCTGATGACGCCGGACTATGTGTACGTGTACGAGAACAACACCGTGCAGCAGGTGTTGGACATTATTCGCCGGGTGGGCAAGAACAGTGAAACCATTGATGTGATCTATGTCATCAACGAAAAAGGCGAACTGCTGGATGACATCCGGATTCGTGAATTTATTCTTGCATCGCCCAATAAAAAAGTAAGTGCGTTGATGGACGACAGGGTGATTTCCTTAAACGCTTACGCCGACCAGGAAGAAGCCAACGAAGCTTTTAAAATGAACAACCGTGTGGCGCTGCCGGTGGTGAGCAACAGCAATAAACTCCTCGGCATTGTTACCATTGATGATATTCTTTGGGTGGCCAACGAAGAATTTACCGAAGACATTCAAAAGATTGGTGGTACGGAAGCGCTGGACGAGCCTTACCTTGAAATTTCGCTGCTAACGCTGTTTAAAAAACGGGTTATTTGGCTGATTGTACTTTTTGTTGGCGAGCTCATTACCATTTCCGCCATGCACCAGTTTGAAGATGAGATTGCAAAAGTGGTTATTC
>DATKHJ010000192.1:0-6074 GCA_035510335.1 Flavisolibacter sp. | reverse complement strand
ACGAGGTAGCAATGCCCGGCTTGACCTGGACCTGATATACAATTCAAGTAGTCACATCCATTGGCACAATAAGTGAGATCACCACAAATATAAAAATCCACACATATTTCATGATAAGCCAGGGCCATCTTTGCCGATAATGAATTAGACACATTCAACAAGCCCAGTTTTTTGCCTCCTCCTGAACGCGGCACCGCCGCCGGAAATAAGCTGGTATCGGTTAAATTAAATTCCGTATAACCAAACATCCGGTTATCCAATACCATGAATAATAAGGCATGTTTTTCGGCAGACCCGCTTTCAGCAGGAGAACCGTGTGGTTTGTTTTGATACTGCCAGTCGCACAGATAGGTAAAGCTGGTATCCGTTGCTTGTGTTTTGATAATCAGGGATGCATTTACGAAGTTTTGACTATCTCTTACGAAAGGAATATAAAAGATATTGACAGAGTCCTGGTTACTTGATCTTCCCCTTTTATTAGCGCTGTTATTTTTAACAGCCAGTGCCTTGTCCCAACGTGGATAGCCAATTTGCTTTACGGTCTTTTCTACAAAATGAAGCTTATTGTTTTGTCTTTCTAAAAAATCAACGAGTGCTTTTTCTGTGGGGTCTGTTGTGCGGTGTGAGTTGAAGAACTTATCCTCGATGGTTTCGGTTTTTACTTTTTCATGACTTTGTGTATCTGCCTTCCGGCAGGAAATATATACCAGTAGTCCTGTAATCATCAATACAGTGATGAAAAATTTACTAAGTTTCATATATGCAGTTAGTTTAGGCAGGTAAAATAATAGTGACTTTTTAAAATTGCAAGTCTTTCTTTTTTATTTCTAAAACAAAGAAGCCACCCTTATTGGATGGCTTCTTCAATAAGAAAAATCAGCTATTTCCTGATCGTTAATTCCTTGATCAAATTCTGCGCACCGCCTAATTTATCAATGCACCAGAGCACATAACGAATGTCTACATTGATAGTGCGGTTCAGGTCTTTGTCGAAGGCCAGCTTGTGGCTTAATGCTTCGTAGTTGCCATCGAAAGCAAGGCCAATCAATTCGCCATTGCCGTTGATAACAGGCGAACCGGAGTTACCGCCGGTAATGTCGTTTGAACTGATAAAGCCAACCACCAGGTCGCCGGTACGGGCATCTTTGTACTGGCCGAAATCTTTCGCCTTGATCTTTTCAACCAGCTCTTTCGGCAGGTCAAACTCGTAATCACCCGGCTTGTATTTTTCCAGCAAACCTTTAGAGGTGGTAACATAGTCGTAACGAACGCCGTCTCTTGGTTCGTAGTCATCTACCTTACCATAGCTTACCCGCATGGTAAACGTGGCATCGGGGTACATTACTTTCTTCGGATCACGTTCCATTACACCTTTCAGGTAAAGCCTTGCCCACTCGTTGTTCTTCGACATGAACTGCTGGTACAGCGGCAGGTATTTGCCGGAGTAGTTTTTTACAAACGTACTGGCAAGATTAAACGCCAGGTCCTGCTGCAGGTTGGCCGCATTGGGATTGGTCACAAACGCATTCCATTTCGCATGGTCCAAGATCATTGTTTCGCGGAAGATGACCTCTGCATATTTCTGGTAAGTGCCGGCTTTGTCCAGCGCACCGTATTCGTTACGGATGGCTTCAAACAATCCTTGCGGGTATTGGTCTTTCGGAATGTCCTGGTAATACATCTGCAACACGGCACCCACAATGTTTTGGTCAGAAACGCGGTTGTGCGAAGCCAGGAAATTCTTTCGTGCATTGGCCGCTGCATCCACCGCCCGCCTGATATCGGCCGTAGAAGTGCCGGGCCTTGTCAGGGCTGTTTCCACACCTTGTAAAGAAGAGGCAAAGGCCAAAAGCGGCGAGCCCAAAATACCTTCGGTGATGTATTGGCGCTGCATGGCATACGGACGCCAGGCCGCATACGTAGTTTCCAGGTCTTTAAAAATGTTGGCGTATTCCGGCTTGTTGGCGGCCCATTTGGTAAAGACTTCTTCTTCTTTTCTTTTTTGCCCGTAGATATCGTATTTGTAAAGCTGCTCGGTTTCGCCCTGGTAAAACTTCCAGTAGTTAGCAATAGATGCGTAGTCAGATGCCAGCTTTAGTTTTGTTGCCGGGTCTTTCTTCATTTCTTCAAACATGTATTTCAGGCGCACATCGCGAAGCTTTACCAGCGTAGGGTTGTTGATGTCGGTAGCCAGCTTAATGCCCAGCGACGACTCGTAACGGTTGGTGCTTCCGGGGTAACCAAAGATCATGGCAAAATCGCCTTCTTTTACGCCTTTGATAGAGATGGGCAGGTAATGCTTTGGCTTCAGCGGAACGTTGTCGGCGCTGTGTTTGGCGGGCTTGCCGTCTTTTGTTGCGTACACACGAAAGATAGAAAAGTCACCGGTGTGGCGTGGCCATTCCCAGTTGTCGCTATCACCGCCAAACTTGCCAATGCTTTCGGGTGGCGTGCCTACCAGGCGCACATCGGTGTAACGCTGGTACACAAAGGCCAGGAACTGGTTGCCTTTGAACAGCGGGCTTACTCTTGTTTCAATGCTCTGCGAAGCATCGCTCATGCGTGCATTGATGTTGTTCAGGATCTGCGTTTGACGGGTTGCTCTTTCGGCACCGGCTAAGCCTTTCAGCGAATCGTTCACCAGCTTTGTCAGGTCATCAATGCGCAACAAAAACTGAACGGAAAGATTGGTGGGCAATTCTTCGCCCATGCTTTTGGCGTAAAAGCCATTTTGCAGGTAGTTGCGCTCTGTAGTGCTGGCGCTGGCAATAGCGCCGTAACCGCAGTGGTGGTTGGTAAAAATCAATCCTTGCGGGCTAACGATTTCGCCGGTACAGCCGCCGCCAAAAATGATGATGGCATCTTTTACCGATGGTTTGTTGATGGAGTAAAGTTGTTCTTTGGTGAGTTTGAGACCTTTCTTCACCATGTCGTTGTACACCTGTTGTCCCAGCAGCAGCGGGAGCCACATGCCTTCGTCGGCAGCCGCACGGAACATCATGGTCACACTAAGAACGAGTGCAAGCGTTATTCTTTTCATATGTGAATTTTTGAGTGGGCAAACTTATTCAAAATCCGGTTTGGAAAGCAGCTGCCGCAAAGCCCCGCTTTGTTAAAGTGGCAAAGGCTTTTTGCTTCTGAACAAACAAAAATGCAGAAGGAAATAGTTCAGTGAAGCAGCGGTGTTCTATCAGCGTCTTTTCCAAAAAAATCTTTCAGCTGTCGCTTCCTTATTTTTTCTCCGGCTCGGCAAAGGCCAATGCAACGGATGCAAAGAACAAAACAAAAACCGTGATGATGATGATGGCAAATTCAAAATTGTCGTTTGTCAGAATACCGCCTGCTAAACGAATCACCTTGTAGGCTGTATATCCGGCACCGCCGGCAACAAACAACAGGGAAATGTATTTGGCCGGGTTGTTCGGCGCCTTCCAGGCCTTTTTGCCAATCCAGATATAACCGGCAAAGCACAAGGCAAAGGGAAGAATGAACATGAAGAGGCGGAAGAGGGTATCGAGAACACTCATAGGGAAGTTTGATTGGTTTGTGCATTCAAGGTTTTCCAGAGAAGATCTTTCAGCTCGGGGATGTTTTTTTGAATGGCAGACGAAATAAAAATATGCGGGATGCCTTCGGGCAGTTCTTTTTTAATGGCAGCCATCAGTTCCTCGTCCAGCATATCACTTTTTGAAATGGCAATGATGAATTGCTTGTGCACCAGTTCGGGGTTGTATTCTTCCAGCTCGTTCAGCAGAACGTCAAATTCTTTGCGGTGGTCTTTGCTATCGGCCGGAATTAAAAATAGCAGAATAGAGTTGCGTTCAATGTGCCGCAAAAAGCGGTGGCCGAGGCCTTTGCCTTCGGCTGCGCCTTCAATAATTCCGGGCAAATCGGCAATGCAAAAGCTACGGCCGTCGCGGTACTCCACCATGCCCAAATTGGGCGTAATGGTGGTAAAAGCATAGTCGGCAATCTTGGGTTTGGCGGCCGTCATTACCGAAAGCAGGGTTGATTTACCGGCGTTGGGAAAGCCTACCAGGCCCACATCTGCCAGCACTTTTAGTTCTAAAACCTTCCACCCCTCAATGCCCGGCAGGCCGGGTTGTGCATATTCCGGCGCCTGGTTGGTAGGCGTTTTAAAATTGGTATTTCCCAGGCCGCCCTTGCCGCCGGGAAGCCAGATGATTTCTTCGCCGTCGTGCAAAACCTCGGCTTCTTTTTCGCCGGTTTCCTCGTCCATAGCAATAGTGCCTAGGGGAACTTCCAGAACAATGTCCCTTCCCATGCGGCCGGTTTGGTTGTTGTCCCGGCCCTTGTCGCCGTCCTCGGCCAGCACGTTTTTATGGTAACGCAGGTGAAGCAGTGTCCACAGGTTGCGGTTGCCCCGCAAAATAATGTGTCCGCCACGGCCGCCGTCGCCGCCATCGGGACCGCCGTAGGCCGTTAATTTGTCTCTGCGAAAGTGTTTAATGCCTGCGCCACCATGACCGCTACGGCAGAAAATCCGTATCTGGTCAACAAAATTGCTTTTCTCCAAGGGATTGTTTTTGCCCTGCAAAGATAACGGAGCCGGCCTGCCTAACTACTTAATGAAATCATACATCTTTCCGCTTTTTCAATTACGGGGCCTCTCCCGCCTCGCCAGTGGGGAGGTGAACTAAGCACAAAGCCAGCTTGATTAAATATCCTTTTTTATGCTAACCTTGATTCTGTGCAAGTGGATTTCACGCAAAGGCGCAGCGGCGCAACGAAAGTTCGCTCTGCGCAAACTCTTTTTCTCTACTTCTCCGTAGTAAAAAACAAAAGACTCAACCAACTGAATGATTGAGTCTTTAAAATATCGTGTAAAAGCAGGTGTCTGTGCTTAAAAGCCCCTCCACTGGAGGGGGTTTGGGGAGGCCGGGGCCGTCCCTACTGCACAATCACCTTCTGGGTAAACACTGATTGTTTTTCCGCGTCGTACACCTTCACCATATACATGCCTTTGGAGGCGCCTTCGCTTATCGTGAACGGCTGAACCTGCACGTCGTTATTGATGGTGATTCTGCGGTGATGAACACTACGGCCCAGCGCATCGGTTAATTCAACCGTATAATCGCCTTGCGGCACTTTGCTGAACTGAATAGAAATACGGTTGGCGGTAACCGGGTTGGGATAAACAGCAATCAGCTTGGAGAATTTTTCTTCTTCTTTGGTGATCAAGGCAATCTCCGTAACTCCTTTTTTAGCGGTTGACAGGTAGTTGCTGTTGGCCAGGTCGGAACTGCGGAAAACAGAAGGCGCACCAATGTAAGCGGCCGCCGTCCAGTCTTTTGGATTGACAACAAAATATGATTTGCTGTCGGTGGCGCTGCTCACCAGCAGGTTGCCATCGCCATCTACCACAGCGCCGTTTGTGGTAAAGTTGGCCGGCAGGTTTTGAATGGTGCCAAGGTGTTTGGCGACTTTGTTTTCCACGTTCACTTTAAACACATTGTTTCTTGCTGAAATAATGTAGAAGTTGCCTTCATCATCAGCGATCATATCGCCGCCGAAAGAACTGCAACGGTTGTGAATAGAAACGCCGTTGTTGGAAGGATCATCTACCAGCGTACCCAGTTGTTCAATCTTTGGTTTTTTGCCGGTGGAGAAGCGAATGAAAGAAGTTGCATCGTTGCTGATAGCATAGCCGTTTCCGTCCGGCGCAATCACCATGCGGGTGATGATCTTCGCTTCGTCGTTGTGCATATCGCCTTTGCCGGTGAAGGCCTGTCCGGTAACAAAATACACGGCCATTGTTTTCAGATCAACATAACGCAGCTGATCGGCAAACATGGGTGTAAAGTACAAACGGTTGTGACGTTTATCGTACGCTGCAGCAGCAACACCGGTGCTAAATGGTGTTTGCAGCAGGTTACCATAGCGGGCATCGGGTTGAAGGCTTAATTGTTTTTTTGTAGCGGCGTCGTACACGGCCAGCTTCGCATCAGTGCCGTTGATCAGCACATCGCTGTACTGGCCTGTTTGCAAATCAAGTTTGCGCAGGGCATTCCAGCCGGCACCGTCTTTCGTCAGGTCGGTAATGGCGTAGGCAA
>DATKHJ010000191.1:0-3918 GCA_035510335.1 Flavisolibacter sp. | reverse complement strand
ACAAAAGACCGGACGTTTTATGATGCCGCTTTTGACGTGCAGCAGCAACTTTGGATTGGCACTGATGATGGCTTACTGCATTTCGATCCCCAAACAAAAAAAGCGACTGGTTATGCCTGCCGCTTCTCCGGTACAGAAGTGGAAAACGCTTCCTTTCTTCTTCCCTTTTTTACAAGAGCTGTTTGTCCTGATAACAGGGGAAGAATATGGCTGGCATCCGTGAAATACGGCCTGTTTTCGTTTAACATCGCCACCAAAACATTTACACCGCATCGCCAGTATTCAGATAAAGCGTACGAGGTAAAAAACCGGTGTGCGGATCTGTTGCTGGATAACAAAGGCCGGCTGTGGATTGGCAACATGGCCGGGCTGACAATGTATGATACGGCAAAGAAATCCTTCACCAACTATTCGCAAAAAAATGGCCTTGCATCGGGCTATGTTTATTCAATTGGTGTAGATAAAAACAATCATATCGTTGGCCGCGGCAATGCCGGTGTTTTTTCTTTTGCGCCGGAAACGCAAACATTCACCAACCATTCGGTGCCGGTACACATGAGCAGTTCGTTGTTGGAGCAGGATGTGTCGATTGTCAACAGTGAAAGCATAGTTGGTTTTGAAGGCGGCTTTTCAGTTTATTCGTCGCCCAAAATACCTGTTGCTTCGCCACTGCCGGTTTTTATTACCAGCCTGCAAATGCAGAACGAAGCGGGCCTTCTCTTCCCTGCTGCCGTGCCGCAGCAGCCAATGGAGCTGGCATACAATCAAAACGTTTTGCAAATAGAATATGCCTGCGTGAATTATTCCGAACCGGAAGGCATCACGTACCGCTATCGTTTAAACAACTCCAAAGAATGGAGCAATGCAGGCACGCACCGTTCGGTTCTTTACACAGAATTATCACCAGGCAATTATGCATTTTCCGTTGTGGCTGTTGGGCCGGATGGCAGCGTGAGTTCGCAACCCGCAACGCTGCATTTTACCATTCTTCCGCCGTTTTGGAAAAAAGGCTGGTTTCTCCTGTTGGTGGGGGGTTCTCTCATTTTTGGTTTGGCCCTTTTGTACAAACGGCGGGTACGCAGCCTCCAGCAAAAGCAAAAACAAAAACTGGAGCGGCAGCAATTGGAAATTGAATCGTACCGGCAACGGCTGGAGATGGAACAGATCAGTTCATTTTTTTCCGGCTTGCTGTTAACCAAACGAACAACGCAGGATGTACTTGACAACGTTGCCAAGGACCTGATTGGCCGCCTGGGTTTTGACAACTGCATGATTTACCTCTGGGATGAAGAACGGGAACTGCTGCTTCAGCAGGGCGGCTACGGTTTGAAAGGCGCCATTGACGGCCGGCCGGATGCCGAAAAATATCACCTTCGAAAAAACCACGGCATTGTTGGTGCAACCGTCAGCAGTGGGCAGCCAATTTTACTGAACGATACAAGCAAAGACTCACGGTATGTTTCAGCCGACACCATCATCAGCCAAAGCGAACTTTGCGTGCCGCTGATTGGCAACAACCGGGTGTTGGGCGCCATCAACATTGAGCAGGCGCAGAAAAACTTCTTTACCCAACACCACCTGCAAATTGTCACCACCATTGCAACGCTTGTAGCCAGTCGCATTGAAGCCATTCAATTAACCGCTGCAAAGCACCAGAAAGAACTGGAACTGGAAACCGCTGCGCACCGGATTACCGAAACCGAACTGGCCATGCTGCGCAGCCAGATGAACCCGCATTTCATTTTCAACTCGCTCAACTCTATTCAGAAATACATCTGGGAAAGCAGGCAGGAAGATGCTGCCGAATACCTCACCAAGTTTGCAAGGCTGATACGCTCCGTACTGGAAAATTCGGAAGCAAAGCTGGTGCCGCTGCAAAAAGAGCTGGTGTCGCTAAAATTGTATGTAGAGCTGGAACACCGCCGCAGCAATCAAAAATTTGATTACTGTATCAGTGTTGATGAGGACCTGGATGTTAATGCTGTAATGGTTCCGCCACTGCTGCTGCAACCTTATATTGAAAACGCCATCTGGCACGGCCTGAATCCAAAGAAAACACACGGCGATTTGTGCATCAGCATTCGTCGCCGCGACAACACCCTGCATTGCGTGGTAGAAGATAACGGCATTGGGCGTGAAGCTTCCCTGAAACTGAAAGACACGCATCACAAATCAATGGGGTTAAACATCTCGCTTCAACGCATTCAACTCATGCAAAAAGAAGCGGGTATTGAAGCAGCCGTATCCATCACCGACAAAGCAACAAACGGAGAACCGGCCGGAACAAAAATTGAAATTATTTTACCACTAACGCTTGCCCATGCTTAATTGTGTAATTGTAGATGACGAACAGCATTGTATCGACCTGTTATCGGCCATGATCCAAAAAAAATTTACGGGCAGGCTCACCATAACGGCTACGGAAAACGATGCAGCAAAAGCGGTTGAACTCCTCCAATCCACAACGCCGCACCTTGTTTTTTTAGATGTGGAAATGCCTGGCTGCACCGGTTTGCAACTGCTGGCAAAATTACCGCAACGCCATTTTTTTGTTGTGTTTACCACGGCGCATCATCAGTATGCGCTGGATGCCATTAAATCCGAAGCAGTGGATTACCTGTTAAAACCCATTGGTTTGGATGAACTGGAAGCCGCAGTTGAAAAATGCGAAAAACGCGAAGCACTGCTGCGGCAGGATGCATCGGCGCAGCAAAAGAAAAAGTTGATGCTGTCAACCGGCAAAGGCACGCTGGTGGTGGAAACGGACGACATTATTCGCATTGAATCGAACAATAATTACAGCACCATCTACTTTACCAACAAGCCCAAAATACTGGTGACAAAAACCTTAAAAACGTTTGACGAACAGCTAAGCGATAAAGGTTTTTTCCGGGTTCATCAATCACACCTTGTGAACCTTTCGCATGTACAATCTATCGTTAACGGTGAGCCTGGTTTCATTCTTCTTTCCGATGGAGCAAAAGTGGAAATTGCCCGCCGCCGCAAGTTTGATTTTTTAAAAATGATGGCCCGTTCATAGTTCATTAAGGCCGAATTCTACCTCATTCTCCCCAGATTCTAAATAGCGGGTACAACACCCGTTGCCTGCTGATACATTCGGCGAATAATCCTTTTGGCTTGATCAAAATTCAGGTACACCAAACGGCTGTCAGGAACAACGTTCTGATACACTACAACGATTTGCAACACAAAAAAGCAGAGGCTTTTTTATTGGGCAGAGGCGGCGAAGAATTACAACGTTTTTCATTGCACAACGGCATCAATCAACTCCAGTTGGATGATTTGGAAGCAGGCCTGTATTCGTTGCGCATTGAGAACGGGAAAGACGTAACGGTAAAGCAGATTGAAATCAGTTTATAAACCACCATTATACTTCTTATGAGACAATTGCTTTGTATTGGCTTTTTGGCTTTCGTATGCACCTTTACCCAGGCACAGAATGTTGGCGTAAACATGCCCACACCTACTGAAAACTTACATGTGGACAGTATTATTAAAGTAGGAAAGAACGCTCCTTTAAATCAACAGGCTCGCAAAAATCTTCTCAAGTTTGGTGATGGAAGCTATGTTTCCATAGGCGAAGAAGTAGCCGATGACAAACTCTACATCCGTTATGGCGATTTATCTTTTATGAAATCATCAGGCTCTGTTGGAAGCGGTTTTATCGGCATCAATACCGAAACGCCGTCGGCTTATCTGGATGTTGCCGGAACGTTTCGTTTACGAGGCAATGGCGCGGCAGCCGGTAAGGTGCTTGTGAGTGATGCAGATGGAAATGCCACCTGGCAGACGCAGAGTTTTACATTGCCTTTTTCCGGCTCCACTGATGGCGGAATGATTGCCCTGAACATTAGCAATACAGGAAGCAGCTTTACAACTTTTACAGGCATCAAAGGC
>DATKHJ010000190.1:0-4750 GCA_035510335.1 Flavisolibacter sp. | reverse complement strand
GCGTACGGTTTAATTACAATGACCTCAACGGCGAGCTGCTCATTTCTCCCCGCCTTGGCCTTTCGTGGAAACCCGGTGGAAAGAAAGACATTGTTTTTCGCACAGCAGTTGGCGCTTATCACCAGCCACCGTTTTACCGCGAACTGCGCCGTTACGATGGCACCGTCAACACCGGTTTAAAAGCACAACGAAGCTGGCAAGGCGTAGCCGGGTTAGATTACAATTTCATTGGCTTTAACCGTCCGCTGCGACTGACAACCGAAGCTTACTACAAGTACATGACGAATGTAGTTCCGTACGACATTGACAATGTTCGCATTCGTTATTTTGGCGAGAACAGCGCAAAGGCTTATGCAACGGGAATTGAAATGCGCCTGTTTGGCGAACTGGTGAAAGATGCGGAAAGCTGGGTGAGCTTAGGCTTTATGCGTACAAGAGAAAACCTGGCGAATGATTTTTACAAAGCGTACACGATTGATTCGCTGGGAGCGCCAACCGACAGCAGCACCGTAGAAGGCGGCTGGCTGCGCCGGCCAACGGATAGAACGATTACGTTCGGCATGTTCTTCCAGGATTATCTGGCCACCAATAAAAACTTTAAGGTTTACATCAATACGTTGTATGGAACCAATCTTCCGTACAATATTCCGGCCAGCGTTCGTTACCGCAATGCGCTACGCATAGAACCGTACATGCGGGTAGATATCGGTTTCAGTGCATTACTGCTGGACGGTGAAAAATCGAACCGGCGCAGCAAATCGCCTTTTCGCAATTTTGACAACATTTGGGCAAGCCTGGAAGTGTTTAATTTGATTGACCGCGACAACACGATTTCTTACCTGCTGATTAAAGATTTTGCAAACAACACGTTTACACTTCCCAACCGCTTAACACCGCGGCTGATTAATTTTAAGATTGTGGCGAGGTGGTAAAAATTTGGAGTTTGGGATTTGGGGTTTGGCGTTAGTGAACACTCATGATGATTGGTGTAAATCTTAACCATCATAAAAATCTGTGTTCTATTTTTCATTTTGCTTTGAACGACCAGGTGATCCAGAATTCAGCAACGACTTCTCCCTCTTTATTTTTTCCAACAGAATGCGCCTTTACTTCCTGTGCTGTTTTTGATGAAATGGTGTTGGCAACTGCGTCACTAATTTTTCCGCCGTCATCGCATTGAAAAATGGTAAGGCCTGTTGCCTTTTTGTAAAACTTTCCTTCAATGCCCGTTACCAACATTGAAACTGCAGGCTTGCGTTTGTAAACCTGGGCCATTGCCAACACGCCGGTGCTTAATTCGGCCGCCATGCTTAAGCTGGCAAAATAGGTGGAGCGAAACGGGTTTTGCGTCAGCCATTTAAACGGAATGGATGCGGCGCAGGAAGAAGGATTGGCATGCACAATTTTCAGTCCGCTGAAATAGCCGGCCGGCAGGTTTTTTAGCAGGTACAGCCGGAACTTGACCGGGTGATTGATGAGCGAAAAAAATGCAGCCGTTTGATGTGTGGCTGCATTAGAAGACGTTTGTTGCATGTTCGAATTTACTCTTTATAACTTTTTTCGTCGAGTGCTTTCGGCGTCCATGCCTGCAGAAACGATTTTACCTTATCGGCATCGTAGCTTTTTTCCTTTTCCAATAACGCCGAATCCTGCGTATGCAGTCGGCCCCCTTTCGCATCCAAAATCACAAAAACCGGGAAGCCAAACCGCTGCGGGAAACCGAGTTTTTTAAGCGCTGCCAGGTTTTTGTTTTCCGGACTGTAGTTGAGGTGGTACACCACGAAGTTTTCGTCTGTTAACCGCTTCAACGCTGTATCGCCTTTTACAAAGCCATCGTACCGGTAACACCAAATGCACCAGTTGCCGCCTACCTGAATCATTACATGCTTTCCTTCCTTCTTTGCTTTGGCAATGGCTGCTGCCAGCTCTTTTTCCGCATTAGCAGCCGGGTTGTAAAGTTTGGCCGTATCACCGGCAAAACTCTCCAGCGAAACCAGCAGCAAAACACTCATCATAAATCGTATCATCTGAAAAATTTTTCGCAAGCTACGTATGGTTATTTGTCATCTTTCAACTTACACAGGATTTTAACCAGCCAACATCTATTCAAGCCAACTTCTTTGGATAGATGGTTGAGAGCAGCAAGTTCCTTTATTCAGGATGGCTTCAAATAAAGTAAACCATCCTTTTTTCCAGCATTTTTTCCGCCGGTTCCAGAACGTTAATTTACATTCGTCTTGCAACGAGGGTGAACCATTTCACCTCATCTTTGTTACACAACTCTACACATGAAAAAAATCTTTCTCCCTCTTTTTTTAGCTGCCTGCGTTGGCGCATCGGCGCAAAAGGTAAGCGGCAAATTAAGTTTTCAGCCCGGACAAAAACTGGAAGTGGTGACCAACACGAGCACCACTACTGAAATGATGATGGGCGAGTCAACGTCCAGTTCTGTCAGCACCGAAGTTTACGAAGTAAAAGGTGCATCGGCCGCCGGTACCACACTGGAACGTTCAATGAAAAAGCTGAAGCTTGACCTTTCCATTATGGGCCAGGAAAAATCTATTGATTCCGACAAACCAGAGGATTTGAAAGGCATGCTGGGCGAACCGGTGAAAGACATTCTTAACGCCAAAGACGAATTCACAGTGGATGCAAGCGGCACCATTACTGCCACAAAAGACCAGGGCAAAAAGAAAAGCGCCGACGCCGGAATGGCAGGCATGTTTCTGCAAGGCATGAACATGGGTGCAACGGTAACAAAAGGCAGTCCGAGTTTTTTTAAAGTACTCCCCGCCTACGAAGTTGGCAAAGGCGACTCGTGGAACGACACAGTTTCGGTTGCGGGCACTTCTTCAGTTACCAACTATTCGGTAAAAGATATTACCGACACGGAAGTGCTGCTTGACTTTACAAGCAACGGCAACATCGATACAAAACAAGACATGATGGGCATGAGCGTTTCTGTGAAAGGTACTGTGAAATCGGCTGGTACAATTGTGCTGGATAAAGCCACTGGTCTTATCAAGCAAAGAGACTTTACCACTACAACCGATTCGGCCGCCAACCTTAACGGGCAGGAGATGAACACCAAGTCCACTACAAAAGCAGCCATCACGGTTAAACCAATCTAAGGCTTTGCCTTTTGCATAAAAAAATCCCTCAGTTGCCTGAGGGATTTTTCTTTATAAAGCATTCACCTGTTTCCGCACCAGGTCTTCAAATTCATCCCGCCGGCGAATCAGCAAGGCTTCGCCATCTTTCACTAAAACTTCGGCAGGTTTATAGCGTGAGTTGTAGTTCGACGACATTTCGAATCCGTATGCCCCTGCATTGTAAAAAACCAGGTAGTCGCCTTCTCTTACTTCGTGCAGCAACCGATCAGTTGCAAACGTATCCGTCTCGCAGATGTAACCGGTAACCGTGTACACTTTTTCTTCAGCTTCGGGATTGGAAAGGTTGACAATGTGATGATAGGCATCGTACATCATGGGGCGAATCAGGTGATTGAGTCCGCTGTTTACGCCGGCAAATGTTTGTGCGCCGTTGTCTTTTAGCACATTTACTTTGGTGATGAGATAACCGCATTCGCTTACCAGATACTTGCCTGGTTCAAACCACAACTGGAAGGTTTTTCCTTTGTTGAAAAGATGCGAATCCAGGTATTTTTTGAGCTTGCCGGCAATGTGTGAAATGTCGGTTTCTTCATCTTCCGGCTCGTACGGCACTTTAAATCCGCCGCCTAAATCAATCACTTCCAGGTGCGGAAAATGCGGCACTAATTCCGTCAATACTTTAATGCCGTGCACAAACACATCTGCATCTTTGATATCGCTCCCGGTATGAATGTGCAGGGTTTTGATTCTTACCCCAGTGCTTTCAATAAGCTGTTTAATCAGTTCTACCTGGTCAATGGGAATTCCAAACTTGCTCTTTTCGTGGCCGGTTGAAATTTTGAGGTTACCGCCTGCCAGAATATTCGGACGCAGCCGAACGCCAACCGGGTAGCTATCGCCGTAGGCCTTTCCAAATTTTTCAAGGTTGGATAGACTGTCGATGTTTACATGCACGCCACTTGCAACAGCTTCCTGGATTTCTTCAAAATCAATTCCGTTGGAGGTGTACAAAATTTTATCGGGAGTAACACCGGCATAAAGGGCCAGCTTTACTTCGTTAATGCTGCTGCAATCAATGCCGCAACCCAGCGAAGCAATGTACTTGAGCACATTAATATTGGTCAGCGCCTTGCAGGCGAAAAAGAAGCGGGTATCAAGCGAAGAAAAGCCAGCGGTCAGCTTTTCGTATTGCTCCCTGATTTTTTCGGCGTGATAAACATACAATGGCGTACCAAAGCGGTCTGCCAGGTCAATGAGTTGCTGATTAGATAACATGGTCTGAACCTTGATTTGGGGAGATTATTTTTTTACGGAAAGTGCAGGCTTATGCTTCCGGCTTTTCGTTGCCTTCCTCTTCTTCCTCATCACCTGTTGCATCTTCACCTGTGCCGAGAATGTCCTCCGGTAAGTCGTCGTCAGCCAGTTCTTCATCTACCTGCAGTTGCTCTTCTGCTTCATCTTCCGCGGCAAAAATTTCATCGGAGATATATTCTTCTTCCGCTATTTCATCCTGCAGGCTTTCGGTTTCTTCCTCACCGGGCAATTCATCGTTCACAGGTTCGGTAGAAGCTTCGCCGGCGGCATTGTCGATTGCCTCGCTGTTCTCATTTGCTTCGTCAGGCACTACGTCTTCATCC
>DATKHJ010000189.1:0-4232 GCA_035510335.1 Flavisolibacter sp. | reverse complement strand
CTTGTACGGTTGGTAATTCTATTGAGCACTTTGGAGCACAAAGGACACCAAGATTTTACACGAAGAACACGAAGCGTTGTGTTCGTTGTGTCGCCTTCGTGTTCTTCGTGTTCCTAAAATTGTAAACCCTCAACAATTTCTCTCCTCTAATTCTGCTTTTTCCCTCCAAGAATTCATTTTACACAAATTGTGTTCTTCTCTTCAAACCAACACATATTTTATCTTCGCAGCATGTCCACAAAACTCTCCGTTAACATCAACAAAATAGCCACCCTGCGCAACAGCCGCGGCGGTAACAATCCCGATGTCGTAAAAGCCGCCATTGATGCGCAGCGTTTCGGCGCCGACGGCGTTACCGTGCATCCGCGTCCCGATGAACGCCACATCCGCTACAACGATGTGCGAGCCATCAGGCGCATCATCGAAACGGAGTTCAACATTGAGGGCAACCCGCGGGAACAATCGTTTGTTGACCTTGTGCTGGAGGTAAAGCCCCACCAGGTAACGCTTGTTCCCGATGAACTCGGACAAATCACGTCTGACCATGGCTGGGACACCATTAAACACAAAACTTATTTACAAGAGATCATTGGAGTTTTTAAAACGGCCAGCATCCGTGTTTCCATTTTTGTTGACCCGGATGCGGCAATGGTAGAAGGCGCTGCGGCAACTGGCACCGACCGGATTGAACTTTACACAGAAGCTTACGCCAAACAATGTGCAGCCGGCAACCGCGAAAGCATCATCAACCTGTACGTGGAAGCAGCAAAAAAAGCAAAGACGCTTGGATTGGGGTTAAATGCCGGCCACGACCTTGACCTCCACAACCTGAAATACTTCAAGCAACATATTCCCTGGCTGGATGAAGTGAGTATCGGCCACGCATTGATTTGCGATGCCATTTATCTCGGCTTTGAAAATACCATTCAGCTTTACAAACGGCAGTTGGCGTGAAGACGGCAATCGGCAAACGAGAATCGGCAATAAACGACTCAAAGCGAACAGCCTATCGAAACGATAGGCTGTTCGCTTAAAGCTCTTTCATTCACCACTGACGATTCACCATTCACGGCCTCATTGCCGATTCTCGTTTGCCGATCACAACGTCGGAATCTTCATCCCCAAAACAGCCACCGAACTCGTCATCAAAGCTTTTCCTAAGGACTTTTGTTTGCGCCGGTATAAGGAATAGCCAATCACTACAAGCGCAGTAGCGGCAACAATTTTAATGATGGTATAATTCACTGCTTTGGGCGGTACGTAGGTTGGGCCTTCGTCGTTGAACAAAGCCGGTTCGCTAACATAACGGCCACGGTCGGGCATGCCCAGTTTCCAAAACTGGCGGGCCAGTTTGTGTAGCGCCAGTTTTGCTTCATGTCCGTACAGAGCATGCCCGTGACCAGAGACAATCACGTTTGGCTCTAATGCTGCCAATTCCTTTACCGAACGGGCCGCTGCGCCCCAGTCGGGAGTGAAATATTTTGGAGGTCCACTCAACACTTTTTTCTGTGTCATCACGGAGAAAATTGATTCCTGTTTGGTTGTCACAACCGCATCACCGGCCACCAGCACACCATCCGCTTCGCGGAAGAGGCTGACATGGCCCGGTGTATGGCCGGGAGTATGAATCCAGCGCCAATCGGGCAAAGCAGGCACTACGCCATCTTCCGGCAACTCCTGCAAATGTTCCTGCACATCAATTGGTCCGCTTGGGTAAGTGAACGCCATCGACGCCATTACACCACCCCCAACCGTTGGGTCTGGTGGCGGATAAGAGGCCTTGCCATTGAGATAAGGCAGCTCCATGTGGTGGCAGTAAACAGGAATGCGCCATTCGCTGGCAAGCTGTTGCAAAGCACCGCGATGATCGAAGTGCCCATGCGTAAGAACAATGGCCTGCGGTACTGCACCGGGTTCCATTACTTCCGCAATCATGTTCTTTATTTTGGCATACGACGATTTCAAACCGGTATCAACCAGCACAAAACCGGGCTGTTCCTGGCTTTCAATGATAAAGACGTTTACAAACACATCTTTCATGCGCCAAACACCCGGCGCCACGATATAAATATTGTTGACAATGCACCGCTCCTGTGTAGCCGACTGCACTCTTTTATCTACCAGCTTTTTATCCATAACTTAAATTTCTGTAGAGCCATTGGCACAAATAACATACCATGCAAGAGTGAGAAATTGGGGTATTGAGATAGTAGGATATTTCGTGCATCCACAATCAATATCTCAATATCATATTATCCCAATATCCTTCCTCTCTGCATTCATGATAAATACTTATTTTGGAAAACAAATCAACGCAGCATGATCCCGTCCATCCGGCAGCAGTATAACCAGGCATTTACCGAAGAGGCTTACAGAAATTATATCCACGATCTTGAAAATGTTTACCCGGGTCAGCTTGATTTCCGCGTAGCCGAAACTCCAATTTTTATTCCGGCCGACTTCAAGCAAAAAATGCTGGATGCCTGCGAAGCAATTCTGGACCAGACAACCACAGAAGAATACAAAAAGCAAAGCGAGAAAGCCATTCCGCCACAACTGAATGTACCCGGGCAAAACGATTACCCGCATTGCATTGCGTTTGACTTTGGTATTTGCTTAAATGATAACGGCGAACTGGAACCGCAGTTGATTGAAATGCAAGGCTTCCCTACCCTGTTTGCCTGGCAGGTAGTGCTGCCCGAAATTTACGAACGCCATTTTATGTGCCCGGATGGATTCAGCGTTTACCTCAATGGTTACAACAAAGCCTCTTACATCAACCTGTTGAAAGAAGTGATTGTTGGAAAGGAAGCGGTGGAGAACGTTGTACTACTGGAGATCTTTCCTGAAAAACAAAAAACAAGAATTGACTTCAGTGCCACGGAAGATTTGTTGGGCATAAAAGCTGTTTGTCTGACCGATTTAATACAGGAAGGAAAAGATTTGTTTTACCTGCGTGATGGTGTGAAAACGAAGATCAACCGCATTTACAATCGCCTCATCTTCGACGATCTTTTTCAGCAATCGGCGGAGGTGCAGGAGAAAGGAAAATTGATGTTGCAAGAACTAAACGTAACCTGGGTTCCGCATCCTAACTGGTTTTATCGCTTAAGCAAATTCACGTTACCGTTCATCGATCATCCTTACGTACCGCAAACCCGTTTCCTCAGCGACGTAAAAGCATTGCCCGAAGATTTAGAAAACTACGTGGTAAAGCCGCTGTTTTCTTTCGCGGGACAAGGCGTTATCATTGATGTAACCAAGGAGCAAATTGACGGCATCAAAGACCCCGAGAACTGGATCATGCAACGCAAGGTGCAATACGCTTCTGTTATCGAAACTCCCGACGAACCGGCCAAGGCCGAAATACGCCTTTTTTATTTTTGGAAGCCCGGAGAAGACCGTCCGGTTGCCGCCAACAACCTTTGCCGCTTAAGCAAAGGAAAAATGGTAGGCGTTCGCTACAACAAAGACAAAACCTGGGTAGGGGGAAGTTTTTGTTTGTTTGAACAAGGGTAAGAAGAGTGAGTTGTGAATAATGAATAATCAATAATGAGTAATGAATAATGAGTTCGTGCTTTGAATTAAAAGCTTTGCGAACAGTAACTTTTCTACAATTTGAAATGACCCATTCATTACTGATTACTCATTATTCATTACTTCACTGTCACTCTCACGCCTGCAAACACACGCATTCCCTGGTTAGGTGCATACACATAAGCCGGATCGAACGTCAGTGCATAGGGATTTTCCGGCGTTCGCATCACTGCTCCGTTTACATCATACTGCACGTTCTTGTCAAACGGATCGTGGGCACGGGCAATCAGGAAGGGATTGCTTTTTGCCGGTGTCCAGTTCAGCAGGTTTTTAATACCGGCATACACTTCAAACTTGCTGGAAAACCATTTTGTTAGTTGAATGTTTTGCAAGCTCCACACAGGTGATGTCGGGCTTCTCGGGTCAAATTCGGAAACCAGCGGCAGCCGCATCGGGCCATAGATATTGCCGGTGTAATCGATGGTGAGTCCGGCCATTGGAAATGAATAAGAAACCGCCCAGTTACCACTCCACGATTCCGTTAATACCGGACGTTGCTTCACCAGTTTATCGCTTGCCTCTTTCTCGTATTTTGCTACGTCCTGCACCGTTACACCAAGGTTTCCTTTCAGCCGTTGCCAGAAGTTAAATTCAAGATTGGCAGAAAGGCCTTTTGAAACAGAGTAGCCATCGAG
>DATKHJ010000188.1:0-3822 GCA_035510335.1 Flavisolibacter sp. | reverse complement strand
AAATAACCCACCCGCGGATCATCAAAACGCGGACGATAATCGTTCTCCGGCATTTCAATGAAAGAATGCTGCATGCGTACGCGGATGTAACGGGCATCGGTAATATCATTGCCGCCACCGTTGTACGGCGCCGGGTTATCGTAAGCCAGGTCCACCTGTATATCGGTGTTTTGCGGGAACGACCGGATGGTGTTGTACTTTGATTTTAACGGGTTAAGGTTTCCCAGGTTAAAGAAGGCACCCGGCGGTACACCAATCGGCGAAAGCGGCTTTACGGGGTCCATCTTCTCGGTGAGGAAAAGTGCATCGGCATTAATCACATAGCCGCCCTGGTCGTCCACCGTGTATTTTTCCGAAAGCATCACCGCTTCCGGTACATCTACGCCGGCGGTTTTGCTTACGGGGTTGTTGTCGTCGTAATGAAAGCGGGTATTCACTTCATGAAATTCCAGTTTGTCAAATGCTTTTACAATTTTAAACACCGCGGTGTTCCGGTGCATGCTTTGGTTAAGAAACAACGAAGTAGGGCCGCTGATGGAGAAACTTTGGTAAATGAATTCCTTTCCCAACTGGTCTTTCTTCACAAAGAGCTGAAGGGCGCCGTTCACCGTGTCCTGGTAAACGGTAAACAAGCCTTCAAACTTGCGGCTGCCTTTGGTCTTTTCTGCCAGCGTTACTTTTTTCACTTTTGATGTGTCCATCATCGGCGGCTTGCCGTCGGTAGTTTGTTTATTTACCACAACTACCGTGTCTTTTTTTTGTGCCTGTGCTGGTACCACGGCTGTTATACCCATACCAAAGACACCTGCAATCAAGATTTTTCTCATTTCTACTTTTTTAATGAATGTATATGGTTGGCTGAATGGGGGGTGAAGCATTCTTAACACGCATTCGGGCAAGGGCCGAAAACGTTTGCTGGCAGAAGGTAGGATAAATTATTGTACGGCTGTCTGTTTTGCCAATTTGTTTGATGAGCGGCAAATGGCTAGGGGGAAGTCATGCTGTTGCCAATTTGGACTGCCGTCGTATCATCAATTTCAAGTCTGCCGATGTTTTGCCTATTTGCACGGCGTTATTGTCGAAGAAGTGCAATCCGCCTAGTCTTTGATCTATTCTGCGCCAGTAATGACATCAGGTGTACTTTATGACGTTCCTGTAAGAAAAAATCATCGGAACTGTTGTAAGAGAAATTTCCAAGCTGTTTAAAACGCAACAAGTCCCTTTCAGAATTTGATCTTTTGGATTTACATGGTCAATATTCAAACAACGTAGTTTGAGATGGCGTTGTCTCGCCAGGTAAAAACATTTCTTTTTTCAGCGGATAGCGGTCCTGCGCATAAACATAACGGAAGTTAACTGTGTATGTCCCCGAAGTCCATGAGGTCATGTTGTTGCTGGTAACACCCATGTAATGTGTTTCCTGCGGTACATTATAACCAAGTCCAAGCGATGCACTTTCAAAATAAAGGGAGTTAGCAATGTTCATTCTGTTATAAGGGTTCACAGATTCATCGTACGTAAACGTGTAAGAAATAAATTGATCACCTGCAGATCTGATCACTCTTGATACAAGCTTTTCAATATTACCTCCCGCTAAAAGTGAAAGTGTGTCCAATGAATTATTCTCCATAGGAAAGCCAGTCAGCATCGGCGTAACAGATACTTTGTCGGTTCCGTAAACATAATGTATCACCCGGTCTGCGGGGGTACCTGCCTGGTTTTTCACCCGTACAGAATCCATGATCTTACGGCCCTGGCTATTGTATTGATAATAGAAAATGGTAGTCAGGTTTGGCAAAGCAGTTCTGACGGAAGAAAGAGAAGCCGGTAACAGAGATGTTCCGTTATAATTAAAACTAATTTTTTGTTTAAGCGTAAAGACAGGATTGCTGCTAGCAGAGTCAATGCTTCCTAACTGAACTTCCGTGCATCGGCCACTATTATCGTATGTGAATAGCCGAATGTTTTTTAGAAACGGGGCTGTTTTTGTGTAGGAGATTTCTCTTTTTAGAAATTTGGCAGTGCTTTGGAACTTTGCTGAGGACACGGCAAATTGAGGTATTGGGTCAGCGAGTGGTTTTTCTTTTTCTTCCTGCTTGCTTACGTCTTTTGTACAGGCAAGCAAACAGAAGATAAACGATAGAATAAAACCGTATTGCAGGGCTTTAATTGAAAGGGAAGTTTTCATTGCAGTTTTGTTTGGTTGATAGTGTGGTAAGAAATGATTGGTAAGAATAACACGTAAAGATTTCTTACTTCAAAAGCTCGTTGTTAGCGGCTAAAGATAATTGGTTGTTTTTATATTTTCTTGCTATAACAAGAGCCCGTATTCAATTGTAAAGTTTGGAGAAGACGCTTCTCGTGCAGGCTTTAACTTAACACCTGGTACGCAATAAAACTCATGATATAAGCAATGGCCGTCATGTACACCAACTGAATGGCCGGCCATTTCCAGGTGCGGGTTTCGCGTTTTACAATGGCGAGGGTGCTCATGCACTGCATGGCAAACAGGTAAAAAATCATGAGTGAAACACCACTGGCAATGGTAAACAGCGGTTCGCCGTTGCTCTTTTTGGCGGTTGCCATTTTTTCGCGGAGCAGCGTGCCTTCTTCTTCATCGGCTACGCTAAACAAGGTGGCCATGGTTCCTACAAATACTTCTCTTGCGGCAAACGATGTGACCAGTGCAATGCCTACCCGCCAGTCGTAACCCAACGGTTCAATGGCCGGTTCAAGACTTTTGCCCACAATACCGGCATAGGAGTTTTCCAGCTTGGCGGTGTTCAGTTGCGCTTCCAGCGAATCTTTCGCAGCGGGATTTTCTGCAATCAATTGTTCGTATTTCGCATCCAGGTCAGCTACCCGGCCGGAAGGCCCGAACGAACTCAGTGCCCACAATCCCAGCGAAATAATCATGATGATCTTACCCGCATCCACCACAAAAATCTTGGCCTTGCTAAACATGGTTTGCACAATGGTTTTGGCCCGCGGCGGACGATAGGTTGGCAGCTCTAAAATGAAAAAGCTCTTTTCGTTAATGTGAATAAACCACTTGGCAATCCACGAGACCAACATGGCCATGGCAAAGCCAAGAAGGTAAAGTCCCATCATGACCAGCGCCTGCAAACTGAAAAAGCCCAGGTAGTAGGTATTTGGAATAACCAGCGCAATTAAAATCGTGTACACCGGCAGTCGGGCAGAGCAGCTCATGAGCGGTGTAATCAAAATGGTGAGCAGGCGTTCTTTGCGGTTTTCAATATTCCGTGCACTCATAATGGCCGGCACAGCGCAGGCAAAACCGCTAATGAGCGGCATTACGCTTTTCCCGTTCAGCCCCACGCTGCGCATTAACCGGTCGGTTAAGAAGGAAATGCGGGCCATGTAGCCGGTATCTTCCAGGATAGTAATCAGCCCAAACAGGATCATGATCTGCGGCACAAAAATGATGATGCCGCTTAAGCCAGCCAGTACGCCGTTCACCAAAAGATCGGAAAACCAGCCTACCGGCAACACATGGTTTACCCAGGTGCTGGCGTAAGAAAAACCTTCTTCAATCCAGGTCATGGGATACTGCGCCAGGTAAAACACGCTTTGAAAAAGCAAGAACAACACAGCCAGCAAAATGAGGTAACCCCAGGTGCGGTGCAGCAGCAAATCATCCAGTTTGGCGGTGAAGCGCTTTTGCTCGTTCGGATCAGGCTCGGTTACCGCCGTTTGCATAATCTGCCGGATGCGGTGGTAACGCTGCAAAATTTCGGTTGCCTGCGTTTTGGTATGGTTGAAGGCATGTTTTGCCTCAATGCTTTCAATCTGTTGCTGCAG
>DATKHJ010000187.1:0-6775 GCA_035510335.1 Flavisolibacter sp. | reverse complement strand
CCGGTACCACTTCGCTTAAAAAATAAACCAGGTGCTCCTGCAATTTCGCTGCGTCAATGCCATCGTAAGCATCCAGTGCCTGTTGAAACTGGCCTAGCGTAAAACTTTCTTCGCTTCCCGGCAAACCGGCAATTATGTTGCGTTGCAGCAGAAGCTTTTCGTCTTCGCTCATGGCATCAAACCGCACTTTTGCCCGCTGCAAATCCTCCTGGCTGTAATCGTTCTCCGCCCCTTTTCGTTTCAACAGGAAAACATCAAAAGCAACGAAGGCGGCTTTTTCAAAACGCAAGGCTTTGCTGCCGTCTTCAACGGTGTAAGCAAGGTCTGTTCTTGTCCAATCCAGCACCGGCATAAAGTTGTACGTAACGATGGTGACACCACATTGTGCAAGGTTGCGAATATTTTGCTTGTAGTTTTCGATGTACTTTTTGCAGTCGCCTGTTTGGGTTTTGATGGCTTCGTGTACCGGCACGCTTTCCACTACCGACCAAACCATTCCGGCTTCTTCAATAAGGGCAATGCGTTTCTTGATTTCTTCTACACTCCAAACTTCGCCGTTTGGCAGGTGATGAAGCGCTGTTACCACGCCGGTGCATCCAGCCTGGCGTATATCCCACAAGCTAACCGGATCGGCCGGACCAAACCAACGCATGGTTTGCTGCATACTAAAATTTGTTTGTTGGTTCATTGGGTTTAATGACTTTTTAGTTTACGAAATCTTCTCGGTGCGGAGTGAAACAATCAATTAAAACGCCTGCTTCCAAACAGGTACATCCGTGTATAACATTGGGCGGAACGAAATAGCCATCTCCAGCTTTCAGAACTTTTTTTTCGCCACCAATCTCCAGTTCAAACAGCCCGCTTTCCACGTAGCTGGCTTGTGTATGCGGATGCTGATGCAGCGCTCCTATTGCGCCTTTTTCAAATGCCACTTTCACCAGCATCAGTTCATCGCTAAAGCCAAGCGCCTGCCGCCTGATTCCTTCGCCTGCATCTTCCCATAAAATTTCATCACTAAGTTGAAATGTGCTGTTTTGCTCTGTTGTATTCATTGCAGAAATTAAAATAAAGAGAAGAAACTAGACGCCGCCAAACACAGAGAAACCACCATCGACATTGATCATAGCGCCGGTAACAAAACGGGATGCATCGCTTAGCAACCAAACCAGAGCGCCTTTCAATTCCTCCGGGTTGCCAAAACGTTTGAACGGCGTTTGCCGAATCACCTTCTCTCCTCGTTCCGTATAGCCGCCTTCCGGTGTTGTCAACAGGTAACGGTTTTGTTCGGTCAGAAAAAAGCCCGGCGCCAAAGCGTTCATGCGAATTTTATCGCCATACCTTGCCGCCAGTTCTACGGCAAACCATTGCGTGTAGCAATCCACGGCTGCCTTACCCATATTGTAACCCAACACTTTTGTAATGGCACGCTTGGAGTTCATAGAAGAAATGTTGACGATACTTCCGCCGTTTTCGGCCATGGCTTGGCCAAACACTTGCGTGGGAAGCAAAGTGCCCCAGGTGTTGAGGTCAAGCACTTTTTTCATGCCGTCCATGTTCATCTGGAAGATATCCTGCTCGGGTTGCAACACGCCTTCGGGCATATTTCCTCCGGCGGCGTTTACCAGTCCATCTATTTTGCCAAAGGCAGAAAGCACTTTTTGTTTCGCCTCCTGCAGTTGTGCTTCATCCAATACGTCGGCTACCAGCGCAATGGCTTTGCCACCTTTCTTGTTAATGGCTTCTGCCCTTTCGGTAGCCACCGCTTCTTTTCGTCCAAGTATGCCTACGGTTCCTCCTGCTTCTACAATGGCAGCCACAAAGGCATCACCCAAAATACCGGTACCGCCGGTTACAATTACCACTTTGTCTTTTAGTGAAAACTGGTCCATGCTTGAAACAAATTTTTGGCAAGCTAAGACAAACAACTGTTTCTATAGAAAAGAAAATAACAGGCTGTTTTTATCAATGACGGATGCTATGATGGAAGCGGTTATGGCCACTGATTCTGATCGCTGTAAAGCGTTTGCTGTTTCCTGCAGACCGCTTGCTAAGCCGAATTTTTATGGAAGAGAGATAGTTCTTCATTTGCCTACGCAAACATTTCACACCCCACAAGTAAAAATACATTGTATGCAAACCTTCCAGACGGCTGAAAAATCTTCGCTTTCCCACTACTTTTTCCTGGGTAAGAGGATCTTTGGTTTTATTGGCCTCACCACGGTAATTATTTTCTTCGTGATCCAGCTGCTGCTTAATCATACTGTTCGTTTTGAAGCAGAGATGATAGCATCTCTGCTTCAAGTGATCGGCATTGAATTGCTGTCCGTTTGTGCACTACTGTTCTTTCTTCACCTGCTTGAGCTGATGCAGGCGAAGAAGTTGACTTTTCAATTTAAAAAGATGTCGCCGCAGCGAGGGATGTTTGTTGTCCTTCTGCTCTGTTTATTTGTTACTGCCGGTGCGCAGAAAAACGCCGTTACCCGGCGGGATGCGGCAACCGGCATGCAAACCAGCTACCTGGGTTTGGGCGGTTCAAAAACCAGGCTGTTGATGAACGGCGAAGTGTTGGGCCATACGCAAATTCCGCTGGGCGAAAAATTCACCATCATTAACGAAGACGTAACCGGGTTAACGCAAAAGAAAGGCAAAGTGAGTGTGGGTTGCTCGCTGAAAATTGTGGACAAAAAAGGCAGGGTGCTTTTACAAATGGCCGACCTGTTTGCAGCAAACGATATTTTTTCTGCTGCCGATACGAAATATTTAAAATGTACCGTCAGTACCGGCAAGCCCATGAACTGGGATGAAGAGTACTACATAACCGTGGTTTTTTGGGACAAATGGGGAAAGGGGAAAATGACAAACCAGTTGAAGATTGAAACCATCGATTTGCCCTGAAGAAACCAGCCCGCGACTTAATCAACCTAAAACAAAAAAAGAGTTTCACTACGGAAACTCTTTTTTTGTTGCGTTTTACGAGGTAAAGAACGGCGTCTATTATTTACTGCCCAATGCGGTTTTGTTCTTCGTTTGCACTGCCGGCAGTTCTTTTTACCGGTGCAATTTTTTTGCCTTTGCTAAAGCTGTACGAAAAGCCCAGCGTAACAACCTGCGTTTCTGCAATCTGGTTTAACACCACGTCAACGTTGCCGTAGCGGGTTGTTCCTTTAAACTTTTGCGTCCAGAAAATATCACGAGCAGTCAGGCGAATGGTGCCTTTGTTTTTCAATATTTGCTGACTCAATCCTGCGCCAATAAAGCCTACCGATCTTGTCCGCATAATGCCTTCCAGCCAGCCGTTTCGGAAACGTCCGTTCAGTTCTGCCGTCAGGCCTTTGGTTACTTTAAATTGCTGCGTAGCGTTAATGATAATGCTGGTAGCAGAGCGGTCGATGGATACTTCATCAATTTGTCCTTTGTAACGGTCGTTGTAAAGGTTAACGTTAATGCTGCTCGTCCACCATTTTGTAAACGGTGTGTTTGCATTAACCGACAAGCCCACCTGGTGCAATGATGATACATTGGCCGGCATGTTGTAGGCTTCCTGCCCTTTCTGTTGAATCACTTCCTGGATGATGTCTTTTATGTACGTATAGTTGATTGTTGTGGTGATCTGCGATTTCCAGGAATGCGAGAGCTCAATGTTATTGCTTACCGAAGGCTTCAGTTGCGGGTTGCCCTGGCTGAATGTATAGCGGTCGATAAAACGAATGAAGGGATTTAAACTTTGGTAGCTTGGGCGGCTAACACGTCTTCCAAAGTTGGCACCAAACACGTTTTTCTCGTTTGCCTTGTATTGAAAAAAGGCCGTTGGGAAAAGCTGCGTGTAGTTCCGGTCAAAATCTTCGCTTGTTGTTTTTTGCACGCCGTTGGCATTCGTATTCTCCAGGCGAAGACCCAATTGTGCCGTTATCCTTTTTGAAAGTGGTGTGCTAAGATTTACATAGGCCGCGTTGATGTTTTCCTCGTAAATAAAATGATTGCTGCGGTTATAGTCGTGAACAACAATGCCGTTTTGAATGCTGTCGTAGCGGGCATTGTTGTCGGTCTTTACAATGCTGCTTTTAACGCCGGCTTCCAGTCTTGCGCCGTTTTTCAGCGGGTGCAGGTAATCTACTCTTGCGCTGTACACATTAATGGTTTGCGGCAGTAATCCTGTAAGCGTGTCGGCCTTCCGGTAGGCACTGCCATTTGCATTGGTGTAAGAGTTCACCATAAACAAATCATTTTGCATGGTGTGTTTTGCATAATCGATGTCGGCGGTAAGCTCTTTTCCTTTTTTGTCTAACAGCGTCCGGAAGTTGACGTTGGCGCTTGAACTGCTCCAGTCTGTTTCATTATCTACTAATGCTTTTGTAATGCTTTCCAGGTTTTTGGCGGCATTGGAAATGCGGGTAATGTTTGGGTTGGAGGATGACATATCTCTCTCGTTCAAATTGATGACCGCACCAACCGTTGTTTTCTTCGTAGCAAAAAAGTCGATGCCAAATTTTGCGCTGTACGAATTTCCTTTTCCCACCCGATTCGATTCCTGGTTAAAGATTTTGTCAACCGTATTTGTACCGTTAGCAAAAATGTTCCGATCCATTTTCAAAATGGAGAAACGTTGCTGGTAGTTGTGACCAAGGTTAGCAAACAGGTTTACTTTCCCGGCGCCGTAGTTGAAGTTAAAACCTTCGGTTGTTTTTGGATAACGTCCCTGTGAGTAAGCAATGTTCACCGAGCCGTTGAATCCGGACTTTATTGCTTTTTTCGTTTTAATGTTGATTACACCGGAAGCACCTGCGGCATCAAACCGTGCTGGCGGATTGGTCATGATCTCTATCTGATCCAACTGGTTCGAATTTAAATTCCGCAAGAGGTTGGCAAGGTCAGCACCGCCTAATTGCGTTGGTCTTCCATCTATCATCACCAGCACGCCTTCTTTTCCTTTCAGGCTAATGTTTCCGTCGCGGTCAACGGATACACCGGGTGACTTTTCCAGCACTTCCAGCGCCGATGTACCAACGTTGGTGATAGAGGCATCTACATTCACAACCGTGCGGTCGATGCGCTGTTCAATGAGTGGTCGTTTGGCTGTGACAGTAACACTGGCCATGTCCTTTACCAGTGGCGACAAAACGATTTCGGCCAAATGCACATTTTGCTGTTGTGGCGTTATTTCAATTGGTTTTGATACCGCCTTTTGATGACCAACGGCCGTTACCGAAACAAGGTAGTTTCCAACCTGTACATCATCGAATAGGAACTGGCCGTTTTTATTGGAAACAGAGAGTTTGATAACAGACGAATCTTTGGCTCGCAACAGGCTTACCGTTGCATTTTCGGCAGCTTTGCCATTTTGCGAAACAGTTCCCTGGATCTTTCCTTGTTGTTGCGCAAGTGCAGGAAAGAAAACGAGCAGGAAAGCGGTAAAAAAGAGAGCAATTCTCATAAAATAAATTTTGAAGTGGTGTAAAGTTTAGCGGGAGTTTCAGCCATTGACGGCAAGCAGCACCCGTTCGCTCCTTTCTGCAGAAACGTCAGGGGAATGCTATGGTAATTGCCTTATTCGGGAGTAATTGTTTTAATGTCTGCTTTCAGCAAATGTTTTGATTGCAGCGAAAGCCGCGAAAGCGAATCGGTGAAAAGGGAAAGCCTTCCGAAATCGCCTTCGGCGTATTCAAGAGCCGAGTTCAACAGGTGCACATCCAACTGTCCTACGTGGGTATTTCCCTCGAAGGAAATACTGGAGTGATTCGTGGCTGTTACTTTCAGGTTTCCCAGTTCAAAACGTTTGCCCGGGGTGGCGAAGTAAGCATGGGAGTTGGCCAGGTAAAGAACAGGGTTAGGGACAATGTTATCGCCTTGCCGAAACGAAATCCTGGAGTTAAAGACGTTGATTGTTGCATTGTGCGGAACCTGGAACACTACTGGATAACCACCGCGTGGTTCTGTGGTGTCCTTGCCGGTAATTAACAAGGTGTCGCCTTTCTGAATAAACTGGATTTCGCTGTTCTCGGTTTTTTCCACCGCTGCGGTTGAAGAAAAACGAACGGTTGCACCCGGCACATGCCGTACGGATACAAAAGCAATATTGGGAAACGATTGCATTGTCTGCTCGCCGAAATCGTTCTGCGCACTGTAAACAGTATAGTTGCCGGCCTTGTATTTTGCAAACAGGCTTATATGAATAACAGAGATAAACATAAGCAGTAAGAGAAAACCGCCCAGTAATAGTTTGTTGCTCTTTTTCATAATAAAGGTGTGAAGAGGTTAACTGAAATTTTGTTTTTTATATTTTTCGTAACGGGGCCGCAGTTCATCTACATCCATACCCAGCATATACATGTTGCGGAAGATGTTGGGCAGTTCTTTTTCGATGAACTCCGTTCTGCGGTACTGCGTTGCTTTTTCTACCGCATCGGGACCGACAAAATAGCCAATGCCACGCTGGTTGTAGATGATGTTTTGCCCCTGCAGGAACTCGTAAGTTCGCATAACGGTGTTGGGGTTCACTTCCAGTTGTACGGCCAGTTCCCGTACGGCCGGGATGCGTTCGCCAGACTTCCACTCCGAGAGCAAAATGCGTTCGCAGATGTAGTCGGCTATTTGCAGGTATATGGCGATTGATTCTCTGAATTGCATGGTACTTTTTTTAAAGCCTAGACTTGTTTTTCTTTCAGGCGGAAATAGGTCACGATCCAAAAAAACGGCGCTACGGCATACATGATCAAAAACCGGAAAACTTCTCCTATCCAGCGTGGCACCTGCACCAGGTGATCGTTCACTCCATCAA
>DATKHJ010000186.1:0-7365 GCA_035510335.1 Flavisolibacter sp. | reverse complement strand
GCGTTCCATTTCGGCAATGCCATCGCCAATGGTGGCACCCGGCGCTAAACCCGATGAAATGGTAGCCGATTTAAACCGGTTGAAGTGGAAGATAGACGTTGGCGTGGTGGCTTCTTCAAAGCTCACCAGGTTATCGAGACTGATCATCTGTCCACCATTGTTGCGTACATAAATCGTTTTCAAATCAGCCGGGTCATCCCGGTCGCTGCGCACCACCTGCCCTAACACCTGGTATTGCTTTCCTTCCTTGGTAAAATAACCCAGGCGGCGATTACTCAAGGCAAGGTTCAGTGTGTTGGAAATAGCTTCTACCGACACTCCCAGCTGAGAAGCCTTCAAACGGTCAACGCTGATACGCAACTCCGGACGGTTGAATTTCAAATCCGCATCTGCCTGCCGCAAAATGGGGCTCTTGTTTGCTTCTTCCAAAATCCGTGGGAGAACAGCCGCCAGCTTGTCAAAATTGTTGTTCTGAATAACAAACTGCACCGGTTGTCCGCCACGGCGGTTTTGCTGGATGGTTTGTTCTTCAATGGCAAACACCCGGCCTTCGGTGTATTTCGGAAGGTTCCGGTTGATCATCTCTACAATTTCTTTTTGCGAACGTTCGCGGTCGCCGGGGTCAACCAACGTCATGCGAATAAAACCGGTATTGGCGGCACCGCTTGAAAAGCCAGGGGCCGTGATGGAAAGGGCCGTTTTCTTTTCGGGCACCGAATCCAAAACAAGGTTCGTCAGCCTGTCAATAAACGCATCGGTGTATTCGAACGAACTTCCTTCCGGTGCGCTGATTTGCATCCGGAACTGGCTGCGGTCTTCCATGGGCGCCAGCTCTGATTGCAAAGAACCGCCAATGATATAAATGATACCGAAACAGGCAATGATGATAACCCAGGAAATCCAACGCACTTTCATGAAAGCACTCAGCCACGATTTGTAGCCGTTTTCCATGCCGCGGAAGAAGGGTTCTGTTTTGTTATAGAACCAAGAGTGCTTGTGCACATCTTTGGAAAGCTTTACGTTCAGCACCGGTGTAAGCGTAAGTGATACGAACGCAGAGATCAATACGGCGCCGGCCACCACAATGGCAAATTCGCGGAAAAGCCTCCCGACAAATCCCTGCATAAAAACCACCGGCAGAAACACTACCGCCAGCGTGATGGACGTAGCAATAACCGCAAAATAAATTTCCTTCGACCCTTCAACTGCCGCCGTGTATTTGTTCATACCGGCTTCCATCTTTTTATAAATGTTTTCCGTTACCACGATACCATCATCCACCACAAGCCCCGTGGCCAGAACAATGGCCAAAAGGGTAAGTACATTAATGGTAAAGCCGCAGATGTACATGATAAAGAAGGCGCCGATCAGTGACACCGGGATATCGATCAGCGGACGGAAGGCAATGGCCCAGTCGCGGAAGAAGAGGTAAATGATTAAAACAACGAGAATGAACGAAATGAGAAGCGTTTCTTCTACTTCCAGTATCGAACTTTTGATAAAGCGGGTTTGGTCAAGCGCAACGTTTAAGGTAAAGTCTTCGGGCAGTTCGTTTTTAAGCTGCTCAAGGCGTTTGTAAAACTCGTTGGAGATTTCTACATAGTTGGTACCCGGCTGCGGAATGATGGCTAGCGCAATCATGGGAATACCGCTTTCTTTCAGTGAGCTTTCCTCGTTCTCAGGTCCCAGCACCGCTTCGCCAATGTCTTTGACCTGCACCGTTGAATTACTATCGGAGCGAATGATGATGTTGTTGAATTCTTCTTCCGTATTCAGTCGTCCGAATGTGCGAACGATCAATTCCGTTGTGCTTCCGGTAATCTTACCGCTGGGCAACTCCACATTCTCCCGCTGCAATGCGCCTTGCACATCCGCAGGGGTGAGGTTGTACGACGAAAGTTTTTTTGGATCGAACCAGATGCGCATGGCGTAACGCTTTTCTCCCCATATCTGGATACCGCTCACACCCTGGATGGTTTGCAATCTTTCCACCAGTACGTTGTTGGCATACTCGGTTACCTGCAACGGGCTGCGGGTATCGCTTTGCACCGTCATGGAAATGATGGGGTCAGAAGAAGCATCGGCCTTCGACACTACCGGTGGGGCTTCCAGATCGGCCGGCAGCGAACGGGAAGCCTGCGACACTTTATCACGAACGTCGTTGGCGGCTGTTTCAAGGTCAACGCCCAGGTCAAATTCTACGTTGATGTTGCTGCGTCCCTGGCTGCTGCTTGACGTAATGTTTTTGATACCGGCAATACCGTTGATGGCTTTTTCCAGCGGCTCGGTAATCTGTGTTTCAATGATATCGGGGTTGGCGCCGCCGTACGATGTGCTGACGTTGATGTTGGGCGGATCAATGGCCGGGTAATCCCGTACGCCTAAGGATTGAAATCCAATCACACCAAATACCACGATGACGATGTTCATCACAATGGCCAAAACCGGTCGTCGTATGCTGAGCTCTGAAATGTTCATGCGCCTCTGTTAAGGATTATTGTTTGGTTGCAGTTGCCTTGGTTGAATCCGGCTTTTGTCCGCCGGCAGGTTTAACCGGTTTGCCATTCAGGCTGGCAATAACCACTTTGCTGCCTTCCCGCAAACTCAGCAGGCCGGTGATCAATACGGTATCGCCTACATTCAGGCCTTTTGTTACTTGTACGGTTGCCGAATCGCGAATGCCGGTTTCCACATCTACAAACTTGGCCACGCCGCCTTGATATACATAAACTTTTTTACCCCTGGCTTGCGGAAGCACTGCCTGCGTGGGAATCATAATAGCATTGGGATCGGGTGCGAAGTTGAGAATCACTTTGGCAAAGCCACCCGGGGTTAACCCTCCTGCATCGCCTTGCACAACGGCACGAACCTGCAGCGTCCGTGAGTTTTGCGTCACGTTTGATTCGGTGGCAATAATGCGGCCGGTGTATTTTTTCTCGGTTCCTTCAATGGTAAAGTTGACGAACTGGCCATTTTTTACCTGCGGGATGTATTTTTCAGGAACAGTGAAATCGATTTTTAAATCATTGGTCTGGCTCATGGTGGTCATTACGGTGGACGGGCTGACATAGGCACCCACGCTAACCATGCGGAAGCCAACTTTGCCACTGAACGGCGCACGAATAGCTGTTTTGGCTATCTGGGTTTGAATAATGGCGATATCGGCCGCGGTATTGCTGGTTTGCAAAACTGTTGCGTCGTAGTCCTGGCGACTAATGCCGCCAATCTTCAGCAACTCTTCCGAGCGGGTTTCGTTCTGCCGGGCAATGCGTTGCTGCACCTGTAGTTTGCGAAGCTGCGCCTGCAGGTCTGCATCGTTGAGTTTAAACAGCATGGCGCCACGGCTTACATAACTTCCTTCTTTAAAATAAATGCCGGTAATTAAACCGGCCACTTCCGGACGAATTTCCGTTGCCTCGTTGGCAACAATGGTTCCGGGTATTTCAATGTTATTCAAAAGTACAGAAGTCGAGATTGTCATGGCCTCGGCACGCACTGGCGGACGTTGCCCGCCACCACCGCCGCGTTGCTGTTGCTGGGCTTCTTGTTTGCGGTCCGCATCGCCGCAGGCAAAAAGAAATAGCGAACTGAAAAAGAAAAGATTTGTGCTAACTGTTCGTAAGGTCATTCCTGTCGTAATGGTTTAGGGAACAAAAATAACATGTAAAGGTTCGCGGTCGCTTGTTAATCTTCCGGCAAGCAACCATCCGTTAACCTTATTTAACCTTCTGTAAAAAGATGGTTTTAGCTGTACGTTGTTTATTGTGCAGCAACATTAAAAAGGGATTAGAATCAGGCTTTACTAATCACCTGTAGCAGCGATTTTATTTTGTTGGCTTTGTGTACCAGGTCGGCCTTTTCATTACTCATCACCGTAATGTGTCCCATTTTTCGTCCGGGTTTTGTCTGGTGTTTGCCGTAGATATGTACAAATGCATTGTCAATACGCAACACATCTTCCAGGCCTTCATACACGGCGTTGCCTGAGTGGCCTTCGCTGCCAATCACATTAATCATGGCAGAAGAAAGAACGGCCTTTGTATTGCCCAGCGGATAGCCCAGCATAATGCGCCAGAGCATATCAAACTGCGAGCTGTAATGTGCCTCAATGGTATGGTGGCCGCTGTTGTGCACACGGGGCGCTGTTTCGTTTACCAGCACATCGCCGTTCACATCTACAAAAAGCTCCACAGCAAACAGTCCCGGTGAATTAAAATTGCGCACAACGGACAAGGCAATGGCTTCTACTTTCCATAGCTCGTTCTGGCTGATCTCTGCAGGGCAGAGTTGGTAATCGAGTAAATTAAAATCTTTGTTGAACACCATTTCCACCGGCGGGTAAAGCGCCGTTTTTCCGGCTGCATCAACCGCAACAATCTGCGCAATCTCTTTCCTGATTTTTACTTTTTTTTCCAGCACTGATTCACCATCGAAACCTTTTGCCGCATCGGCAACCGAGTCAAGAATTTCCACGCCTTTACCATCATACCCGCCTTCGGCAGATTTGTTCACCGCCGGGAAAAGATGGCTGTGTTTTTCCAGTTCCTGTTTGCCGGACACAATAACATATTCGGAAGTAGGAATGCCAAATTCAGTGTAGTACTTCTTTTGTGCCGCTTTGTTTTTAATAATGCGGAGCACCGATGGTTTGGGATAAACTTTTACGCCTTCGCTTTCCAGTTTTTCCAGCGCATCAATGTTTACATTTTCAATTTCAATGGTGATGGCATCGAGGCTTTTGCCAAAGTTGTACACGGTATCAAAATCGCGGATACTGCCTTTTACAAAATAGCGGCAAAGGTGTGCCGAAGGGCATTCGTCGTCGCTTTCCAGCACATGTGTTTCCACCGGATAGTTGGCAGCGGCCTGTAATAACATTCTTCCTAATTGTCCGCCGCCAAGGATACCTACTTTTAGCATGGCGCAAAACTAAGGGCAATTGGGCTTGGTGCAACCTTTAATGCCAGTTCATTAATAAGAATATACGTTGGCTTGACAGGAAGCTGACTGCCTAACCAATGCCCAATACCTAGCCATTTGTTCTATGAGGAAATGAGTAGATTCAGGATTTAAAACCGATGCGTTCTCTTTCTTCCCATTTACGCTGCGAGGCTTTTTCATCCAGCAGGTTTTCCATGGCATCATAAATCAGGCTGAGTTGCGTATCGTGTTCACCGGTGCGTTCTTTGATTTGTTTTAGCTGTTCCCGCAGGTCGCTTTCCTGCACCAGTATGCGGCGGATTTCTACAAAAGCCCGCATAATGGCAATGTTCATGGCAATGGCTTTGTCCGAGTTTAGAATGCCACTAAGCATGGCAACGCCTTGTTCGGTGAAAGCGTAGGGGAAGAGCTTTTTTAGGTCGCCTGATCGGATATGTGGTCACAATTTGTGATGACATACTTCCCGGATTGGTTTCTGCAGGCCATATTTGCTCCAGTTCTGCAGCCATAAGCTGAAACATGAAATCCTTCGGGAAACGTTTATGGTTTCGTTTTACAGCTTGGTTCAATACTCTTGTTTCAATTTCGTACAAGGCGGCAAGGTCATAATCAAGCATCACTCTTTCACCCCTGATCTCGTAAATCCGGTTTTGAATACTTTGAATGATTGTCATAGCAGTTTTGGTTGAAAAGAAGAGAAAGCGTCAGTTGTTCAGGTCATGAATCAACACATTATCGCCTCCCCAGCGTTTGCGCTGGCGGCAAATTTCTGCGTTGTTCCGGATCTGGTCTTTTATCCAGTGAGGTTTGTTGTATGCCTTGAAATAAAGAGTGCCTTCGGCTTCGTCGGTGCTGAAGATGATTACGTTACCAACACCAAAAAGACGGTAGAAAAACGGTTCTTCAATAGAGGTGTCACGAACCCGGTATAACTCTGTTTCGTTTGTTCGTTTTGTAAATATGCCACTGGTAACAATCAGCCGCTGATCGGTTAATGTAAGCCGGGTACTTTTTACTTTCAAATACTGGTAAAAAGCATAGCCGGCCGGAAGCAGAAGCGCAGCATACAAAACAGGTGTGTTAGTCAGCACAGCCAGCACCACAATGCCAATAGCAGCCAATCCAGCCAGCACAAAACTTTTCAGGTTCACGATCTGCGATGGCGAACATTGGTGAATGCTTACTTCAGGTCCCATAACAAAAATTATAGGCCTAATATAGCTAAATTTGTGCGTCCTCATTTTATCAAATCAATCATTATGGAAACAATTACGACCGAGAAGCTGGCTATGCATACCGACGCTGATTTTCTGCCCTTGCAGGGCACCGATTACGTTGAATTTTACGTGGGCAACGCCAAGCAGGCAGCGCATTATTACATGAGTGCTTTTGGCTTTCAGGCCATCGCTTATTCCGGCCCCGAAACCGGCGATAAAGAAAAGGTCAGCTACGTGGTTCGGCAGAACAAACTCACCTTTGTTTTAACCACGCCAATCCGTGCAAACAATAGCATTGCAGATCATATTTATAAACATGGCGACGGCGTAAAATACTTGGCGCTTCGCGTAGATGATGCCACGTCAGCATGGGAAGAAACCACCAGGCGCGGCGGCAAAAGTTACCTGCAGCCAAAAACCTTGAAGGACGACAACGGCGAAGTGGTGATCAGCGGTATTCATACCTACGGCGAAACGGTTCACCTGTTTATTGAAAGAAAGAATTACAAAGGTGCGTTTATGCCGGGTTTCCGGTCATGGAGCAACCCACACTTTGCACCGAAAGATACCGGCCTGCAGTATGTTGACCATTGCGTAGGCAATGTAGGCTGGAACCAGATGAATCCCTGGGTGAAGTTTTACGAAGAGGTGATGGGTTTCCGCAACATTCTTTCTTTTGACGACAACGACATTTCCACGGAATACTCAGCGCTCATGAGCAAAGTAATGAGCAACGGGAATGGCTTTGTGAAGTTCCCGATCAATGAACCTGCCGAAGGCAAGAAAAAATCGCAGGTGGAAGAATACCTGGAATTTTATGATGGTGAAGGGGTTCAGCATGTGGCGCTGGCAACAACCGATATTGTGAGCACGGTGAAAGACCTGAAAAGCCGCGGCGTGGAATTTCTGCAGGTGCCAACAACTTATTACGATGACCTGCTTGACCGTGTGGGAACAATAGATGAGGACCTTGAACCGTTAAAAGAACTCGGCATCCTGGTTGACCGTGACGACGAAGGCTACCTGCTGCAGTTGTTCACCAAGCCGGTGCAGGACCGCCCAACGCTGTTTTTTGAAATCATTCAGCGCAAAGGCGCCAAAAGCTTTGGAAAAGGCAATTTTAAAGCCTTGTTTGAAGCCATTGAAAGAGAGCAGGCGGAGAGAGGGAATCTTTGACAAATAGATAGTGGGTTATTAGGATATTATG
>DATKHJ010000185.1:0-4659 GCA_035510335.1 Flavisolibacter sp. | reverse complement strand
GTGTATGCAAATTGAATTTTGCATAAGAGGCATCCGGGCCAACTTTAATGGAATAACTCTGCCGCTGATCTACCAGCATTTTAAACATGTCTTCGTCAGTGCGGTCGTCGCCGGCAGCAAAAATGAAATCGTACTGCTTCTTCTGCAACACCTTCCGAATGGAGGTGCCCTTGTCAATACCGCTGTTACGTACCTCCACAATTTTATGCCCCTTCATTACCTGCAAATGCCGGTGGTGAAGGTATTCGTTTAGCTCACTGATCAACTCCAGTGCCCGCAGCTTGCCCTGCTCCACGTTACAGTTGCGGTAATGCCACACAATGGAAAAATCTTTTTCTTCAATAAAACTGCCGGGGCAGCGGCGTACATACATTTCCATAATGCTGTGCACCTGCGCCTTCCACTCGTTGTGCGTTTGTATTTCGGTATGCCATTCACCATCCTGTTGTTTCAACCGGGCACCGTGTTCGGCAATCATGGCCACTGGCAAATCGCCAAAATGTTTGCTGAGCCAGGCGCTGCTTCTGCCGCTGATCAGGTACACATCGTTTTCTTCCCGTGAGGCTAATTCTTTCAATAACCTTCGCAGGTTTTGGCCCGGCACGGCTTTGTCCGGATCGCCAACGTGCTGCACCAGCGTGCCGTCGTAATCGAGCAGCAGCAAGCGGCTTTTTGCCCGCCGGTAACCATCAAGCAGTTCCCGTTTCGAATGCTGGTCCATGAAAAAAATTTGGAACCCTTCCTGCTTTTCTTTCACCAGTTTCAGCTCTGTCATAAAATCATCGGCCCAGGTTTTTACATTGTAATTCTCAACCCGCCGCTGCATGTTCTGTATGCGCCACTGCTGTTCGTCGGGAGCCATTTCAAGCCCGTCTTTTATACGTTGCGCCATTTCAATAATATCATTCGGATTGATGACAAGCGCATCAGTCAGCTCTCGTGCCGCACCGGCCATTTCACTAAGTACCAATACACCCTGGCCGTCTTTTCGACTGGCAACAAATTCTTTCGCCACCAGATTCATGCCGTCACGCAACGGCGTAATCAACGCCAGATCGCAGGCCGTGTAAAGCGCCAGCATTTCTTCAAAAGGCAGGTTGCAATAACGGTAGATCACCGGCTGCCATTGAATATTTCCCACTTCGCCGTTCAGGCGGCTCACCAGTTCGTCAATCATGCGTTTCCGCTCTGAATACTTTACAATGGTGTCGCGGGAGGGCACAATCGTCAATACAAAAACAACCTTGTTGCGGTAAGCAGGATTTTGTTTCAGGAACAGTTCGTAAGCCCGCAGCCGGTTGGAAACACCTTTGGTATAATCCAGCCGGTCAACGGAGAAAATGATCTTCTGGCCTTCCAGTTTTTCTTTTAGTTGCGAACGCAGTTGCACCACGTTCTCCCGGTTGTATGCCTGGTGAAAATTGTTAAAATCAATGCTGATAGGAAAGGCATCTACTTTCACCAACCGGTTGTCGTACGATAGCAGGTGACGGTCGTTATCAAGCCCCAGCGTCATTAAAACGCTTTGCAGGAAATGCGTTGCATAGTCAATGGTATGAAAGCCCACAAGATCGGCGCCCAGCATTCCTTTCAGCAAACTCTCCTGCCATTTGCGCGGCAGCATGCGAAAGATTTCGAACGACGGAAAAGGAATGTGCAGAAAGAAACCAATGGTCAGTTCGGGCAGGCGGGTGCGCAGCATTTTTGCCAGCGGCATCAGGTGGTAATCGTGAATCCACACGGTGTCGCCGGGACGTAGCATGCGGCAAAGCGCTTCGCAGAAATGTTCGTTGGCCAGGAGGTATTGTTCAAAATGCTCTTCGTTGTACTCGGCAAAGGAAGGGAAATAGTGAAACAGCGGCCAGATGATGGAATTGGAAAAGCCGTTGTAATACTGCTCGTATTGTTCTTTGAAAATAAAGACCGGGTGAAACTGGTAAGTGGTTTCCGGAACGTCTTTTTTGACCTTTTCCCAAACCGAAGGGCCGCAACCTGCAAAGCCAACCCAGTGCACATCGGAAAAACGCGACGACTCTGTTTGCAGATAACTATCCATTGCTGTAATCAATCCGCCCGAGGAGGGTTTCACAACAAGTTCGTTATCATCATTACTAATGGTAAAAGGCAGGCGGTTGGAAACAATGAACAATCTGGTTTGGTTCATATAGGTAATTTTTAATACAAGCTCATGCAATCTAGGCCGCTAGTAATAGGCTGGCATTAAAACGCCATTAGATTAATATTAGACTTGTTTCATGAAATGCAAGTTTCCAGTTATCGGTTGGCAGTTAGCAATAAAGGGTTTAAGCGTTTCTGCTCGCATTTAAGAAAAAGGCTCACAGGCTTTTTAATGCTAATTGCCAACTGCCAACTAATCACACAGTCGATTATAGACAGACAACCTGCATTAATTAGAACTCCATTAGAATTTCCCGCGCCGGCCCCTGCCGCCAAGCCTATAGTAATTTTACCGGGTACAATTTTTTTTCTTAATTCCTAGGTATGAAGTATTTCATTTTAGCAATAGGCCTGGCCTGTTTTGCTTTCAGCGGCTGCGATATACGGCAACGGGAAGAAGCCCTGCAAAAAAGAGAAGCAACCCTTAACCAGCGGGAGCAGGAATTGCTACTGAAGGAAAAATCGTTGCAGCTAAAAGACGAAGAATTGGTGAAGCGCCAACAGCAGATGGATAGCACCATTGTGGCGGACACGACCGCTAAATACAATGCGAAGCTTGCCGGTGTGTGGAATGTGCAAATGACCTGCACCGAAACAAGCTGCACCGGTTCTGCCGTAGGCGATACAAAAACAGAAACCTGGGAGATTTCTTACCAGGACCGCAACGTAATTGCCAGGGCCAAAGTGAACAACGAACTGGTAAGGGTTTACAGCGGCCTTTACAACGGCACTACCCTGGAGCTGGCAGAGGCACTGGAAAGTGAGCAAAAGCCTGCTACCAAGATGATTGTACGTTTGCAACTGACAAGCGATACCCAACTCGAAGGTCAACGCGAAATAGACCGCATTTCCGAAAACTGCCGGATCATCTACTCGATGAAAATGAAAAAAAATAACTGACCCAAGCAGAGATTATGATTCTGATTAGTGACCTGGATTTATCGCTTCCTTTCAAAAACCCGGTGGTAATTTTTTCACTGGTGCTGTTCATTATTCTTTTCGCTCCTATCCTGTTCAATCGCATTAAGGTTCCGCATATTATTGGATTGATCCTGGCCGGTGTGATCGTGGGGCCGTATGGCACCAACCTTCTTCTTCGCGACAGCAGCATTGTGTTGTTTGGAACGGTAGGCCTGTTGTACATTATGTTTACGGCCGGACTGGAGATTGACCTCGAAGAGTTCCGAAAAAACAGGGTGAAAAGCCTGGTGTTTGGCCTTGCCACTTTTGCCATACCAATGGTGTTTGGCGTGCTGACGGCCTATTATGTTTTGCAGTTCAGTTTTCCATCGTCCATGTTGCTCGGAAGTATGATGGCTTCACATACGCTGCTGGCTTATCCCATTGCCAGCAAATACGGCATTGCCCGCATTCGTTCGGTGACGCTTTCTATTGGGGGTACCATCATTACCGATATCCTGGCCCTGCTTGTTTTGGCGGGTATTACCGGCATGACGAGAGGCGACATCGGCACGGCGTTCTGGCTGCAGCTCGGCATCTCCACCATCATTTTTGGCTGCATCCTTTTTTTGCTTTTTCCCCTCATTGCACGGTGGTTTTTCAAACGGTTTGATGACAGCATATCGCAATACATTTTTGTGCTGGCCATGGTTTTCCTGGGTTCCTTTCTGGCCGAAGTAGCTGGCCTGGAAGCCATTATCGGAGCGTTTCTTTCGGGGCTAACGCTTAACCGTTTTATCCCGCATTCTTCTGCGCTGATGAACCGCATTGAGTTTGTGGGCAACGCCTTTTTCATCCCTTTCTTTCTCATTGGCGTGGGCATGCTGGTGGATTTCCGCGTGTTGTTCAAAGGCTGGGATTCGATCGTGGTAGCGCTGGTGATGACAACCGTTGCCGTGGGATCGAAGTTCATTGCCGCCTGGGTAACGCAAAAAAGTTTCCGGCTGGCGAAAGATGAACGTCGCATGATCTTTGGCCTGAGCACGGCCCGCGTGGGTGCCACACTGGCCGTGGTGCTAGTGGGTTACAACATCATCATTGGTGAAACTGCCACGGGGGAACCCATTCGCTTGCTGAATGAAAGTGTGCTGAATGGCACCATCCTAATGATTCTGGTTACCTGTACCATTAGCTCGTTTGTGGTGGAGAAGGCATCGCAGCAACTGGCCCTTCACAACGAAAACCAAGCCTTGCCTTTATCGGGCGAAGAAAAAATTCTTATCTCCTTTGCCTATCCCGAAACTGCCAACGAACTGGTGGAATTGGGCCTGATGCTGAAACCGAAAAAAACCGGCATCCCGGTTTACGCTTTGCACATTATCAGCGATGATAACGAGGACAACCAGGTTGAAGCCAGCGGAAAAAGGCTGATGAACAAAGCCATTGAGCAGGCGCTGGCAATGGAGCAAACCATTACGCCGTTAACGCGGCACGATGCCAGCATCAGCAACGGCATTATTTACACAATCCGAGAGCAAAACGTAACGGACCTTTTAATTGGCTTGCATCATAATTCAGGAC
>DATKHJ010000184.1:0-16331 GCA_035510335.1 Flavisolibacter sp. | reverse complement strand
TGGTAGAGGTGGTCAATGCGGTCGGTGTTAATGAGCGAGCTTCTGCGCTTGATGCCGTGCACCATGTAGCCCTTCTCCAACAACAGCTCCGCCAAATAAGCCCCGTCCTGACCCGTAATCCCCGTAATTAATGCCGTCTTCATCTCTTGAGTAGTTAAAGTATTTTAAATCAAAACATTATTAGTTTTGGAAGCCGCTAAAGTAGATTTAATTTTTCGGGAATGGAAATAGGCAGCTGGTCAATTTCTTAGAAAAATGACAGTTGAACCGGAATCCCTAACTTCGTCCCTTAATGGATATTGTTCTAAAAGGTGCCACGATTGTGGATCCCTCCTCGCCTTTTTTTCAGCAGACGAAAAATATTTTTATTCAGGCTGGTTTTATTGTAGAAATCAACGACGCTGATCGCAAAGCAGATGCGACTGTAGACCTGCAAGGTCTTAGCATCGCCCCGGGCTTTGTTGATATCTTTTCCGATTTCAGCGACCCTGGGTTTGAGTACCGCGAAACATTGGAATCCGGCGCCGCTTCCGCCGGCTACGGCGGTTACACCAATGTTTTTGTGCTGCCAAATACCAACCCGGTTTGTCATCACAAGGCCGGTGTGGAGTACATCATGCACAAGGGGCACCAGTTACCGGTAAGCCTCTTCCCCATCGGCGCTATTACAAAAGGAACCGAAGGAAAAGAGCTTTCCGAAATGTACGACATGCACCAAAGTGGTGCGGTTGCCTTCAGCGATGGGCTTTGCCCGCTGCAGTCGCCGGGCATTTTGCTTAAGGCACTGCAATACCTCAAGGCCATCAACAAAACGGTTATTCAGTTGCCAAACGACCGTTCCATTTCGGCACATGGTCTCATTAATGAAGGTGTTGTTTCTACCCGCCTTGGCTTGCCGGGCATTCCAGCCATGGCCGAAGAGTTGATGATTGTGCGTGACATTGAACTGGCAAATTATACGGGAGGCAGTCTTCACATCACCGGTATTTCTACCGCCAAAAGTGTACAGCTGATCAGGGAGGCAAAACAGGAAGGCATTAATGTCTCTTGTTCTGTTACGCCGTACCATCTTTTGTTTACCGATGAAAACTTGGCCGACTACGATACGAATCTTAAACTATCGCCGCCGCTTCGCAAAAGCGTCGACCGGGACGCCTTGAAAGTGGGTTTGATGGATGGTACGATTGATTGCGTTGCATCGCATCACCTGCCGCAACATACCGACAATAAAGTAGTGGAATTTGAATACGCTAAAAATGGCATGATAGGCCTTGAAACCTGTTTCTCCGTAGTGCGTACGGCCATGCCTGAACTGCCGCTGGAGAAATTAGTGAACTGTTTGGCTATTGCTCCGCGAAAGATTTTTGGCTTACCGCCTGTTTCTATTCAACCCGGGCAACCAGCTTCTTTGAGTTTGTTTTTACCCGATGAAGAATGGACGCCGGACCGCTTTTATTCAAAGTCGAAGAACAGCGCTTTTCTTAACAAACCATTGCGCGGCAAGCCGTTGGGCATTATTCACAAAGAGAAATTATTTTTGCGACCTTAATACAAACCATGCAAGAAGCAAACAGCGGATCACACGGTGTACGGTGGGGCATCATTATCGGCATCGTTTATTGTCTTTTTTTAGCCTTACGTTTTTCAATTGGTGGCGGCAATGCCGGCATCTTTGGCATACTAACATTTGTTGGACTAATTACCGTCCTTATCCTGCTTTTCATTTGCGGCATCCAGTTCCGCAAAAAGAACGGTGGTCACCTGGAAATGAAAGAAGCGTTCAAGACGATGTTCATTGCCGTACTTATTTTCGAATTCTTCTTCACCGTATTTTCCGTGGTGTATTTGAAATACATCGATCCCGGGTTTTTCGACCGCTTTCGCTTAAGCACTGAAAACCTGTTGAACATGGCAAACCAGCCGCAGGCCGAAAGCGATAAAATTTTACAGGGCATCGACGACTGGGCCACACAGGCCAGAAACCTGAACGTGTTCGACATCTTAAAAACCTACTTGTACAACGTAGCCATGATTGGCTTGTTTGCACTGATTTTTTCACTCATCATCAAAAGAAAACAGCCTCCTTTCCAGGAAGATGGTTTTAACCGAGGATACTAGTCATGGACCTTTCGATTGTTGTTCCCCTGCTGAATGAAGAAGAGTCGTTACCAGAGTTGTGCGACTGGATAAAACGTGTTTGCGCCGCTAACAATTATTCGTACGAAGTAATTCTGGTGGACGATGGCAGCACAGACAATTCCTGGAACGTAATTGAAAGCCTGAGTGCCGCAGATGCAGCAGTGAAAGGAATTCGCTTTCAGCGCAACTACGGTAAATCTGCTGCCTTGAATGAGGGCTTCCGTGCAGCACAGGGCGACGTGGTAATTACCATGGATGCTGATCTGCAGGATAGTCCCGATGAAATACCCGGCCTTCGCAAAATGATTGTGGAAGAAGGTTACGACCTGGTGAGCGGCTGGAAAAAAGTTCGCTACGATAACACGCTGACAAAAAATATTCCTTCTAAATTTTTTAATTCGGTTACCAGCCGTGTTTCAAAAATAAAGCTGCACGATTTTAACTGCGGACTGAAAGCCTACCGCAAAAAAGTGGTAAAAAGCATTGAAGTGTATGGCGAAATGCACCGCTACATTCCGGTGCTGGCAAAGTGGGCAGGCTTTAAAAAAATTGGCGAAAAAGTAGTGGAACACCGCAAGCGGAAATATGGCGTTACCAAGTTTGGCTGGGAACGTTTTGTCAACGGATTCCTGGATTTGCTGTCCATCACTTTTGTTGGAAAATTTTCCAAACGGCCAATGCACTTTTTCGGCTTGTGGGGAACCTTGTTCTTCCTGGTTGGATTGATTATTACGCTTTACCTGATTGTATCGAAGTTCATTTCACCCGACGAATTTCCTTTAACCAACCGTCCCGGATTTTACCTGGCGCTTGCTTCCATCGTCATTGGCATGCAGTTGTTTCTTGCAGGCTTTGTTTCCGAACTGGTTGCCCGCAATGCACCGGGCCGCAATTCTTATCTCATCGAAGATAAAATCGGGCTGTGATGAAGATTCTCATCATTGGTCCGGCGCACCCACTTCGCGGCGGTGGTATTACCACTTTTAATCACCGACTGGCAAAAGAATTTACAGCGCAAGGTTTCGATTGTGCCATTGTTTCTTTCTCCCTGCAATACCCGTCTTTTCTTTTCCCGGGAAAATCGCAGTTCTCAACCGAGCCGCCACCGGACGGAGTTAAAATTCATACGCTAATTAATTCTGTTAATCCATTGAACTGGCTTAGCATTGGCAGAAAAGTGAAGAACTGGAAACCCGACCTTGTCATTGTTCGTTTCTGGCTGCCGTTTATGGGGCCATCGCTGGGCACCATTCTTCGGTTGATTAAAAAGAACAGGCACACAAAGATTATCTGCATTGCCGATAATGTAATTCCACATGAAAAGCGCATTGGCGACAAACCATTCACACAGTATTTTTTAAAAACCTGCGATGCCTTTGTAACCATGAGTGAAAAGGTGATGGCGGACTTGCGGTCCTTCACAACTAAGCCGGCCATCCAGGTTCCGCACCCGCTGTATGATAACTTCGGTGAGAAGATTTCGAAAGAGGCGGCAAGGCAAAATTTAGGTTTGTCTGCAAGCGACAAGATCATTGTTTTCTTTGGCTTCATCCGTCGTTACAAAGGCGTGGATTTGCTGTTGCAGGCCATGGCCGACCAGCGCATTAAAGAACAAAATATAAAGCTGCTGATTGCCGGTGAATTTTACGAAGACGAGCAGCTTTACCGCAACCTGATTGAAACGCTGGGATTGAAAGAGCAAATCATTCTGCACAACCAGTTTATCCAAGATGAAGATGTGAAGAATTATATCTGTGCGGCCGACTGCATAGTGCAACCTTACCGCAATGCCACCCAAAGTGGCGTTACGCCCCTCGCCTATCATTTTGAAGTACCCATGATTGTGACCAATGTCGGCGGCTTGCCAGCGCTGGTTCCGCACCGCAAAGCCGGGCTAGTTGCCGAGCCTGATCCGCAAAGTATTGCTGCCGCCATTCTTCAGTTTTACAAAACAGGCGAAGCATTTTTTCTGCCCCATATAAAAGAAGAAAAAGCAAAACTCTCCTGGCAAAAGTTAACAGAAGCGATTCTGCAACTTTCCCGCAACATCAATCGCTGATTTGCCATTAGCTTTGCCGCCGAATGGAAAAGATCAAAAACCTTGTTGAAGCTTCTGTAAAAGTGAAGCAACAAATACTGGAAGACGAGAGCCTGTTGCAGGCCGTTGAGCAGGCCACGCAAATGGTGGTTAATTGTTTTAAAAATGGCGGTCGCCTTTATTTCTGCGGAAACGGCGGCAGTGCGGCCGATGCGCAACACCTGGCGGCAGAGTTTTCCGGAAGGTTTTACAAAGACCGGCATGCATTGGCGGCAGAAGCTTTCCACGTCAATACATCTTACCTCACTGCCGTTGCAAACGATTATGGTTTTGATGTAGTGTATGCAAGATTGGTGGAAGGAATTATGCTGAAAGAAGATGTGTTGATTGGCCTTTCCACATCCGGCAATTCGGCCAATATTGTAAAAGCGTTTGAAGCAGCCAAAGCAAAAGGAATAGCCACCGTTGCATTTACCGGTTTAACCGGCGGCATTTTAAAAAGTCTTTCTGATTGCCTCATTAATGTCCCGTCAACCGATACGCCACGCATCCAGGAAAGCCATATTCTTTTAGGACATATCATCTGCCAACTGGCGGAAGAACAAATTTTTTCAGCCGCAAATGAGTAAGATGCCGGACCTAAAAGAAGTGACGACGGAGTGGACGCTGTTTCTTGACCGTGACGGAGTGATTAACGAAGAAAAGCTGGGCGAATACATTTTGCGTTGGAATGATTTCATCTTCAGCAAAGGCGTGCTGGATGTGTTTAAGAAGTTAAGCGATACGTTTGGCCGCATTATCATTGTTACCAACCAGAAGGGTGTAGGCAAAGGCTTGATGACGCAGGAAGCGCTTGATACCATTCATTACGAAATGCAGCGGGAAGTGGGCATTGTTGGCGGACGGATTGACCGTATTTATGCTTGCACTGATTTGGATGATAGCAGTCCGCACCGCAAACCCAATCACGGCATGGCCCTGCAGGCAAAAGCAGATCTGCCTGAAATTGATTTCACAAAATCGATCATGGTTGGCAACAAGCTCAGCGATATGCGTTTTGGTCGCGGTGCGGGCATGTTTACCGTGTTTGTGGCAACCACTAACCCCGAAACGCCATTTCCGCACCCGGATATAGACCTGCGCTTCGATTCGCTGTTCCATTTCGCCGATGCGCTATCGCATTGCGGCTTTTTAAACAAGCCCTTAGCATAATTTTTGGCCGATTTGGCCGTTCTTAGCAGTGAATAAAATCGTCACCGCGTGAGAAATCTTATATCCTTTACACTTCTTTTCTTCATTGGTTTTACGGCTGCAGCGCAGCAAAAAATCAGCACTACCGACTGGAAAGAGCTGCAGAAAAAAGAAGATTCGCTCAAGATAATGGCCAAGGCTTTTTTAACAGAAGCCGAAACCAACGACCGCATGCGGCAGGACAGCTTGTTCGTAAAAACGCTCATCCGCAGTCTCCAGGTCAAGCATTCTTTCGATTATCCTTTCGATTCGGTGAAAGGTGTTTCTCACCTGTATGCTCCGGACAGCACGTTTCGCATGTTTACCTGGCAGTTAAGTTTCGATCACGACTATGATTTTAACCGCCAGCGTGGCGCCATTCAAATGCGCACAGCCGATGGACGACTGAAGCTAATTCCCCTGCTCGATTATTCAGAATTTGCTGACGATCCGCTTGATTCTGCCCGTACAAAAACAAACTGGATTGGCGCAGTGTATTACAACATCATTAAAACAGAACACAACGGCAAGCCTTATTACACACTGTTTGGTTTTGATGGCAACAGTTTCCGTACCAACAAAAAATGGATTGATGTTATGAGTTTTGATGCGCAGGGAAACCCGGTATTTGGCCAGCAGCAATTTTTTGTGTTTGAAAAAGCAACAAAGAAAAAACCGCAGCACCGCTTTGCCATTGAATACAAAAAAGAAGCTTCCACCACCGTTAATTACGACGAGGACCTGAAACTGATTTTGGTTGATCACCTGATATCAGAAAGCAATGAACCCGAAAACGCCTGGACCTATGTACCCGATGGCGATTACGAAGGTTTTAAATGGGTGGCCGGCAAGTGGCAACATGTTGACAAAGTATTTACCGAAACCGTTAACATGAAAGGTGTTAATCCCTATCTTGGCAACGCACCCATGGAAGCGCCGCTATTGGATGAAAAAGGCAATCACAACAAGCAAAAGCTGGACGAGCAAAACAAAAAGAACACCGAGAAAAAAGGAACAAAGCCGGTAACGAAAACACCGGTAAAGAAAGACTGATTCCGGTTGCAGGATTGTTGGCTATCTTAGGCCCTTCTTACAACGCATGAAAGCTACGCGGACCGTCATTGAGCCACAAAAACGATTCTCGCTTCAGCTGTCCGAAATCTGGCAGTACCGTGAATTATTCTATTTTTTCACGTGGCGTGATATCAAAGTAAAATACAAACAGACTTACCTCGGAATTCTGTGGGCCGTTATTCAGCCACTTGCCTTGTTGCTGTTATTCAGCTTGGTGTTTGCCAAACATTTTGCACCAATAAATAGTTCGCTCAACTACCAGGCTTTTGTGTTATCGGGCCTTGTGCTTTGGAACCTGTTTTACAATGCTACCTCGCATGCTGCCGATGGTATTGTGCTACAGTCCAACATCATCAAAAAAATCTATTTTCCCCGGTTAATCATTATTGGTTCGTCGATGCTGACGGCCTTGGTCGATTTCGTCATTGCCTTTACCATTTTTCTTCTTGTGTGCATCATCATTGGCCAATCGATAAGCTGGCAGGCGTTGTTATATTTTCCGGCAGGAATTTTTGTTGTGCTGCTCGCTGCTTTCGGCATTGGAACTTTGCTGGCTTCACTCAATGTTAAGTACCGCGACTTTCGGTATGCACTCCCCTTCCTTTTGCAATTCCTGTTCTTTGCCTCGCAAGTTGTTTATGCATTAAGCGATATAAAAAACGAATGGGCACAGCGCCTTCTTAGTCTAAACCCGGTGAATGCCGCCATTGAATTATTTCGCATGGGAATGGGCGCAGAAGGAAATTTTGATATGATTCTAATCGGCACCTGCTCAGCCCTGTTGTCGGCCATGGCAGGAATCTTTTATTTTCGAAAAACTGAAGCATTTTTTGCTGACCTGGCATAATGGAACCTGCAATTACCGTTACACATCTTTCCAAGCAATACAAAAAAGGCGCAGGTGGCGCTTACCTGGCGTTGCGTGATGTGCTGGCTGCTGCCTTTCAAAAAAGAGAGAAAAAAGAAAGCAGCCGTTTCTGGGCATTGAACGATGTTAGTTTCAGCATTCAGAAAGGTGAACGCATTGGCATCATCGGCCGCAATGGTGCAGGTAAAAGCACGTTGCTGAAAATCATCAGCCGCATTACACCACCTACCAAAGGCAAGGTCATTCTTGAAGGACGGGTAGCAAGTTTGTTGGAAGTGGGCACGGGTTTTCATCCTGAACTCACAGGTCGTGAAAACATCTACCTGAATGGCGCTATCCTCGGTTTGAAAAAAACTGAGATACAAGCAAGGCTCGATGAGATCATCAGCTTTAGTGGTGTGGAAGCGTTTATTGACACGCCGTTAAAACATTACAGCAGCGGCATGCAAATGCGGCTGGCTTTTTCCGTAGCCGCTCACCTTGATGCCGATATTTTAATGATAGACGAAGTGCTGGCGGTTGGCGACATGGAGTTTCAGAAAAAGTGTATTGGCAAGATGGAAGAGATCAGCACCGGCGAAGGCAAAACCATTCTGTTTGTTAGCCACAACATGAACTACATCACTGCCTTTTGCAACAAGGCTATTCTGCTTGACCGCGGGGAGAAAAAGATAGAAGGTGATGCTGCCACTGTTGTCAATGCCTACCTGTCTTCTTTACAACAAAAAAAAGAAGATGTTCAGGATGATAACGGCAACCGAATTGTTCGGCTGCTGGGAGTTGAAACAATCAGGAGAAACGGGCAACAGACCAGTGGCTTTACGGTGCTGGAAGAAGTGGGAATTCGGATGCGTTACCAGGTGTTGGAAGATGGCTACACACTCTGGCTTGGACACAACATTCATAACATGAACGGCGTGAACGTATTTGATACCCACAGTGTGAATACTGAGCTTTACAGCAAACCACATGGCAAAGGAACTTATTCAGCCACCGTTTGGATACCTTCTCACCTCCTTAATACCGGCAGCTATTTTATCAGCACGGCTATTTTTAATCATTTGCAACAGGTAATTCATGTGTATGAGAAAGAGACGGTGTTGTTTAACGTAACGGAAGATTTCAGCCATGAATTAACGGCAAGGGGAATGAGCCCTGGCGATTTTCCCGGCGTGGTAAGACCACTGCTGCATTGGCAAATTGAACCACAGAACCATGCATAAAAAAAGTACAGGCGAACGACTTGATACAAGGGCACTGGGTCCGGTTATGCTGGAGCATTTGCACCGTTATGCCTTGGTGGTAGATATTGTTTGCAATAAAACCGTGCTTGACATTGCCTGCGGCGAAGGATACGGATCGGCGCTGATGTCGTCCACGGCGGCCAGCGTTGTAGGTGCTGATGCAGATGCTGAAACCGTTGCTGAAGCAGCAAAAAATTACCACCATCCGAATCTAAGTTTTCGTCAGGCAAACATTACCGCTTTACCTTTCGATGATACCGCATTTGATGCCGTAATTTGTTTTGAAACCCTGGAGCATGTAGAAGATCACGAAGCTGTCCTTGCCGAATTAAAGCGGGTGTTGAAACCCGATGGGTTTTTAATTATCTCCACGCCCAACCGGGAAGAATATTCCGACAAACGGGAGTTCTCTAACCCTTTTCATGTAAAAGAACTGACGGTAAAAGAGTTTAAGCATCTCGTGCAGCAACACTTTGCCTACAGCCGTTTTTGGCTGCAGGAATGTTTGATGGCCAGTATCGTTTATAACGAAGACGACAAAAGGTTGGAGGAAAGCTTCACCGGTGATTTTACTGCCATTCGCAAAACACCAGGCATTAGGCCAGTTTACAGCATTGCGCTGGCAGCCAACAAGCCACTCAACTTTGGGTTACCGGCTGGATTGTTTCGCAACGATGTTCTGACGCAGCGCTACTTGCAGGAAGAAAGGGACAGCGCCAAATTAACGGCATCGTACAGGCTCGGTCATTTTCTGCTCTGGCCCGTTAAGAAAATTTTCTCCATCTTTCAGTCCAAAAGCGCAAAGCCTTGATCTCGTTTTCGGTTATCATCGTCACCTATAATCATGCATCTTACCTGGAAGAGCGCATTGCATCGGTGATGGCGCAAACCTACCCGCATTTCGAGGTCATTTTTATCGACGATGCTTCTACCGATGGTAGCCAGGAAATAATTGAACGTTATCGCCAGCACGAAAAAGTAAGCCACCTGCTTTTAAACAAAACAAACAACGGCTATCAAAGCCGCAACTGGCAACAGGCAATGCAACTCGCAGCAAATGATTGGGTATGGATTGCCGAAGGCGATGACATTGCTGATCCGCATTTTTTGGAAAAAGCTGCACAAGCTTTAGCGAACGAAGATTCGGCACTTTTTTATACCGATGCTTATAAGTTGGAAGAAGGCAAAGCGAAATCCGAATCACTACTTTACAGTAACATAAAAGATACCTTCTTTCAAACGTTACATTGGAGCAGCAACTATTGGGAAGATGGCAAAATGGAAGTCGATGTCTTTCACAAATACGTTTGCATTGTGAACAATGTAAGTGCGGCAGTCATACCAAAGAAGGCAGCACTTGAGATGCTTGCAAACTTTCCGCACAAACGGTTCTACAGCGACTGGTTGTTTTTTGCCCAACTAATGGAACGCCTGCCCGTACGATATCTTGCTGAACCGTTGACTGGCTACCGATCCTATTTGGAGAGTCATTTTGGCAAGGCGGGCAATGGCCTTGCAAAGCGGGTAGAATGTTTTGAAGTGCTGCAATACTTCTGCAGTCAGCCTTACATTACCAGTAAAAATGAGTTGGTGAAGTTTTTTACTGAACAATACCTTGGCTTTGGTTTGTGGCAACAGGCGGCCTGGCTCCTGCCCTTGACAAAACAATTTTTCAAAAGAAATCCCCGCCTGGCAATGAGAGTATTTCTCCATTTGCTGGCGATAAAAGTCACCCGTAAAAAAATAAACTACATCTTTTGAATGCTGCCAAACATATTGTCCTGGTTTGTTCGCGGCTCGATTTGCCGGGTGGTACAGAAAAAGCCGTTGTTTCTCTTGCAGGATTATTTGCAGCGCAAAAGCTACGTGTAACCGTGTTGGTGCTGGATGATGCAGCCGATTCATTTTATGCTATTCCTGGTGACGTTAACGTTAAGTACGAGAACCTGCGCTTTGGCATTTGCCCGGAGAAAAACTGGCTTGCCCGCAAGCTTGATTTCTTCAACGGCATACGTCGCCTGCGCAAGATCTGGTCTGAATTAAAACCTGATGTAATTATTGCAACCGACTACCCTTTTGTAGTGGCCACCGTATTGAGCGGAGGACCGAAAATTGCCCGGTGCTTTTCGTGGGAACACCATGCCTATGGCTGGCTGAAGAAGTCTGCCTGGTGGGAACGTTTGTTACGCTTTGCCTATCCGCAATTACATGGTGTTGTTTGCGTGAACAAGGCAGAAATAAAACATTACCAGTCCTTGTGTCGCAAGGTCATTGCCATTCCAAATTTTGTTGCTACTAACACAGCGAAACCCGCAACGCTGGATGCTAAAATGATATTGACGGTTGGCTGGCTGATTCACCGCAAAGGCATTGACCTTTTGCTGCCTGCGGCAAAAAAGGTATTGACAAAACATCCCGACTGGAGCTGGAAAATCATTGGCGGCGGCGAAAAAGAAACAGAAGTAAAAAACTTTATTACCGAAAACAGGCTGGAAAAAAACCTGCTGTTGCAACCTCCTGCAAGTGATGATCTCTCACCTGAATACCAACAGGCGTCTATTTTTGTACTGCCGTCACGCATCGAGGTTTTTGGGCTAGTATTAACGGAAGCCATGGCGCACGGATTACCCTGCATTGCATTGGCAAAAGCCGATGGACCGGCAAGTATTATTAAGCATAAAGAAGATGGATTGCTTGTGGCAGAAGATGCGTCCGAGTTAGCCGATGCCGTGCTTCATTTGATAGAAAACAAAGAGAAACGGCAACAGTACGGGCAAAAAGCTTTGCAAAATGTACAGCGCTTTTCACCCGATGAAATTTACAAGCTGTGGCGAGAGCTACTTTCTTAAATAAATCACCAAAACAAAACCCAATCAGTACTGATTGGGTTTTCAATATGAGTTCGGTATAAAAATTAATCCAGCTTCAAGACCGCTAAAAACGCTTCCTGCGGCACTTCTACGTTTCCAATCTGGCGCATTCGCTTCTTCCCTTCTTTCTGCTTTTCCAACAGCTTGCGCTTACGGCTGATATCACCACCATAACATTTTGCCGTTACATCTTTCCGCATCGCGGAGATGTTTTCACGGGCAACGATCTTGGCGCCGATAGCTGCCTGGATGGCAATCTGGAATTGCTGGCGAGGCAAAAGTTCTTTCAATTTCTCGCAAAGCTTGCGACCAAAATCCTGGGCACGACCCCGATGAATCAAGGCGCTTAAGGCATCCACTTTGTCGTTGTTCAGCAGGATGTCCATCTTCACAATGTCTGCTTCGCGGTAGCCGATTGGGTTGTAATCGAAAGAAGCGTAACCCCGTGTTTGCGATTTTAATTTATCGTAGAAATCAAATACAATCTCTGTCAATGGCATTTCAAAAATCAACTCAACACGGGATGGCGTGAGATAGCTTTGATTGATGAGTATACCACGTTTGCCCAAACACAAAGTCATGATGTTACCAATGTAATCGGGCTTGGTAATGATCTGTGCTTTGATGAACGGCTCTTCAATGCGGTCGGTTTTTACCGGGTCTGGGAACTCGGTTGGGTTGTTCACAATCACCTTCTCGCCTTTTGTTGTGTAAGCGATGAAGCTTACGTTCGGCACCGTGGTGATCACCGTTTGGTTGAACTCTCTTTCCAGCCGCTCCTGGATGATCTCCATGTGGAGGAGTCCAAGAAATCCGCAACGGAAACCAAAGCCAAGGGCTTGCGATGTTTCCAGTTCAAAGGTCAAAGAGGCATCGTTCAACTGCAGTTTGTCCATGCAATCACGCAGTTCTTCAAATTCATCGGTATTCACCGGGAAGATGCCCGCAAATACCATCGGCTTTACTTCCTGGAAGCCCTTCACGATTTCCTTGGTGGGATTTACAGCATCGGTAATGGTATCACCCACTTTTACTTCCTTAGCGTTTTTAATACCGGTGATGATATAGCCTACATCGCCTGTTTTTACTTCGGTAGTCGGCTGAAGACCAAGTTTCAAAATGCCCACTTCATCGGCTTCGTACACCTGGTCGGTGGAAACAAATTTTACTTTCTGTCCTTTTTTGATGGAACCGTTCAAAATCCGGTAGTAAACGATGATACCGCGGAAGCTGTTAAACACCGAGTCAAAGATCAGCGCTTGTAGTGGCGCTTCTGGGTCGCCTTTCGGCGATGGAATGCGCTCAACAATCGCTTCCAGGATTTCTTCAATGCCAATGCCTGCACGACCACTGGCCAGCAAAATATCTTCGCGTTTGCAGCCAATCAGGTCAACAATCTGGTCTTTTACTTCTTCAATCATGGCGCCATCCATGTCAATCTTGTTGATGACAGGAATGATCTCCAGGTCGTTTTCAATAGCGAGGTAAAGGTTGGAGATGGTTTGCGCCTGAATGCCCTGCGTGGCATCTACCAGCAGCAATGCGCCTTCGCAGGCAGCCAGGGCACGGCTTACTTCGTAGCTGAAGTCAACGTGTCCGGGGGTATCAATCAGGTTGAGGGTGTAATTTTCATTCTTGTGCTTGTAATTGATCTGGATTGCGTGGCTTTTAATGGTGATGCCTTTTTCCCTTTCCAGGTCCATGTCGTCCAGCACCTGGTCCATCATTTCTCTTTCCGAAATGGTGTTGGTGGTTTGTAAAAGACGGTCGGCCAGTGTGCTTTTCCCATGATCGATGTGAGCGATGATGCAAAAATTCCGGATGTTCTTCATGCTGCGAATTACCTCGTTTAAAGTGGGCAAAGATAGGTTTCCAAAGCCGGATTTCCGGTAGCGAAAATTGATGTTAACATTCTGGTTGAGGACTGGTAATTAAGACGGGAAATGGTCAAATTGAAACCGCTTTTTCCCATCCATTTCAGCCTATCAAATGCAAAATCCCCTGCGCAGTGCAGGGGATTTTGCATTATTTATCTCGACGAATCGAAACCATTTACTTATGCCGTCGGCTTTGCATCCGGTGCGTTTTTCGGCTTTTTACCCGTTTTCGGGGTAAAGATGGCCAGCATCCGCTTACCTTCCAGTTTGGGCATGCTTTCCAGTTGTCCCACCTCCTTAAGGCGGTCAGCAAACTTCAACAGCAGCAGTTCACCGCGATCCTTAAACTGGATGGCACGACCTTTAAACTGCACATATGCTTTTACCTTGTTGCCTTCTTTCAGAAAGCTTTCAGCGTGCTTGGACTTAAAGTCGAAATCATGATCATCGGTGTTCGGCGTAAAACGGATCTCTTTCATCTCCGTTGTTTTCGCCTTGGCCTTCATTTCCTTTTCTTTCTTCTTCTTGTCATAAAGGAACTTGTTGTAGTCGATGATTTTACAAACCGGCGGGTCAGCCTGCGGTGAAATTTCTACCAGGTCCAACTGCTGTTCCTGCGCCATTTTCTGCGCTTCCTGGGTCGGATAAACACCAACTGTTACATTGTCGCCTACCAGTCGAACTTGTGGTACTCTGATGTGATGATTGATTCTGTGTTCTGCTTCTTTACGGGGAGCGAACCTTCCCCTGAATCCACCAGGCTTAAATCCGCCTCTGTTTGGTAATGCCATTTACGTTTTTTGGGTTTAATAATCGCTAGAGAAAAAGAGGGAAAAAAGCGCAAGGAATCTTTCTTCTCTTTTCCTTCTTTTCTCTTTCTTAATGCTAAGTTTTTTTATGTTACCGGCGACATAACCTTTTTCATCTTCGTTGCGTCGCACTCTTGTACGTTCGGTAAGGCTATTCGGCTTTCCGCTCTTTTACTTCAGTCACCACATCCAGCAAAAACTCTTCCACAAATTTAGTCCCTGCATCGCCTTTGCCCTGGCGGCGTACAGCAACCTTGCCTTCAGCCGCTTCTTTTTCGCCAACAACCAGCATGTACGGCACCTTCATTAACTCGGTGTCCCTGATTTTGCGTCCGATTTTTTCCTGCCTGTCGTCGATCTCGGCACGAATATCAGCTTTTTTTAATTTCAGCAAAACATCTTTTGCATAGTCCATGAACTTGTCGGAGATGGGCAGAATCTTCACCTGTAAAGGCGCCAACCAGGTTGGCAGTTTGCCTGCATAGTGCTCCAGCAAAAAGCCAATGAAGCGTTCGTGTGTCCCCAGCGGTGCCCGGTGAATGATCAGCGGCGTGTCAGTGGTGTTGTCTTCGGTGGTGTACTGCAGCTTAAAGCTTCTGCCCTGCGAAAAGTCAACCTGGTTGGTAGCCAGGGTAAACTCGCGGCCAATGACACTGTAAATCTGCACGTCAATCTTCGGACCGTAGAAAGCCGCTTCGTCCTGCACTTCCACGTAAGGAATGTTTGATTCAATCAACACATTTCTCACCATGTCTTCTGTTTCCTTCCACAACTCCGGTTCGTTCACGTACTTCACCCCTAACTTATCGGGTGAGTGCAGCGAAAGGCGCATCACGTATTTATCAATCCCGAAGATTTTAAAATACTTCAGGTACATGTCATTCACCGCCCTGAACTCGTCGGCAAACTGCTCGCGGGTGCAGTAAATGTGCGCATCGTTCATGTGCAGGCAACGAACCCGCATCAGTCCAAACAATTCGCCGCTTTGCTCGTAACGGTAAACGGTTCCGTATTCCGCAATGCGGTACGGCAGGTCGCGGTAGCTTTTGGGCAGGGCCGCAAATATTTTGTGGTGATGCGGACAGTTCATGGACTTGAGATAATACTTCTCCCCATCCATTTCCATTGGCGGGTACATGCTATCGGCATAGTACGGGAGGTGTCCGCTGGTGAGGTACATGCTTTCCTTGGCAATGTGTGGCGTTACCACCCTTTTGTAGCCACCTTCCGTTTCTGTTTCTTTCGCCAGCTTTTCCAGTTCTTCAATAATTACGGTACCGTTGGGCAGCCACATAATCAGGCCCTGGCCTACATCATCATCCATGGTGTAGATGTTCAGCTCGCGGCCCAGTTTACGGTGGTCTCTTTTCTTTGCTTCTTCCAGCAATTGCAGGTATTCATCCAGCTGCTTTGCAGAAGGAAAAGTGACACCGTAAATGCGGGTCAACTGCTTGTTCTTTTCATCGCCTTTCCAGTAAGCGCCGGCAATGTTGGTGAGCTTAATGGCTTTAATGAAACCCGTGGCAGGAATATGCGGGCCGCGGCACAAATCGGTAAAGCCGCCCTGTGTATAGAACGTGATCTCGCCGTCTTCCAGGTTTTGCAAAAGGTCAAGCTTGTACTCGTCGCCTTTCTCCTGGAAATATTTCACTGCTTCTGCTTTTGGAATTGGCTTGCGGATGTACGTGTTGTTCTGCTTCGCCAGTTCCGCCATTTTTACTTCCAGCTTGCGCAGGTCTTCTTCGGTAATGTGATGGTCGCCCATGTCCACATCGTAATAAAAACCTTTGGGGTTTTCCAGTGGCGGGCCTACCCAAAACTTCACACCCGGGAAAAGGCTTTCAATGGCCTCGGCCATCAGGTGTGCAGAGGAATGCCAGAAAGTGCTTTGTCCGCCTTTGTCATCCCAGGTTAACAGCTTCAGCGACGCATCCGTTTCAATGGGACGGGTGGCATCCCACACTTCCCCATTGATTTCTGCGGCCAATACTTTGCGGGCCAATCCTTCGGAAATAGATTTGGCAATATCAAGTGCTGTACTGCCTTTGGCGGCTTCCCGCACAGCGCCGTCGGGCAGGGTGATTTTAATTTGTTCGCTCATAAAGAGCGGCAAAATTAACAAATTCAACCGCACCATGGCGGCTTTAAAAATGACTGAATGGCTAATTTCACGCTGTTATGG
>DATKHJ010000183.1:0-4969 GCA_035510335.1 Flavisolibacter sp. | reverse complement strand
CCATAAATGTTAAAATGGATTATATAAAGGGATGAAAAAGTTATACACAAGCCCAAAAAATAATTTTGTGAAGTGCCGCAGAATTGTAATTTAGTGTCAGAATTTAATGGGTTAGTAAGTAAAAGGGTTGGTCGTCAGATCAGCCCTTTTTACTGTCAATTTTCTTCGCTGAATTCTTCCTTCATCAACTGTCTTGTTGAACTGATTTTTCTCGTTTACTTCAAACTAATTTTAAGCAATGGCAAAAGTTAAGACAGCCTATTTCTGTCAGGTATGTGGTTATGAAAGTGCAAAGTGGACAGGTAAATGTCCGTCGTGCGGACAGTGGAATACCATGGTAGAAGAACTCATTCAAAAAGACACAAAGAAAGCAGGCAACGATTGGGATGATTACCATGAAAACAACAGGGCAACAAAAAAGACAAGACACTTAAACGAAGTTGAATCAAAAGAACGTCCGCGTTTGCAAACCATCGATGCAGAACTCAATCGTGTGTTGGGTGGCGGCATTGTTCCCGGCAGCATTGTGCTGGTAGCCGGTGAACCAGGCATTGGCAAGAGTACGTTGTTTTTGCAAATGGGTTTACAACTCAAAGACTACATCACACTTTATATAAGCGGTGAAGAAAGCGACGAGCAGATTAAAATGCGGGCCGATCGCCTTGGCATCTCCAGCGAAAACTTTTACCTGCTTACTGAAACATCTACGCAAGTCATCTTCCAGGAAATAAAAAAACTAAAGCCGCAGGTAATCATTGTCGATTCGATTCAAACACTGGAATCGCCTTTTATTGAATCATCACCGGGATCGGTATCGCAGATACGAGAATGCGCCGCGGAGTTTCAGCAGTTCGCCAAAGAAACTTCCACGCCAGTTTTTTTAATTGGCCACATTACCAAAGAAGGTTCCATTGCCGGACCAAAACTGTTGGAGCACATGGTAGATACCGTGCTGCAGTTTGAAGGTGATCGCCATTATGCGTATCGCATTCTGCGCACATTAAAGAACCGTTTTGGCAGCACGGCAGAACTGGGTATTTACCAAATGAACGACAACGGCATGAACCCCGTTGCCAACCCAAGCGAAATTCTTATTACTCAAAAAGAAGAAGACCTAGGCGGCATTGCCATTGCCGCTACCATTGAAGGACAACGGCCCTTATTGATAGAAGTGCAGGCCCTCGTTACACAATCGGTGTACGGAACACCGCAACGCACCGTTAGCGGGTTTGATACGCGACGACTTCAACTGCTGTTAGCCGTGTTGGAAAAACGCGGCGGTTTTCATTTTGGGGTGAAAGATGTTTTCTTAAACCTGGCCGGTGGCTTGAAAGTAGAAGATCCTTCCATTGATCTTGCCGTTATGGCGGCGCTGCTTTCTTCTTATGAGGACCAGCCGATTCCGCACAATGTTTGTTTTGCCGGTGAAGTTGGTCTAAGTGGAGAGATAAGAGCCGTTAACCGCATTGAGCAACGCATTGCCGAAGCAGAAAAGCTTGGCTTCAGCAAGATCATTGTTTCCAAATACAACCAGAAAGGATTAAACAAACAGAAATACAACATTGAAATTATTATGATGGGAAGGGTGGACGAGATGTATCGGTACCTGTTTTAATAATCAGAACTATGATTTGGGTGGATTGATAAGATTAGGAGGAAAGAGAGAAAGTTTCTACCTTAAGGTGAGCTACTAAATTGCATCGGCTATCTCTTGTCAATCCCCTAAATCCACTCAAATCATGGTTCTGACAGATATCAAAGAATCTCTCCTTCACCTTCTCTTTCCGCATGTGTGCGAAGGCTGCGGAACGGATGTTATTGAACAGGAACATTTCCTCTGCCTCAAATGCCACGCTTCTTTACCCCAAACAGAGTTTCATCTTTACCCGAACAATCCAATAGAAAAAATATTCTGGGGCCGACTGCCGCTGACCAACGCCACAGCCCAATACTATTTTACCAAAGGCGCCCTGTTGCAGCACTTGCTACATCAATTAAAATATCGCGGCAACAAAGAGCTGGGTCTTTACCTGGGAAGATTAATGGGCCATGCGCTGAATGCTGCCAATCGTTTTCGGTATGTTGATGCGCTGGTGCCGCTGCCACTGTTTCCGTCAAAAGAAAAAAGCCGCGGTTACAACCAGGCAACCGTTTTGTGCGAAGGCATTGCCGAAGTGCTGGGCAAGCCGATGCTTAAACATGTTGTTCGCCGAACATCCCACACCGATAGCCAGACGAAAAAGAACCGTGTACAGCGCTGGGAAAACATGGAAGGACGCTTTGAACTGGTAAATGCCGAAGCCATTAACGGCAAACATCTTTTGCTGGTAGATGATGTGGTAACCACCGGCGCAACACTGGAGGCCTGCGGATCGGAACTGTTGGAAGCCGAAAACGTACAACTGAGCGTAGCCACGCTTTGTTTTTCCAGCCACTGATGTATTTTTAGCCTCTTATGATCTTGGTGAAAAACCTTTTGCTGGCTGTTGTGCTGCTGTTCTTTTTCTTTTCGTGCCGGAAAGAAAACTTTACCAATAATTCGTCGGTTCAACTTAGTACAAGTGTTGACACGCTTCATTTCGATACGGTTTTTACTACCACCGGTTCTACTTCTCAGTTTTTAAAGATCATCAACAATAATAAAGAAGGCATCCGCATTTCGTCGGTGCAACTGGCCGGAGGCGCCGCTTCTCCTTTTAAAATAAACGTGGATGGTGTTACCGGTCCGCAGGTGGCCGATGTGGAAGTGTTAGCAAACGACAGCGTTTACGTGTATGTAACGGTCAGCATTAATCCATCGGCACAAAACCTTCCTTTTCTTGTGCAGGACAGCATTGAAATTAACTACAATGGCAACCGCAAATGGGTGCAACTGGATGCATTTGGACAGAACGCCAACTTTCTGCGCAACGCAGAAATCACTTCAAACCAAACTTGGAACAATGACCGCCCTTACGTGATTCTTGGCGGCCTAACGGTTAACGCAGCCGCTACACTCACTATTAATGAAGGATGCAAAATATTTATGCATGCCGATGCGCCGTTTCTTGTGCATGGTTCTTTAAAAGTAAACGGTGATAAGTTCGACAGTACACGAGTCGTTTTCACCGGCGACCGCCTGGATGAACCTTACAAAAACTTCCCGGCTTCTTACCCGGGGTTGATTTTTACAGCCAGCAGTAGAGACAATATCCTTAACTACGCTATCATTAAAAATGCTTACCAGGGCATTGTTGCCACGGGCCCTGCTGTCTCCGGCACAAAGCTTACAGTGAATGAAACCATCATCGACAATGCTTACGACATTGGGCTGCTCGGCATCAACACAAGCATCAACGCCAGAAATATCCTGATCTCTAACTGCGGAAAAAATCTTGTGCTTACCGGCGGTGGCCGGTACGATTTCCGGCATGCTACGGTTGCTACATTCTCAAACAATTATATCCAGCACAAAGACCCGGTGCTGGCACTAACAAATTACACCACGCAGGGCAACGTAATCACCGCCGCCGATCTTACCGCCAGCTTTACCAATTGTATTTTCTGGGGCGAACAAAACGGCTTTGTCTCTAACGAAGTATTTGTAGATGCCAAAGGCATTACGCCTGCTATCAGCTTCAACAAAGTGCTGTGGCGCATGCAATCTGTACCCACGTTAAACGGGTTAACGGTGACCGATGCCATGAACCAGTCGCCATTGTTCGACAGCATTAACACGTCCGAACGCTTTTACAGTTTTCGCCTGAAGGAAGGCTCGCCAGCCAATAATGCTGGTGCAAATGCCGGAATAAGTATTGATCTCGACGGTAAGCCGCGACCGGTTGGCCTCCCCGATCTTGGCGCTTACGAAAAGCAATAGCCGAAATAGATGCTTCATATCTGCGAGATATGGAATATCTTAACAGTCAACCATCTTAGCTTTGTGGTGTTATCAGTAAAGAAATTTTAGAAAATGAAAACCTTCCTCCTCGTTTCACTCTTATCAATTATGCTAAGCGGAACATCTATCTACGATTTTAAAGTGGCAGGCCTCGATGGCAAAGAGATTGACTTCGCCAGGTTCAAAGGCAAGAAAGTATTGGTGGTCAACACAGCTTCCGAATGTGGCTACACGCCGCAGTACGCCGAGCTGCAAAAGCTGCACGACAAATACAAGGGCAAGCTGGTGATTGTAGGTTTTCCCGCCAACAATTTTGGCGGACAAGAGCCCGGCTCCAATGAAGAAATCAGTTCTTTCTGCCAAAAAAATTACGGTGTTACGTTTCCCATGGCGGCCAAAGTTTCTGTAACGGGCGAAGATGCCGCACCGCTCTTTAAATACCTGACAGCCGAAGCAAAGAAAAATGGTACTCCCGACCCGGTGGTGAAATGGAACTTCACCAAGTTTTTAATTGACGAAAACGGCAAGCTGGTGAAAGTGTTCCCAAGCAAAGTAAGCCCGCTAAGCGAAGAGATTACCGTTCATTTAAACTAACTGTCTTTGAACTGGGATGATTGGGATGTGTTAGATGAACGAGATTTAATTGGATATTTGAGGCCGCCTTTGAAAGGCGGCCTTTTTTATCCTATGAATCCCATTATCCCAATCATCCCAGTTCAAAGACAATATGCTATTCAAAAACGTCATTGGTCAGCAAGAAGTAAAGCAGCAGTTGGTAGAAATGGTGCAGCACAACCGGCTAAGCCATGCCTTGCTTTTTTTAGGAAAAGAAGGCAGCGGTGCTTTGCCACTGGCAATGGCCTTTGCCCAATACATTAGTTTACTGCCGGCGGGTAACGCTGCTTCAGCGGAAGCCTCGCTGTTTGGCGAACCGGTGGAAGTAAAACTGCCTTCCACTCCCGACGATGCTGATGCCTGGATGCAAAAACAGGCATCGTTTGCCAAGGCGGAGCAAATGGTGCACCCCGACATTCACTACTCTTATCCCGTAGTGACAAAAAAAGCCGGCTCGCCGCCGCTTAGTACCGA
>DATKHJ010000182.1:0-2160 GCA_035510335.1 Flavisolibacter sp. | reverse complement strand
ACAAGCTTCCCGGGCATGCCGGGTGGTGGTGGCTCCGACCATGCCTCGTTTGTGGCAGCCGGTGCACCAGGCTTCTCGTTAAGCTCACTGGGCTGGTCGTACGGTAATTACACCTGGCATACCAACCGCGATACCTACGATAAAATTGTGTGGGACGATGTGCGCAGCAATGCCATTCTTACGGCTATCCTGGTGTACATGGCCTGCGAAGACCCGAAGTTTATGCCAAGAGACAAAAGCGTGTTGCCATCAAGCCCACGTTCGGGACAGCCAATGGCATGGCCTGAGCAGCGCAAGGCAACGAGATTGGGCGGAATGGATTGATAAGATAGTTTTGAGTTGAAGTTTCCTGCTCTGTTTGCAAATAGTTTGTGGCGAATGGAGCAGGAAACTTTTGTATTTTGAAGGTTCTTCAAACGTACAACCATGCATGAAACCTATGTAAATTCTTGTCTTTTTCTTTCTATCAACTGCATATTCCAGTACGCCAGACCAAAATAATGAAACAAAAAAACGATGAAGGTTCAAAAGCTAGAAATAGATAAGCTCATAACCGAAAGATTAGTACTCATTCCATTTACAATAAACATTTGTACGAATATTCTAAACAACGATTACAGTGACTTAGAGCTTTTGCATCTGAAGAAAGGCAAAGGTTGGCCAGACGAAGACGTGTTGGACACCTTGCCAAGAATAGTGAACAACTTAAATAAAGTGGAATATCCAACAGGGTATGAATCGTGGATGATTATTAAAAATGACACTTTAGAAGTAATTGGAGACTTAGGTTTTAAAGGGTTTAATCCTAAAGAAGAAAATATCGATTTGGGATATGGTTTAATTAAAGAAGAAAGAGGAAAAGGTTATGCGGTAGAAGCGGTAAGAGAAATAATACAATGGGCCTTCTCTACTAAAATTGTAAAGCAAATAACGGCAAGTTGCTCCACAGGAAATAAGCCTTCCATAAACCTCTTAAACAAGTTTAATTTTATACAAGACAGGATAGAAAATGAAATGATTTGTTGGCGGTTAGATATTGAGAATTACAAATCACAAACGAAAACTCCTGCAAGTATAATATCTCAAATGTAGAACTAGCTGTGTATTTAATTTTTTCTACAAAGAATATCCGCTGAAGCGATTTTAGGGTGAAATACGTTTGCCTTATCTCCTCGAAACGAAGCCATACAACTACTTAAAACAAAAGAGCCTGCACATACATGCAGGCTCTTTGTTGAAAATAATCTTTCCTATTTCTTCAACACATTATCAAACAACTTCAAAATTCGTTTGTACTCGTCCGTCCAGCTGCTTGGTTCTACAAAGCCATGATCTTCTACCGGGTAAACGGCCAGTTCCCAGTTTTCTTTTCCCAGTTCAATCAGTCGCTGCGTTAAGCGAACAATGTCCTGGAAATGCACGTTCACATCCACCATACCATGCGCCATCAGCAGGTGGCCTTTCAATCCTTCTGCATAATAAATCGGCGAACTTTTTTTGTAGGCAATGCTGTCCGTAAACGGCTCGTTCAAAATGTTGGAGGTGTAGCCATGGTTGTAATGCGCCCAATCGGTTACACTGCGTAAAGCCGCACCCGCTGCAAATACATCGGGCTGGGTAAACATGCCCATCAGCGTAATAAAGCCACCATACGAGCCACCATAAATGCCAACGCGTTTCGGATCAACGCCATGTTGTTTGGCCAGGTAAGCCGCGCCATCTACCTGGTCGGTCAGGTCTTTCCCGCCCATGTAACGGTAAATGCCGGTGCGCCAGTCGCGGCCATACCCTTCGCTGCCGCGATAGTCAATATCCAATACCGTGTAGCCCTGGTCGGCCAGCAAATTATGAAACATGTATTCCCTCGAATAACTGCTCCAGCCCTTGTGTACGTTTTGCAGGTAGCCGGCGCCGTGCACAAAAATCACGGCCGGTTTGGTGGGGTGCGGGTTTGCTGGTTTGTACAACCGGGCATACACCGTAGCGCCATCTCTTGCCGTAAACGTTACAATCTCGGGGTCACGCCAGGGATACGATTTAAATTCATCCGACTGTGCAAAGCTGGTTACTTGTTGCGGCTTGGCAGAAGGCTTTACTTCCTGCACAAACAACTCCCAGGGTTTGTTGGAGTAGGAGTACAAAATGGCCATGTTCTTCTCA
>DATKHJ010000181.1:0-6499 GCA_035510335.1 Flavisolibacter sp. | reverse complement strand
GCAAAAGCTTTTTCGGGATGAAGCTCAATGTTTTTGATCACGAGGTGTGCCTGCGCCTGCCGAAGGCCGCTGTTGCGTTCAAACGCCAGGTTGTTCACCAGCAGTTTTCCTACTTCGTAATGGTATTTCTGTACCAGCGGGAAAATGGACTCTTCGTTTTTATTTAGCTTGATGGCTTCCTCATAAGCATCGAGGCATACCGGGAACTGGGCTGCCGTCATCTGGTGGGAACGATAAGCATTTGCGTAGTTGCGCAGAATCGATTCTAACCCTCTCAAGTAAGCAATTTTCTGCTGTTCACGCATACCGGCATCGCTATCAATAGCGCATTGCAACGCATCTACTTTTTTTGTTACAGCTCCTGTTACAAAAAAATTCAGGTCGTCGTTTTCACCCGCATTAATCTTTTGCTCAAGCAGTCGCTTTTGCGCTTTATCAACGTCATCGTGCCATCTAGCGCGGCTGATAGGCGGCTTACATCCTTTGTCAACAGATGTCTGTGCAGTTCCGGCGGTTACATTTAGCAGTGCTGACAATACCAAAAGCAATCGGGTAGAAGAATTCATGCGCCTCATACGACAAATTTAATACCCGAAAACCGAAAGGCTGGTTAACGAGTTCATAAGGAAGGACGGTCCGCAGAGGAAAGACGTTGGCTTTTGAGCCGTTTTTCCAAGTCTTGGAAAAAGGAGGAGGGTATTAATTTTTTATTAAGTCTGTGTTACCACAAAGGCCGTTTTGCCGAACAGTTGGCCTTTTGCTTACGTTTGCCGCAAAGCAGAAACCATGGAGACCAAAGGGCGAAAAGTGCTAATTGCCGACGACGAACCGGATATTCTGGAAATTTTAAAGTACAACCTGGAAAAGGAAGGCTATGTTGTTGTGACGGCAAAAGACGGCGACGATGCGCTGGACAAGGCTAAAAACCACAACCCCGACCTGATTGTACTGGATATGATGATGCCGAAGAAAAGCGGCATGGAGGTTTGCGAGATTCTGCGGGCTCAAAGCCAGTTTAAAGACACGCTGATTATGTTTTTAACGGCGCTGAGCGATGAAACCACGCAACTGAAAGGTTTTGACACCGGCGCTGACGACTATGTAACCAAGCCCATCAGCCCATCGGTTTTTGTGAGCAAAGTGAATGCGCTGCTGCGGCGGGTAAAACCGGCAGAGACAAAAAACATCCAGATTGGTGCGCTCACCATCGACCCCGAACGTTTCCTGGTCATTTTTGAAGGAAACGAAATTATGCTGGCGAAGAAAGAATTCGAGCTTTTGTACTACCTCGCTTCCAAGCCCGGACGGGTTTTCCTGCGCAACGAAATTTTAAGTCAGGTGTGGGGCGCCGATGTAATTGTTGGCGACCGCACCATTGATGTGCACATCCGCAAGATCAGGCAAAAACTGGGTGTCGATTGCATTACCACGGTAAAGGGTGTGGGGTATAAGTTTGAGTTGTGAACTGAGCAATCGGCAATCGAGAATCGGCAATGAAAGACCCTTAATCGCACATCTTCGCCGATTATATTTGAAAACTGTTTTCATTCACCATTGACCATTCACTACTCACCACCTCATGTTTGATGCAAAAAATCTTTCGCCTAATAAACTAGCTGCCTTTACGGCGCTGGTGCTTTCTATTCCCATCAGCATTGGTATTTATTTGCTGGAAGGCGAATGGTTTGTGGGGCTGGCCGCTTTTGCCATCATCTTTGTTGGTTCTTATGCCCTGATTCACTCCATCATCCAAAAATTCATTTACCGAAAGATCAAGCTCATTTACAAGTTCATCAACCAAACCAAGGCCACCAAACGCGAAGAAACCTATTACAAATACATTCTCCCGCAAAAAAGCATCGACGATGTGCGGGAAGATGTGGAAGCCTGGGCGGCACAGCGCAACCGCGAACTGAATGTGCTCAAACGCAACGAAAGCTTCCGGAAAGAATTTCTGCAAAATCTTTCGCATGAATTTAAAACGCCGGTGTTTGCCATCCAGGGCTACATCGATACGCTGCTACAGGGCGCTCTGGAAAACCCCGAAGTAAACCGTCGCTTTTTAGAGAAGGCCGGCAAGAACGTGGACCGGCTGGTCAACCTGATCCAGGACCTTGATTCCATTTCCCGGCTGGAGCGTGGCGAGCTGAAACTCACCAAGCAAAATTTCATCATCCAGGATTTGGTGAAAGAAGCCTTTGACAGCCTTTCGCTAAAAGCAGAAAAGCAAAACATTGATTTCTCCATCAAAAAAGGCTGCGAAAAACCCATTGCTGTTTATGCCGACAAAGAAAAGATTCGGCAGGTGGTGTGCAACCTCATTCACAACTCCATTAAGTACGGAAAAGCCGGCGGACACATTATTGCCAGCATGTACAATACGGATGGAAATAACATCCTGGTAGAAATCAGCGACGATGGCATTGGCATTCCTGAAAAATATTTGAACCGCATTTTTGAGCGTTTCTTCCGCACCGAAGGCGGCCGCACAAAAGACGTAAAAGGCAGCGGCCTCGGACTGTCGATCAGCAAACACATTGTAGAAGCGCATGGGCATACGATTCATGCAAGAAGCAAAGAAGGCCTGGGCACTACTATTGGTTTTACACTGGATGCACGGCAGGATTGATGCTACTTCCTCTTTATCGTTTATTTATCTCTTGCAAACTCTTTATCATTTTCGTTTCTAGCCAAATCTTCAACAGCCACTGATCAGTCGAAAGGGCACAAACATGCTTTAACACTTACTTACATATTTCATTTCCCCTATCTCAAGCAGGGCAGATTCGTTTCGTTAAATTGTATGCAATTTGAAACCAGCTTTATGAGATTAATCCTCAGCATACTGCTTGCATTCTCCACCCTTTTCCTATCTGCCCAATCATTCGACAGCACCTTAAAAAAACTTTCGAGCCAGTACCCGCAGGAAAAATTGCACCTACACTTCGACCGTGATGTTTACAACGCCGGCGAAACAGCCTGGTTTAAGGCTTATCTTTTTTCCGGCAGTTTTCCCTCCCAGCTTAGCAAAACCATTTATGCCGAACTGGTTGACGAGCAAGGGCAGGTATTGCAGCAGCTTTCCATGCCGGTGATGATGGCCAGTGCATCCAGTGCGTTTGAAATTCCCGCCAGCGCAAGCGGTTCTGTCTTTGTACGGGCTTACACCAAGTGGATGCTCAACTTCGACAGTTCTTTTCTTTATACAAAGGCCATTCCGGTAATAGCAAAGCAAAAGCCGCTCGACCGTTGGAGCGAAACCAATTCCAAGCCTGCCAATAATGTAAGGGCTGTAAAAAACACACAGGCAAAACCGGCTACGTTGCACTTTTTTCCCGAAGGCGGCGACCTGGTAACCGGTGTAGATGCAAGAGTGGCGTTTAAAGCAACTGACTCACACGGCATACCTGTATCGGTAAATGGTGAAATTATCGGCAGCAACGGCAGCGCCGTTTCTACATTTACCTCCGTGCACGATGGCATGGGTACGTTCCGGTTGCTGCCGCTGGCCGGCGAACAATACAAAGCGGTCTGGAAATACAAAGGCCAGCAATACGAAACACCGCTGCCTGCCGCAAAGCCCTCCGGCATTGGATTGGAGGCCGCCAACATTGGAAACAAGATTGCTTTTACCATTCGCCGTTCCGAAGAAACGTTGCCTTACAATTTTGTGTACATCGTAGCCCAAATGAACCAGGGTTTGCTGTTTAGAGGAAGAGCCTCAACCACCAAAACCGAAGCTGTTGGCAGCTTTTCAATCGAGAACCTGCCGGCAGGCATTGTGCAGCTCACCATTTTTACACCGCATGAAATACCGTTGGCAGAGCGCCTTCTTTTTATCCAACCATCGCAATACACATTTGCCGCTACGCTGCAGGCTACTGAAACTAGTACCGGCAAGCGGGGTAAAAATGTATTGGAGATAGAAGTGCCGGATACGCTTCTCACCAATCTATCCATCACCGTTACCGATGCTGAACTAAACCCATCACGCCAGGGCGACAACATTTACTCCTCGCTGTTGCTGACAAGCGACATTCGCGGTTATGTTCACAACCCGGCTTATTATTTTTCCGGCAACGACGATAAGGCTGCAACCTATCTCGACCTGGTAATGATGACCAACGGCTGGCGCCGATTTAAATGGGAAAATGTGCTGACCGGCCGCTTTCCTAAGCTTCGCTACCAACCGGAAAATTATATTGCCATTGAAGGCCTGGTAAAAGGCCTGGATCAAAAACAACTGACCGGTAAAGAGCTTACCGGCGTGCTGGAATTGCGCAGCCGCCAGAAACAGTATTTCCAGATGCCCGTTCAGCCAAATGGAGTTTTTCGCCTGGGAGGGCTTGTGTTTTTTGACACGGCAAAACTTTATTATCAGTTCAATAACGACAAAAACAAATCACTCACGGCAAGGGCAAAATTTGTTATGCAGAACGATATGCTGGACAAGCCACTTGGCTGGCAGCCCAACGCCTTGGCACTGGCATTAGCACCGGAGCCCGAGCCCTTGGTATTTGCAAGAAATAAAGCGGTGATTGAACAGCAGGTGCAGGCAGAAAGAGTAGCAAAGGAAAAAATGATGCAAACGGTAACGGTATCAACTACCCGCAAGAAAACAAAGGAAGAGGAAATGGATGCGGAGTACACATCCGGGGCCTTTGCAGGCAACTTAAATAGCCGCACCCTTATCGTGGAAGACGATCCTTCCTTTTTGGGTTCGCAAAGTATTTTAACCTACCTGCATTCCAGAGTAGCAGGCTTGCAGATAAATGCTGAAGCTGTGGAAGATGCCATTTATTGGAGAGGGCACCCAACCTCGTTATTTATTGACGAAATATCACAAAGGACACTAGGAGAAGATGGGAAAATTATTGAAAGCGCCGGTTACCTGCTCTCGTTAAACATGAGCGAAGTAGCCATGATTAAAATATTTGAACCGCCGTTTGTTGGTGCCTGGGGAAATGGCGCTGGCGGGGCTATTTCTGTTTACCTCAAAAAAGCCGGAAGAAATCTTTCCAAGGGACTTGACTTCATCCAGGTTCCCGGCTATTCGCCCTTGCGTGAATTTTACTCACCCGACTATTCCATTGTACAATCAACCGATGCTGCGGATTACCGCCGCACGTTGTACTGGAATCCCTTCATCATAACAAACAAGGAAAACCGCAAGGTTACCCTGCCCTTTTACAACAACGACATCACGCAAAAAATGAAAGTGGTGCTCGAAGGATTCAACGAAGAAGGAAAACTGATCCGCATTGAAAAGCTCATACAGTAACAATAAAAAAACGGCTGCTCTTTCGAAACAGCCGCTATAAGGAACAAGAGTATCTCCTATTTAAACGATGTCCAACCTTTCCACCAGCTAGCTTCTACACCGGCCGGCGCCACCGCTCCGCGGAAAGAAACAGTTTTATCAAAGAAGGTATCGCCGTTGAACTTCGCATCGGTAAAGCCGGCACCGGAAAGAATTTTCTGGTTGCCGCTGCTGCCTGCAAACGGCGTTGGATCTGGGGCTGAATAATTGAACGGCTGAATGAGTTTTGCATCAGCCGCATTAGCCAGCACTTCGTTGCCGTAATACGAACTGGTGATCCATGCTGTAAATGCCGCATCGTTGGTAATGGTTGCCCCCGGCGTACCGCTGAAGCGGAAGGCCACAGCATTGCCAGCCAGTGTGTTGTTGCGCAGGCGAATGGTGCTGTCTTCAATACCCAATGCGGTGGAAGTGCCCGTTGTTGCATCCACTTCAAAGCCCAGCGGCCAGCCAATAATGATGGAGTTGAAAATAGAAATGCCGGTGTTGCGGCGAATGTGTGCTGCGCCGCGGAAAAGGTTGTTGCCAATGTTACTTGTTGTCGCTCTCGGACCAATAGCCGTGATGTTGCTAAAGATGGGAGAAGTCTTTGGTGTGACTGTGCTTCCCGCTGCGTTGTTGTCGCTTTCAAACGCTTCGGAGCGGGAAATATCGGCAATCACCGAATCGCGAATCACCAAACCATATTGCACTTTTCCGCTGTACCCATTGTCGGTATCAAAATCATCGTCCTGCGTTTTCCAGGCAATGAGGTATTTGCAGTTCACGGTTCCGCCAAACCATTCGTAGGCATCGTCTTTTGCGTACGTAACCTGTATGTGATCGATAGTTGTTCCGCTGCCCACAGCCGCCATCGTTAAACTGTTCACTTCTTTATCGGGCTGAAACGCATAACCAGCGTATTCAATGCGTACATAACTCAACACGCCGGAGTTGTCGTCGTTCACCGGTGTGGCAGGTGTTAAATCGCCATAACCGGCCAAACCATCACCCTGCGCATTGTCCACTTCCCCTTCTACCTGGAACAATCCCTGCTTGCCGTTGAAGCTTGTATTCACAGCAGCTTTTCCGCAAATGACAATGCCGCCCCAATCACCCGACTGCGGATTCTGCGAAGCCGATGTAAACACAATGGGTTCGGTAGCGCTTCCTTTTGCGTTGATTTTTGCACCGCGGGTA
>DATKHJ010000180.1:0-16532 GCA_035510335.1 Flavisolibacter sp. | reverse complement strand
AGGGAAAGATTCATAACGCCGCAAAGGTAAAGCCGGATAGACAGGAACGTGTTGAGCGGTTTTTCAAAACGGCAGGCTTATCTTATTTTTAAGACCGGCCGCATCAAATGGCGCATAACGATTGTCTTTTACAAACCTGCTGGTTACGTGAAAAAATTCCTTCTGCTCATATTATTGCTTGTTCGCCTGGTGGCTGCCGGGGCACAGGAGGAATTTATTGAGCCTTCGCGGCTGCTAACCCGCTTTTCGTTTACCCAACTATCCGGTGGAGTGGTGCTGTTGCAGGGGCGGTTCAATGAGTTTAAAGACACCCTCAGCTTTATCCTGGATACCGGCAGTGGCGGTATTTCGCTGGACTCTTCAACAGTAGAATATTTCGGGTTGAAAGGCACGCCATCCAACCGCACCATTCGCGGCATTGCCGGCATTCGCAATGTTTCCTTTCTGCACAATTCCACGCTTCACCTGCCGGGGCTCAGCATCGACAGCCTTAATTTTCACATCAACGATTACTCGCTGCTAACATCGGTGTATGGCGAAGCCATTGACGGCATCATTGGCTACTCTGTTTTCAGCCGCTACATTGTTAAAGTGAATTACGACAGCCTGAAGATTGAGTTCTGGACCAAAGGCGCCATGAAGTACCCGCGGGGCGGCCACCTGCTGAAGCCAAACATTCTTACCCTGCCTGTGCACCCGGCCCGGGTAAAAGACCATGTGACCCTTGACTCCCGCTTTTTGATTGATTTGGGAGCCGGGCTAAATGTGCTTTTCAGCGAAGATTTTATTAAAGACAGCAGCCTGCTGAAAAAAAACCGCAAGCTCTATGTAAAGGAAGCCGAAGGGCTGGGCGGTAAGGTAGATATGTTTGTAACCGTTATCAAAGAGTTTAAGCTGGGGCCGTACAAGTTCAGAAATGTGCCCGTGAATGTTTTTCGCGATGAGTACAATGTTACTTCTTACCCGCATCTTGGCGGGCTCATTGGCAACGACCTGCTGCGCCGCTTTAACACCATCATCAACTACGAAAAAAAAGAAATCCATCTTCTGCCCAACGGGCATTTCAACGATTATTTTGATTATGCCTACTCCGGCATTGAGCTTTATTACGTCGACGGCCAGATTATTATTGGCGATGTGGCCAAAGACTCGCCGGCAGAAAACGTTGGCTTGCTGGAAGGCGACATTGTGGTAAGCATCAACAAAAATTTCTCCCAGAGCATGACCCAGTATAAACTCGCACTGCAAAACGCCGGCGACAAGCTAAAGATCATTGTACAGCGGGGCGGCCAGTTGCTGGAGTTTAACATTCGTGTCAAGAATATTTTAAAGAATAAGTAAAACGCCTATCTAGCCACCCTATGGCCGCTGCCTGCCGGAACAAATTGGCGGTTTTGAGATACTTTTACACCCCTTTTACGAAAAGGCAAACAAATCAATTAAACAGAAAGAACAGTGGTAAACTTTGAACGATTTACGTTAGCGAATGGATTGCGGGTATTGGTGCACCAGGATACATCCACCCCCATGGCGGTGGTGAACGTATTGTACGATGTAGGCGCTAAAGACGAAGACCCGGCCCGTACCGGCTTTGCACACCTGTTTGAACACCTCATGTTCGGCGGCTCGGTAAACATTCCGGTGTACGACGAACCATTGCAAATGGCCGGCGGCGAAAACAACGCTTACACCACCAACGATTTAACCAATTACTACATACAACTTCCCAGCGAAAACCTGGAAACGGCCTTTTGGCTGGAAAGCGACCGCATGCTGTCGCTGGGCTTTAGCGAGAACAGCCTGGAGGTGCAGCGCAAAGTGGTAATGGAAGAATTTAAAGAGCATTATCTCAACAAGCCTTACGGCGATGTGTGGCTCAGGCTTCGCGACCTGGCGTACGATGTGCATCCCTACAAATGGATGACCATTGGCAAAGAACTTTCGCACATTGAACACGCAAGCCTGCAGGATGTGAAAGGTTTTTTCTTTAAGCATTACCGCCCGGTAAACGCCATTTTGGTAGTGGCCGGAAATGTAACAGTGGAAAAGGTAAAAGAACTGGCGGAAAAATGGTTTGGCCCTATTGAAAGCGGCGAAAAATACAACCGTCAATTACCGGCAGAGCCGCGGCAGGCGGTGGCAAAAAGACTGGAAGTACATGCGGCTGTTCCACTGGATGCGTTTTACAAAACCTGGCATATTTACGACCGCCTCGATCATCGCTACTATGTTTCTGACCTGATTACCGAAATACTTGGTGGTGGCGGTTCTTCGCGGCTGTTTCAAACACTGGTAAAAGAAAAGAAACTCTTCAGCAATATTGAGTGTTATCATTTTGGTACTACCGATGCGGGCTTGTTAACCATTGAAGGCAAGCTGGTGAAAGGTGTAAAAATGGAAGACGCAGAAAAAGCGGTGGAAGAAGAACTGGCAAAGATCAAAACCGAAAAAATAGGCGAGTCTGAACTGCAAAAGGTGAAAAACAAAACCGAAAGCACCATAGCCTTTGAAGACATGAGCGTGATGAACCGGGCCAATAGCCTGGCGTATTACGAGCTATTGGGCGATGCAGCGCTGATGAATTCGGAGCTGGACCGCTACAACAAAGTAACGGTGGACGATATTCAGACGCTGAGCCAGGAAATTTTCCGCGAGGAGAATAGTAGTACGCTGTATTACTACGCACAAAACAATTAGTATATGTTTTTCAGCGACGAAGAGGAAGCCTTAAGCAGTCACCTGTCAAGTGTGTACGATTCCGACGACGACATTAAAGTGGCCGCTTATTTCTTTCACGTAAATGGAATTGCGCCAAACAAAAAAAACTTTTTCCGGGTAGAATATACCGACCTGGAAAAAGAGTTGCAGGCGCTGTTTCCGCAACCCTGGAAAGACGATTATACCGAGCAGGAATACAGCAAGAAAGAAGGCCGCTACCGGCCAAAGCACCATGTCTGGTTCCTGCAAAAAGATCTTTGGATTCGCTACCGCAACGATTACGAAAGCATGGCGGCAACGCTGTATTACCTGTCTTCTGCCGATGCGGATACGTTGCAAAGAGCCGAGCAGTTGTTGCAAACACTGGTAAAAGAAAAGGAAGAAGACCACAAAGGGCACTTCAGTTTCATTACCACCATTCACGGGCATTTCCATTTAAAAGAGTTCAAGCACATTGGCGACAAGGTGGACATTGAAGATCATTACAACAATGATTTTTATCCCTTCAGCACCCGCATTATTGAAAAGCTGCAAAAGCCAAAAAGCCACGGGCTGGTGTTACTGCACGGAAAGCCGGGTACGGGTAAAACAACCTACATCCGTCACCTGGCCAACCAGCTCACCAAGCGCATGATCTATTTTCCGCCGTACATGGCGTCGCATATTTCATCACCGGAACTCATTAATTTTTTAATGGACCAGGAAGAAAGCATCCTGGTGCTGGAAGATGCGGACAACGTTATCAGCAAACGCATGGGAAGCGATAGCAGCGCCATTTCCAACCTGCTCAATCTTTCCGATGGATTACTGGGCCAGTGTTTGCATATACCTGTTATTTGCACCTTTAACATGATGCACACCGAGTTGGATGCAGCCTTGCTGCGCAAGGGCCGCCTGTTGGGTATGTATGAATTCCAGCCCCTGCAACCGGAAGTGGCCAACCGGCTGGCGCAAAAAATAAGCATCGACAAAACCTTTCGCCAGCCGGTAACGCTGGCAGAAATTTATAACATCGACGAGGAATCTTTTCTTCCTCAAAAACACGAAATAGGATTTAGAAAATGATACAAACGCTTGACCGTAAATCGGCTCCCCGCATAAAAGACGCCATTGAATTTAACCTGCAATTAAAACCCTACGAAAAAGCAACCCTTAAAAACGGCACCGATGTGTACGCAGTAAATGCAGGCGCCGAAGATGTTTTGCAACTGGAGTGGGTTTTTTACGCCGGTAACTGGCACGAAAAGAAAAACCTGGTAGCGGCTACCGCCAATTTTCTTCTTAAAAATGGCACAACCAACAAGACCGCTTTTCAACTGAACGAACATTTTGAATATTACGGTTCTTACCTCAATCGCAATTGCTACAACGAAACGGCAACCATCACGCTGCATTGCTTAAGCAAGCACCTGGATGTGTTGCTGCCGGTAGTGAGAGAATTGATGACCGAATCCATCTTCCCCGAAGAAGAACTGGCCACGTACAAACAAAACATGCAACAGCGCCTGCGGGTGAATTTGCAGAAATGCGATTTTGTTGCAGGCCGGCTGATTGATACTTATCTCTATGGTGAAGATCATCCTTACGGACGCTTCAGTCGTTTTGAAGATTTTGAGGCACTGACAAGGGAAGAAATTGTTGCCTTTTACAAAGACTATTATCAAAATGGGAAGGCCATTGTTTTCGCCGCCGGTAAGCTGCCGCAAAACCTGTTTGCACTGCTCGATCAGTATTTTGGCGATTTGCCGTTTAAGCCTGTTGCCGTTAACGAAATACCGGTGCTGACCGCTGCAGAAAAAAAGTATCGTGTCATTAACGATCCGCAAGGTGTGCAGGGCGCCATTCGCATGGGCACGCCGTTTCCAAACCGCCATCACCCCGATTTTGTAAAAGTGCAGGTGCTGAACAATGCATTTGGAGGGTTCTTCGGGTCGCGGCTGATGAGCAATATCCGCGAAGAGAAAGGTTATACTTACGGTATTTACAGCTACCTCGAAAACCATATTCAGCAAAGCGCCTGGGTTATCAGCACCGAAGCCGGCAGGGATGTGTGCGAAGCAACGATTGCCGAAGTGTACAAAGAGATGGAAGGGCTGCGTAACGAACCGATGGACGACGAGGAATTGTTGCTGGTACGCAATTACATGATTGGTTCTATTCTCGGCGACCTGGATGGTCCGTTCCAGATCATTAACCGCTGGAAGAACATTATTTTGAACGGCGTGGACGAAAGCTTTTTTTACAAGCAGATAGAAACCATCAAAACCGTTCCGGCGGAAGAGTTGCAGCAATTGGCAAATAAATACCTGCAGCCTGATAGGTTTTATGAACTGGTTGTGGTGTAATATCGCATCCTACAGAACAATCAAATTGCCAGTGCATTTTGCACTGGCAATTTGATTACATCGCTTTTCAATATTATTTAAAGGATATTGAAAAATAATAATATCTTGTTCCGCAACGCAGTAACAATCAACTGCATTTATTTTAAACACCAAAACAACTGACATGCGATTTGTAGCCTTCCTGGCCCTGGGCCTTCTTTCAACCGTTACTGCTTTAGCACAAGATTTTCCCGGTATCAGAACCAGCAATTATGCAGGTGTGAGCAGTGTATTTGCTAACCCGGCCAACATAGCCGATAGCCGGCACCGCTGGGATTTCTCCCTCTTTAACATCAGTACCGTGGTAGGCAACAACAAGGCATCTTTCAACTTAAAAGATATTGGCCGCACACTAAATGCCGATAGTATTAAGAACAATGTTTTTGCAGAAGGCACGGGTAATTCCAACGGCGCTATTTCTGCGGTGGTGCAAGGGCCGTCTGTGTTTTTTAATCTGAATAAAAAATCAGCATTGGGTATTACTACCCGTGCCAGGGTGATGTCTAACATTGTTGATATTGACAGCAAGCTGGCAAAGCAGCTGATTGATGATACAGAGAATGATACCGGTTTTCCATACACCATTACTTCGGCCAATAAAATGGTGGTTAACGCCAACGCATGGACGGAATTTGGCCTTAGCTATGCAAGAGAGATTTACAGCAGCGGCAACCACTACCTCAAGGGCGGCATTAGCCTGAAATACCTGGCGGGTGCGGCCAATACATCCATTCACATTGATAACCTGAGGGCAACCCTCAACGAAGACCTTATTGGGGATGATGTTTACCTGGCAAACAGCAGCGGTAATATTGGTTTAAACTACGGTGGCGTGAGCACATCGAATTTTGAGGCAAAAGATCTTCTGTCATTTGAGAGCACAGGCTTTGGTGCCGACCTCGGTTTTGTGTACGAATACCGTCCGGATGTTTCGCTGGCAGAGCGGCGTGATTTGAACAAATACAAGTTTAAAGTAAGCCTTGCGGTGTTGGATATCGGCAGTATTAAATACCAGCGTGATCTTAGTCGCAGTGGCGGGTATGGCATTAACATCAGTGGTGCTGAACGTTTTTACCTGTCCGCACTTGCCGATGCCGAGATTGATGATTACAAAGATACTCTCAACAAATACCCGCAGTATTTTACACCCAATGCTTCCATGTCACAATCAAAATACACAGTGGCGTTGCCCAGTACATTGCAACTGAATGTCGATTATCATTTTCACAAAGGGCTGTATGTAAACCTGGATACGCAACTGGCGCTGACAAACAGCAGCAAGAATGTGAACAACAGTCAATACTATACATCGGTTGCATTAACGCCGCGTTTTGAAAGCAAAGGCGTTGGTGTTTTTTTACCCATGACGTACAATTCACTAACAGCCTTTACCGCCGGTGCAGCCTTTCGCTTGGGTCCGTTGTTCATTGGTTCGGGCAGCATACTCTCGGCTGCAATTGGTAGCTCCAAGCAAGCCGATTTTATTTTCGGGCTTCATTTTGGCTCACTGCAAAAGAGTAACTAAGACAGTTTGTTCTGTCCACTGAATGATAGAAAAGCAAAAAGCTTCCGGCTAACCGGAAGCTTTTTGCTTTGTACACACGGCGAACTAGTTTTTCTCTTTTACGCCATCTTCATCAATCTTAATCTTCTTGTCACCATCCTTGATCTTCACGTCGCCGTCTTTTTCTACTTTAATTTTTGTGTCGCCTGATTTCATTTTCCACTCGTCGTCATCTTTCTTCCACTTGGTATCATAATCTACCCACTTATCGCCATCACCTTTGTACATCAGTTTTTCATTTTCCATTTTGGCTTCGCCTAACTGGTTCCAGTTGGTCATGGTATCGCCCATGTTGTCATCGCCATAAACCCACCAGCTCCTGTTATCTACATAACGCCAAACAGGCTCACCGGCTTCGGTTGTAATACGGCCGCTGGTACGGTCTACACGCAGCTTGCCATAAGGCTTACCGGTTTGTGGGTTCAGGTAATAACCCTGCTCGCTGTTGCGTTCAATGCTATCGGCCATGGCTGCATAAGAGCCCTCGCTGGTTGCTGTTGTTGTTCCTGCATCGGCGGCAGTTGTTGTTGAACTGGCCGAGTCGTTGGTGTTTGATGATGTGCCATCGTTACTGCAGGCGGCTAAACCTAAAACAGCCGCTGCGCAAATTCCAAAAATTCCTTGTTTCATAGTCTCTACAATTTGTTTCATCACTCTTGTACAAAAATGAGACCACCACCGTGCTGTATGGTTGTGGCTGCTTTTGATTTGGGATTGGTAGAAATAAAAACAGGCACTCTAACGAGTGCCTGTTGCGTATTGTTTTTTGTGATGATTATCGGTTCATAGAGGCCAAAAACTCCTCGTTGGTTTTTGTGCCACGCATGCGTTTCAGCAATTCGTTCATGGCTTCTTCGGTGTTCATGTCGTTCAGGTACACACGAAGCAGGTTCATACGTTGCAACACTTCTCTTTCCAGCAACAAATCGTCGCGGCGGGTAGAAGAAGCAACAATGTCAATGGCAGGGAACACACGCTTGTTGGCCAAGCGGCGATCCAGTTGCAATTCCATATTACCGGTTCCTTTGAATTCTTCAAAAATCACTTCGTCCATTTTCGAACCTGTATCAACCAGCGCCGTTGCAATAATGGTTAACGAGCCACCGTGTTCAATTTTACGAGCCGCACCAAAAAACTGCTTTGGCTTCTGCATCGCGTTTGCTTCCACACCGCCCGATAATACTTTACCCGAAGCCGGTGCCACGGTGTTGTGGGCACGTGCCAGGCGGGTGATGGAATCAAGCAGAATCACCACGTCATGGCCGCACTCTACCAAACGCTTTGCTTTTTGCAGGGCAACAGTAGAAACCTTTACGTGTTTTTCAGCTGGTTCGTCAAACGTGGAGGCAATTACCTCGGCACGAACGCTGCGCTCCATATCGGTTACCTCTTCCGGACGCTCATCTACCAGCACCACCATCAGGTAACACTCCGGGTGGTTTTTGGCAATGGCGTTGGCCACGGCTTTCAGCAACATGGTTTTACCTGTTTTTGGCTGCGCCACAATCAATCCACGCTGGCCTTTACCAATGGGGGTAAACAGGTCCATAATGCGGGTAGAATAGTTGTTGGCCTCATCAAACAGGTTCAGCTTTTCGTAAGGGAAAAGTGGCGTGAGGTAGTCAAACGGCACACGGTCTCTTACTTCTTCTGGGCTTTTGCCGTTGATCTGGTCAACCTTTAACAGTGCAAAATATTTTTCACCTTCTTTGGGCGGACGAACCGAACCCAAAACGGTATCACCGGTCTTCAGTCCAAACAATTTGATCTGCGATGGCGATACGTAAATATCATCGGGAGAAGAAAGATAGTTGTAGTCAGAAGAACGCAGGAAGCCATAACCATCAGGCATCATTTCCAGCACACCTTCGGCCAGGATGATACCATCAAATTCAATGTTGAATTGTTGTTGCTGCTGTTGCTGTTGTTGTTCGCGGCGTTGTTCTTTTTGCGGGAAGAATTTGCTGATCTGCGATCCTCTTTCCGGTATTTCAATGGAAGGCGTGCCTTCGTTGACCGAAGACGTTTCCTGCGGCTCGTTAGCCGGCCCTTCGGATGCAGGTGCCTGTTCAAAAAGGCTTCCGGTTTGTTCTGCCAGTTGTTCGTCTTCCTGCTTTCTGCGGCCGCGTTTCTGCGGTGCTTCTTTCTTTACAGGTGCAGCTTTCTTCATGGGCACATGCTTCTTTGGTTCTTCGGCAGCAGCTTCCACTGCAGGCGGAACAGAAGTATCTTCTACCACCGCTTCTTCGGTAGAATTGGCGGTAGAGGCTTTGATAATGCGTTTGCGTTTTGGCTTTTCGCCGGCAGCTGCAGATGCGGCTTTGGCAGCGCTGCCAACAATTGCCTGCTTGTCCAGAATTTTATAAACGAGGTCTTGTTTTGCTAATTTTTTAAAGTTTTCAATCTTCAGTTCTTCGGCTATGTCCTGTAGTTCAGGTAGAAGCATGTCGTTCAACTGCAAAATGTCGTACATAGAAAGTGTAATTTAAAAGGGATGGTCAACACCGACGGCGGTTAAAATTTTGATTGATTTTTTGAATGGAATTTCTGAAAAGCCGTTGTTGGGAGTGATAAGGGTATGGGCTCTCAACCGTTTCCGGTGCAAGATTACGGTGAAATGGAGAAAAACGAAAATTTTTTTGCCTCAGGCTTTTTGTTCGTCTCAGCCGTAAAAAGCCATTGTTGATAGCATCTTCCCGGCAAAAAAGAACAATGCCACCAACGCATAGCAAAAAGGCAAATACAATTTTAACAAAACAACACAAGTTCTATGAGAGAGAAGTGTAGAGGGTAAGATTAAAAACGAAGAATGCCTGTCAAGATTGACAGGCATTCTTTAAAAAAACTGCTCAACTGTATTTACTTGCTGTTTATCACCAAAAGCAATCGTTACTAATCTACAGGCAACCTGCAGTAAACAGCTCTTGTTTACAATCATTCTTTTCTTATGGCAGTAACACACGGTCAATTACATGCACCACGCCATTGCGGGCAACAATATTGGCGTTGGTAATGTTGGAGCGATTGCCGGCATTGCCATTACCGGTAATGGTTGGTCCGCCACCTGCTCCGTTTGTCAGGTTGATGGTGGTTGTTCCGCCAGCCAGCATGGTTAAGTTGCCATTGGCAAGATCAGATGAAAAGGCACGGCCGCCTACTACGTGGTAACGCAACACAGCCAGCAATGTAGCTATTGGAATATTGTTGATGTCTGTAAGATTTAACGCACCAAGCAATTGTGTAAAGGCTGCATTGGATGGCGCAAAAACCGTTAAGGTTCCGCTGCTAAGTGTATTGATCAGCGTCGGGTCGCCACCAGCTGCGTTGTTGGCACGGGTAACAGCTTTCACCAGCGAATCGAGTCCGCTTCCCGGTGTAGCAGCCGTTTGCACAATGTTACCCACTGGTGGGTTCAGTACACGGCCAATGCGGTGAATCACACCGTTGGTAGCGGTAATGTCAGCTTGTGTAACCCGAACTCCGTTTACAAAAACGCCATTGGCATTGCGGGTAACAAACACCGAGTCGCCACTAGCAGTAATTACTTTGGCGTTAGGGCCGGCTGGTACAGCCGATGAAGCCACAGCAGCGGGCAATGTGTGATAAAGCAAAATGGTTTGTGTTTGTGCAGGCGAAAGTGCATTCAGCGTAGTGCTGGTAATTCCGGAAGCGGTGAATGCATTGTTGTCAGGTGCAAAAACGGTGAACGGTCCTGCGCCGCTTAAGGTGTTTTGCAGGCCCGCTTTTAATACGGCTGCTTCCAATGTGCTGAATTCATCTGTGCGAACAACCACATCGGTAATGGTGTTGGTAGTGGTATCAACGCCGTTACCATCATCGTCTTTGGTACATCCGGTTAGTAAATACAAACTGCCCATCAATACGGCTGTCTTCTTTAAGAGTGCTTGGGTTAACATGGTTAATGATTTTTGTACCAAGTCAAACAAGCGCTTTCAGAAAATGTTGAATCGACATTTGGCTTCTTTTCAAAAAAATCGAAAAGTTTATTCTCTGCTTTGCCGCATTGGAAAAACATCAAACAAAACCGGCCGCTATTAAGCGGCAGCTGTTTGCACAGGCAAACTATATTTGCAGCCTATGTTCAACAAACGAATTAAAATAAAAGAGCTGCTGAACACAGCGCCACAGGGACAACAGGTAACGGTTATGGGATGGGTACGCACCTTTCGCAACAACCAGTTTGTAGCACTGAACGATGGCAGCACCAACAATAATCTCCAGGTTGTAATCGAGCTGGGCAAATACGACGATGCGTTTTTAAAACGCATTACTACTTCTGCTTCGTTGAAGGTGGCAGGTACGTTAATTGAGTCGCTGGGAAAGGGACAAAAAGTAGAAGTAAAAGCAGAGGAAGTAGAGATCCTCGGCGACAGCGATGCAGAAGCCTACCCGCTTCAGCCAAAAAAACACAGCTTTGAATTTTTGCGGGAAAAAGCACACCTGCGTTTCCGCACCAATACATTTGCGGCCGTTTTCCGCATCCGTCACTCACTGGCGTTTGCGGTGCATAAATTTTTTAACGAGAAGGGATTCGTTTACCTGCATACGCCCATCATTACCGCCAGCGATGCGGAAGGGGCCGGTGAAATGTTTCGTGTAACCACACTGCCGTTTGACAACCCGCCGCGCAAAGAAGATGGCAGCATTGATTTTAGCGAAGACTTCTTTGGCCGCGCCACCAACCTTACCGTTAGCGGCCAATTAGAAGGCGAACTGGGAGCAACGGCGCTTGGCGAAATTTATACATTCGGACCAACGTTTCGTGCAGAGAATTCAAACACTGCACGGCACCTGGCGGAGTTCTGGATGATTGAACCCGAGATGGCATTTTACGACCTGGAAGACAATGCCAACCTTGCCGAAGAATTTATTCAATACATCATTCGCTATGCGATGGAGCACAATGCGGATGACCTTGAGTTTCTGCGCCAGCGTTTACTGGAAGAAGAAAAAACAAAACCACAGGCAGAAAGAAGTGAGCTGGACCTTGTGCAAAAACTGCAGTTTGTAGTGGACAATAAATTTGAACGCATTACTTACACGGAAGCCATCGACATATTGCTGCAATCGAATCATTATAAAAAGAAAAAGTTTCAGTACGATGTGAAGTGGGGCATTGATATGCAAAGCGAACACGAACGCTACCTTGTAGAAAAACATTTCAAAAAACCGGTGATCGTTACTAATTATCCGGCGGCTATTAAAGCGTTTTACATGCGCCAGGATGAAGGCTGCGAACCGGGAAAGGAAACCGTTGCTGCCATGGATATTTTAGCGCCGGGCATTGGCGAAATTGTAGGTGGTTCGCAACGGGAAGAACGGTACGATAAACTGGTAGAACGCATGGAAGCGATGCATGTGCCGGCAGATGAATTGTGGTGGTACCTCGATACACGCCGCTTTGGTACGGTGCCGCATGCCGGCTTTGGATTGGGCTTTGAGCGCATGGTGCAGTTTGTAACCGGTATGGGCAATATTCGCGATGTTATTGCTTTTCCGCGTACGCCAAAGACAGCGGAATTTTAATAATGAGTGATGAGTAATCAGTAATGAATAATGAGTGGGTCGTTTATGAAAAGATCATTCTTTTTCTCTCGGGGAGATATTCCATTTCTTGAAGAAATGGAATATCTCTATAGAACTCTGTGCATAACATGAACTCATTACTGATTACTCATCACTCATCATCCCTCATCAACGGATGCACACCACAGGCACCGGCATTGCATTAATCAGTCCCTGGGTGTGGCCTTTAAAAAACAGGCGTTCGTATAAATTATGTTTGTGCGGTAACACCATTACCATGTCAATTCCCTGGTCCGCTGCAAACTGCTGAATTCCCTTTGTTACATCTTCTTGGTTCAATGAATGATAGGCAGCTACAGCCAGTCCTTGCGGAAGGGTTGCTTCCTGTAATTGCTTACCGTCTGTTTCCACATGCACAACGTGCAGGGCTGCGCTAAAAGCGGCCACCAGTTCATTAATCTTTTGCACCGGAATTTCGTCACGGTTTTCCAGGTCAACAGCCAGCGCAATTTTCGATGGTGCTTTAAACGGCGCTTTCTCCGGTACGGCAATCACCGGCAGGTCGGTGTTTTTGATCAACGAAAATGTAGTGCTTCCCATCAAAAATTTTTCAAAGCCACTCAGGTCTTTGGTGCCCGTAATCAGTGCGGCCACCTCGCGGTTAGTGCAGGCTTCATTAATTTCTTCCACCACATCGCCCATGCGACTTTCCGTTTCAAAAGCCACATCCGGCGTTGCCGCTTGTGCCAACTCTTTTGCTCTTTTTAACCCTATGTCCGCATTCTTTTTTAGCTCGTCGGGTGATACAAGCATAACGGGGAAATCCGTCATGGTAACAGGCAACTGGTAAACATGCAACAGCAGAACATTTGCCCCGATAAGACGGGCCAGTTGCGCAGCGTATTGCGTGGCGTGTTCGGCGCTAGCCGAAAAATCGGTGGGAACAAGCAAGGTTTTCATAATGCAAAGATGCTGACTTCGGGCATGCAAAGTTTACTTCACCTGGTAACTGTGAAGGTGAAACGGCGGCAGGGAGTCGAGCGGCTGCAGTTGGTGCGGTGGAAATTTTTGCAGGTAAAAAGAATCTTCCGGGTAAGTAGCAATAAGAAAGCGTTGTCCTTTTTGCATCCACGAAAAACCCGCTGGAAGACTCGCAAGCGCATAGGCCGGTAAATTGTTCACCTGCACATAACGCCGAAGAAAATTGTCAGAAGTAATCAGCATTTGCCTTGTGCTATCCTGTTGCGAAAGAGTCGCTGCAATCTTTTCAAATGCATTTTCTCCCTGTCGCTTTTTTGTGCCGCTAACTAGCAGTCTTGTTTCCTTGGCAGTGAAATAAATGCCGTGGGCAATGGTGAGAAAAAACAACAGCATTAGTGCTGCCCGCACCAAAGGCAACGACCGCATTAAAAAAAGAAAACGAAACAGCAGCAGTTGCAGCACCAGCATTGGAACAAGGAACGACCGTGCATCCATTACGTACGTCCAGAGAGCAGACGTGGATTTGTACTGTACCACATTGCCCATAAGCGAAAGCATGACCACAACCGCCGTCATTGTAAAAGCGGCCATAATGGGAAAAAGCAGGAAACGTTCTGAAAGCAGTTGCCGGCTGTAATAAAGACTGGTAACAAACAGCAGAACTAAAACTATTGCATCGATGTAAAGAAAGCTGCGCATAACCAGCGAAAAAGAAAATCCCGGAAGGCTGCCCAGTTGTACAGCCCAAAGATGGGTATTGATCAACGATGAACTTACAAAAGGAAAGGTTGCCAAAAGGTTTTGTGGAGAGAAACCTACGGTCATATTGATGGTGTTTGCAGGCAATCGTAAACCGGCTGTTAGCACAAGCTCCTTTGCGGGTGCAAATAACAGTTGGTTGGTAAGAAAGCCGCCGGCGAAAAGCAGCAACAGCAACAGGCAAAAGAACAGCAGATGCTGCCTGCTTCTTTGCAAAAGAACAAACACAAGCAACAGGAAAACCAGTACAATTGCCAAGGGAACGTAAAGCAGCTTGGTCAAAGAAAGCGACAGTAAACAAAGAGCCATTAACACAGTTGTTTGCCATTGCGGTTGTTGCAGCCAGCGGTGCATCAATGCTATGGCTACTAATGTAAAACCGGCGCCAAACGTGTCCTTTACTGTAGAAGAAAGTTCGTGAGGATATAGAAAAAAAGCAGAGCAAAAAAGAAACAGGTTGGTGAGCCAGTGATGGCGAAAAACAATTTTGGCAACAGCATACAATCCACCATAAAACAACACCCAACTTACGACTGTGAGGATGGCCTGCGTCCAGTAGTAGGAGTTCGTCAGCCAAAGTACCGGTGCCGCCAACAGGGAGTAAAAAGGTGAGTGCATAGCTGGCTCGTACAGGTACTGCAGAGCACCGGTTTCGGCCATCCAAACCGGTTCTGCCATGCGGCCTGATGCCAACAAGCCTTTGGCCAGGAGCAGGTAAAGCGCTTTGTCGCCACCCAGGCTTGTATAGGCATTAGCAATAACCGACTTGCAGCAAACGGCTAATAAGATGATAATAAAAGTAGCCAACCGGTTATCAAGTATTGTTTTTGTGCGTTGTAAAAAAGCCTGCCTCATCAGGCGGCCAAGATAGAAAACAAGCGCAACAACACAAGCCTTATGGAATACCAACGCAAAACCATCTCAATCAAAACCAACGTTTATGGCAACCATCATTGAACAACCCATCAGCCGTTCAAAAACAAAAAAGCACTGCGTGAAAGTGGACATGACACCCATGGTCGATCTTGGCTTTCTGCTCATTACCTTTTTCATTTTTACCACTTCACTTGCCGAACCAACGGTTAGCAAACTGGCCATGCCAAAGCAGGACAGTATTTCGATGCCAGTACAGGAAAGCAAGCTGCTCACGCTTTTGCTCGACAAACAAAAGCTGTTTGTGTACGAAGGCGATTGGATCAAAGCAAAAGCAGCCGGACGGGTCATTCCATCCAGCTACGATGTGCAAAACGGCGTTGGCAATTTCATCCGGCAAAAACAACAAGTGCTGGCGCAGAACGGCGCACAAGATGAACTGATGATTGCCATTAAACCGGTTTCCTCGGCTTCGTACCAGGATGTGCTCAATGCATTGGATGAAATGCAACTGAACGGCCTTAACCGCTACGGCATCATGCAAATAAGCGATGCGGAAAAACAATTTTTACTTTCTGCAAAACGGTAAACAGGTACCGCATTTTGAAAGAGAGCCGGTTGCATGGAATGTGCAGCCTGCGCCTTAATTTTGATACTCTTTAAAAATGCTATTATGAACATACCTGTTGTTGATCTGGCCGATTTTTTAAGCGGCGATGAAAGCCGTAAGCAAAATTTTGTGCAGCAGTTAGGCAAGGCTTACGAGGAAGTAGGTTTTGTGGCGGTGAAAAATCACGGCATCCCCGACGATCTTATTGCTGATTTGTATAAATATGTGCAGCAGTTTTTTTCGCTGCCCGATGATGTAAAGCTGAGTTACGAAAAGAAAGAACTGGCCGGCCAGCGTGGCTATACATCTTTTGGCCGCGAGCATGCCAAAGGCTTTGATGCACCGGACCTGAAAGAGTTTTTTCAATACGGCCAAACCGTGGAAGACGAAGAGAAAACAGAAGATTATCCTGATAACATTGTGGTGGAAGAAGTGCCGCAGTTTACGCCAACACTTTACAAAGCCTATCGCAATTTTGAAAAAAGCGGGAAGGCGTTGTTGCAAGCCATTGCGTTGTACCTGGGGCTTGATGAAAACTATTTTGACCAGTGGGTGTACAACGGAAACTCAATTCTGCGTGCCATTCATTATCCGCCCATTAAAGGCGAACCCAAATCAGCTATTCGTGCCGAGCAGCACGAAGACATTAACCTGATTACTTTGCTGGTAGGTGCATCCGCCGATGGATTGCAGATTCTGACCAAGCAAGGCGAATGGGTTGGCGTAACATCACTGCCGGAGCAAATTGTGGTAAACGTTGGCGATATGCTGCAGCGGTTAACCAACAACAAGCTGCGTTCTACTACCCACCGCGTAGTAAATCCACCACGGGAACTGTGGGGCACTTCCCGCTTTTCCATTCCGTTCTTCCTCCACCCGAAAAGCAACATGAGCTTGGCATCGCTGGAAAGCACCATCGATGAACAGCATCCAAAAGCGTATGAAGATGCCACAGCCGGCGAGTACCTGGATGAACGCCTGCGGGAAATTGGGTTAAAGAAATAGGCAAATCAATACCTGTTTTAAAGCCATTATCGGAAAACGATAATGGCTTTTTCTTTTCCAGAATTAAACTGCTGAACCCGCCCACTTATCC
>DATKHJ010000179.1:0-6402 GCA_035510335.1 Flavisolibacter sp. | reverse complement strand
TAGCAGCACGTTTAGCCTTGCTACCAAATCTTCGGCAATGCGCTGGGCTACGATGGCTTTTTCTTCGTGCCCACCTTCGCTGTGTTTTTTGATGCAGTCGGCCGACCCATCGGCGCAGGGCTTAAAGATCTCCAATAACTTTTTTAAGGGCTGGCGGCTCATCTCAGTAATGTCCATGCCATCAAACTTCACGCTGAGCGATTCTCGTCGCAGCCGTTTTCCACCGCAGGTGGGACATTCACTGCTCACCATAAACTGCTGCACCCGCTTTTTCATCATGGCGCTTTGCGTGTTGCTGAAGGTGTGAAACAGGTTGCGTTTTGCCGAGCTGAAGGTGCCCATGTAACCGGATTCCATTCTGCGGCGGATAGCCGCTTTTACTTCTTCATGCGTAAAGCCGGGATAGACCGGCACCTGTGGTTGCTCGTCGGTAAAGAGGATCCAGTCGCGGTCTTTTTTGGGCAGCTTTTTCCAGGGAATATCAACATCATAGCCAAGAGTGATGAGAATGTCACGAAGGTTTTGTCCGCCCCAGGCGGTGGGCCAGGCAGCAATGGCCCGTTCTCGAATGGTAAGGGTTGGATCGGGCACCATACTTTCTTCGGTGGCATCGTACACCCGTCCCATGCCATGGCAATGTGGACAGGCACCTTCGGCAGTGTTGGGCGAAAAGGCTTCGGCGTAAATGATGCCTTGTCCTTTGGGATAATCGCCGGCCCGGGAATATAGCATGCGCAGCAAATTGGAAATGGTAGTGACCGATCCCACCGACGACCGCGTTGAGGTACCGCCGCGTTGTTGCTGCAGGGCAACAGCCGGCGGCAGGCCTTCCACTTCATCTACCACCGGCACAGGCATCTGGTGAAACAGGCGCCGTGCATACGGGCTCACACTTTCGAGGTACCGGCGCTGCGCTTCCGCATACAAGGTGCCAAACGCCAAGGACGATTTACCCGAACCGGAAACACCGGTAAAAACCACGAGGGCATCCCGCGGAATTTTAAGGGAGACGTTTTTGAGGTTGTGTTCTCTTGCGCCTTTTACGTGTACAAAGCCGTCGTGGAGATGATCCGGTTGCGAAGGTTTCTGCATGTGCAGAACGCTTCAAATGCTGTGCCTTGCGAGGGAGTGGGTTGGAGGTTGGAAGTTTTGAGTTGGAGGTTTGTGGTTAGTAATTGGCAACATGCAAAGCTTGCCTCTTTATTCAAGAAAAAGCAACCAGCATTGTTGTTAACTGCAAACTATCAGCTGCCAACTTTTCTTACCCATTGCTATTCACCTGTTGGCAGGCAGCCAGCAAAGCCTGCATGGCGGTCAGTCCTTTTTCCCTGGCAAAGGCGGTGTTTCGTTCCGGAATTTTATGCGTGTCGGGATAGCTGGCAACGGCACGGCTGACGCTTTCTTCCCGCAAAATTTGCAGCATGGGGTGCGGCGAGCGGTTGGTATAATTGGCCGCATCGGTTGGTCGGCTACCGGCAAAAAAATACTGCGGATGAAACGATGCTACCTGGTAAACGCCTTCGTAACCGCTGCTTTTGATGAGCTGCGTTGTGCTGTTCACTAATTTGAGATAAGCAGAAAAACGACCGAAGCCCTGCGGCAGCAAAAGAAAGCGGGTTTCTATTTCCGGCGCTGCATCCATCTCTTTCATGGCGCTGGTTAGTGTTGCCAATACTGTTGTGGCAGATGCTGAACGTACCACATCGTAGGCAATGCTGTTACGCCTTAGCTCCCGTGCCGCAAAGGGACAAAAGTTGAGGCCCACCACCACATCGGTAATCCATTTTTTTGTTTGTTCAATGATGGTTTCGTCGGTCATGGGGTTGTGGTGTATTGGGTATGTGTGAGAAGGTGTTTCATTGTTGGCGAAGCTACAACGGAAGGGGTTTCGTTACTTGATATTTGGGTGAGAGATGTTTCGTACATCTTTACGCTCTTCTTGTTGGTATTGCAGTGGCCTTGAAAGACATTCCATTTCTTGAAGGAATGGAATGTCTGCATGTAGTCTTCAAATGCAAATGTTGAAATTCTTTCGGCGAAACTGCTTACTTCTCCCGCACATCCTTTTTACTGATGCCGCGAAGCAATTCGTTGATCTCTGCAATGCTTTGCTTTTTTGCGTTGTAATTGCTCATGTTCAGAAAATTAATCTTCTTTCCTTCTTTCATCATCGCAGTGTAAGTCAATGTGGTGTTGTTCTTTGCCGTTGTTGTGCGGTGACGAATGTACTCCACGTCGCTCCACAAATAATATTGCTCTTGTCTTCCCTTGATGGACAAGGTTTCCAACGTAAAACCCTTGCTGTCCATGGAAACTGCTGCCGGTACTTTAATGAACGAAAAGATAACAGCTTCCAGCAAAGCAATACCGCCAAAAATGTAAAGGAAGAAGGGTTCGTTTTCCAGGATGAAAAGCACAGCACCAACGGCAAGCATAATAAGCGGAATAAACCGAAACGCATAAATAGCCACCTTGGGTGCGGAGTTTGGCGCCAGTTGTAAACTGCTTCTGCCCTGCTGAATAATTTTATACGGATGAAAATTAGTTTGGCCGGAAGTGGAATTCATGCCACCAATTTAGCCATAATCTTTTGCAGCCTTTACACGAGTAAACCCGGCAGATCGCTTTTCTTTCCATCGCGTAAACTGAACAGGTGAAACAATGTTGTTTCGGCTATCTGGTCCAGCGCTTCTTTGGTAAAGAATGCCTGGTGTGCGGTGACCAAAACATTGGGAAAACTCATGAGGCGCTGAATGGCATCGTCTTCGATAATATCGCCGGAAAGATCGCGGAAGAAAAGGTGTTCTTCCTGCTCGTACACATCAATGGCCAGCGAACCAATGTGGCAACTTTTTAGCGCGGCAATGATGGCGGCTGTATCAATCAGTGCACCGCGACTTGTGTTCACCAGCATCACGCCTTTTTTCATGTACTGAATGGTGTCGCCGTTAATGAGATGGCGGGTTTGATCGTTGAGTGGCGTGTGCAGCGAAACAATGTCGGATTGCTGCAACAATTCCAACAAGGGAACATACTGCACGCCGATGGCTTCCATGTCTTTGTTGGCAATCACATCAAACGCTAACACCTTACAGCCAAAGCCTAACATAATGCGGCAAAACGCCTGGCCAATCTTGCCGGTACCAACCACGCCAACTGTTTTACCGTGCAAATCAAAACCCATGAGGCCTTGCAGCGCAAAGTTTTGTTCGCGAACGCGGTTGTACGCTTTGTGCGTTTTGCGATTGAGGGTAAGAATAAGTGCCACGGCATGCTCTGCTACCGCTTCCGGCGAATAAGCAGGAACGCGGCATACATGAAGACCGGCTTCTTTCGCTGCCACCAGATCAACATTGTTGAAACCTGCAGAGCGAAGTGCAATGAACTGAATGCCCTGCTCTTTCAATTGCTGAATGACTTCTGCATTCACTTTATCGTTGACAAACACGCAAACGGCATCATAACCTTTTACGAGATTGACTGTTTGTTCCGAAAGACTCACTTCGAAAAAATGCAGGTGAAAACCATACTTTTTGTTGTGTTCGGTAAAGAACTGTTTGTCGTATGGCTGGGAAGAAAAGAAAGCAATGTTCATGCGGCAAAACTAGTAAGATGACGAACGAAGAAAATGAGCTTTCTCATTTGCTGAATTGACTATCGTTTCGCAACAATAAAAAAGCCACAAGTTGATTGTGGCTTTTTTTAAAAACAATTCGTGTAATCAGTAATTGCTAATTCGTGTTATGCATTGGCGACGATCATCAGCTTCGCATAGTTCAGCATGATCTTCTTCTCCCCGTTCTGATCAAACTTGATAGTAGCAACCGGGTTGTGCGACGAACCTTCCAGCTTCAGCACATTACCAAAACCAAACTTCTGGTGTTCTACCCGCATGCCTTCTTCCAGTTTTGTAATATCACTCGGCACAAAATTCGTTGACGGCACATGCGCCACTTCTTTTGGTTTACCGGCGCCGCCAATCAGCGTCGACACAAAACTTTTCTCCGGTTTTTGCTGTGTGGCGCCACCGCCAAAGCCACGGTTCATGCGTTCAAACGCACTGCCCATCATGCCCGACGAACCCTGGTTTTTAACGCCGCCACCGGAGAAACCTTTGTCGATGTATTCAGTTGGAATTTCGTCAATGAAACGGCTTTGATCGGCCTGCACCAGTTGCCCGAATTTGTAGCGGGTGTTGGAATAGGTAAGGTACAGCCGTCCTTTTGCTCTTGTTACAGCAACGTAAAACAACCGGCGTTCTTCTTCCAGTTCTTCACGGGTGTTAATGCTCATTGCATTCGGGAAAAGACCTTCTTCCAAACCACCTACAAACACTACCGGAAACTCCAGTCCTTTTGCAGCGTGAATGGTCATCAGCTTCACCGTATCGGCATCCGGATCTTTCTGATCCGAGTCTGTCAATAAAGTAATTTGCTGCAGGTAAGCACCCAATGTCTTATCCCCTACTTCACCACTTTCTTCGTTGGTAGGTGTTTCGGTAAATTCTTTAATAGAGTTCAGCAACTCCTGCACGTTCTCGTAACGTTGTACGCCTTCGGTGCTTTTGTCGTTGAAGAGTTCTTTTACAAACCCCGTTTGCTTGCCCACGTGAAACGCCACATCGTAAGCGTTCTTCACACCCAGCATGCTGTGAAAACTTTTGATCATCAGCACAAATTCGTCAATGGCTTGTAACGTACCTGCTTTGAAGCCGGAAGCGGCGGCATCTTCCAGCACTTCCCACATGGAAATGTTGCGGGTGTTGGCGGCTAGAATGGCCCTGTCAACCGATGTTTTGCCAATGCCGCGAATGGGATAATTGATGATGCGTTTCAGCGCTTCTTCGTCTTTTGGATTGACAATGATGCGCAGGTAAGCAATGTAATCTTTGATCTCCTTGCGTTGGTAGAACGAAATGCCGCCGTAGATGGTGTACGGAATGTTGGCGCGGCGCAGGCTTTCTTCAAAAGACCGGCTTTGCGCATTGGTGCGGTAAAGAATGGAAAATTCTTTGTTTTTAAAATGATTGCGCAGGCGCAGTTCCTGGATCTGGTCGGCAACAAATTTTCCTTCGTCGTTGTCGGTCATCGTCCGCACCAGCTTGATCTTTTCTCCCGGCGGATGCTCGGTGAAAAGTGTTTTTGGAATCTGCCCTTTGTTGTTCTTGATAATTTCGTTGGCAATGTTGATGATGTTTGACGAGCTGCGGTAGTTCTGTTCCAGCTTGATCACTTTCACTTCGTCGTAATCTTTCTGAAACTGCAGGATGTTTTGAATGGTAGCACCACGGAACGAATAAATGCTTTGCGCATCATCGCCCACCACGCAAACATTTTCGTGCACCGCACCTAACAGCTTAATGATTTCGTACTGCGCCGGGTTGGTATCCTGGTACTCGTCAATTAAAATGTATTTGAACTTGTGCTGGTATTTGTGCAATACTTCCGGGAAGGTTTTCAGCAGCTCATACATTTTAAAAAGCAGGTCATCAAAATCCATGGCGCCGTTCTTGAAACAACGCTTTACATAGGCATCGTAAATATGGCCAATCATGGGACGGTTGGCCCGCATGTCTTCCTGCTGCAGGTGATAATCGGCCATGTATTCTTTTGGTCCCACCAAGGCGTTTTTAGCGCTGGAAATGCGGTTGTAAACAGCGTTGGGTTTGTAATGCTGCACATCAAGATTCAACTCGTTCGTTACCGCTTTCACCACGCTCTTTGCATCGTCGGTATCGTAAACGGTAAAGGCGTTGGGATAGCCAATGCGATGCGCCTCGGCACGCATGATGCGGGCAAACACGGAGTGAAAGGTTCCGATGTATAAATTTCTTGCATCGCGGTTGGCGAGTATGTGTTCCACCCGCTCTTTCATTTCAGCCGCCGCCTTGTTGGTAAACGTAAGCGCCAATATGTTAAACGCATCTACCCCTTTGTTCATCAGGTGGGCAATGCGGGTGGTGAGAACTTTTGTTTTTCCGCTTCCGGCGCCAGCAATAATCATCAGCGGGCCTTCGGTGGTGGTGACAGCGTCGTACTGTCTTTCATTCAATCCCTTCAGGTATTCTTGCATAAATTGACTTCGCTTTTTGCCCAATGTCAGGCTGGGTTTGTCGAAGTAGGCGAAGGTACGTTTTAGGGGTGCTATAACGGTCTTAAAGCTGCCGGTTTTTCTGCGCTTTGCGCAAGAAAAAAAGGCTGTGTAAAACAGCCTTTTCAGAAGTAAATTTTAAACAGCGTTTAGTTTGCGGCCAGTACCGGATAAATGGCAGAAGGCGTTTTTTCTGCCTGCGATTGATAGGCTTGTTTCGCCACTTTAATTCTATCATTAGCGCCGCTCAACTGCAGAATATAATTCATCGTCATATCGGTGCGTGCCGAGGCGCATCGCATTGGCTATCCC
>DATKHJ010000178.1:0-14325 GCA_035510335.1 Flavisolibacter sp. | reverse complement strand
CTGTTGCCGTTGCACATACAATTGAATCTTTTCTTTATCCCAGGTTGTTTTTGCACTCAGCGTATTCACCATTTGCTCCAGCGATTGCGTTTGCGGCGAAAGGGCACCCTGCGCTTTTTTCGACTGCACGTAGTCTTTGGCAATTTGCAGGCGGCTTTCGTATTCTTTCAGCAAAGCTTCCCAGCTATTTTTGAGTGCCGCTAAATTCTGCTGGCGGTTGCTGATGCTGGCAACCAAATCCCTGGTGGCGGCTACTTTCCAACCCTCACTGTCTTTCTCCAACGGAAGTTTGACCAGCTCATTTTTTACTTCGGCGGTATTGCCGGTTAGCGTTTCGGTTAAGGTTGTTAGCGAGAAGCTTTCTTCGGCCGACATCTCCGGGGTTTGCGTTGGCAAACTACCAATTGCCGATGCGGTTCCTTCGGTTGCTAAAGCCGATGCAGTAGCTGCATCACCTGAATGCACGGCTTCGATAAATTGTTTGGCAACGTCTTTCGGCGGAAGATCATTCTTGCAGGAGAAAAGAAAAGCAATAGGCACAAAGAAGAGTAGAAGTTTTTTCATATCGCAAGTTTTGTGTTTCTCCAAGATAGAAACAACCGCAGAGAAAACCAACTTGCGTGGGCAGATTGGGTATTTATGCGTTGGCTGTTTTCGCTTTGATTTCGGCCTTCTTTTTATCATTTCTGCAACCCTGTTCCAATGCCGGTTTTCGTAACTTACACGTTCATTTTCTTACTTCTCATTAAAGAAAAGTTTTATCTTTTCCGGACCTAATTTTTCATGCAGCACGATAGTACAAATGCCCTGTTTTCTTTAGCCAATGAATTGGTGAATTACACGTCACGAAACATCTTCCTGACCGGGAAAGCCGGTACGGGCAAAACGACTTTTTTAAAATACATCCGCGAAAATTGTCCAAAACAAATGGCCGTTGTGGCGCCAACCGGTGTAGCGGCTATTAATGCGGGTGGTGTAACCATTCATTCTTTTTTTCAATTGCCGTTTTCGCCATTCGTTCCCGAAACAGGAGGCTTTACCGTAAACGGAGAAGATGCCAACAACAAACACACGCTGTTGGGCCGTCTTCGGCTGAACAACGACCGCAGAAAAATTCTGCAGGAACTGGAACTACTGGTGATTGACGAAATCAGCATGGTGCGTGCCGATGTGCTGGATGCCATTGATCTGATCTTGCGTCATTTCCGCAACCGTCACCTTGAAAAGTTTGGTGGTGTACAAGTATTGTTTATTGGTGACATGTACCAGTTGCCGCCAGTGGTGAAAGAGCAGGAATGGAGTATGCTTCGCGACTACTACCAAAGCCCTTATTTTTTTCACAGTCATGCCGTAAAAGATGAACCGCCGGTGTATATCGAATTCACCAAAATTTACCGGCAAAGTGAAGAGGGTTTTATTCGGCTGCTCAACAAAGTGCGGAACAACGAAATGGATGCACAAAGCCTGGAGGCGTTGCACCAGCGTTATCAACCCGATTTTTTTGGTGAGAAAACAGAGGGTTATATCCTGCTGACCACGCACAACGAAAAAGCAAGAGAAATTAACACCGAAGAACTGGTGCGATTGCCGGGTGACCTATTTACTTATAAAGCTGAAGTGGATGGTGATTTTCCCGCCACTGCGTTTCCGGCGGAAGAGACCTTGCAGCTAAAAATTGGCGCACAGGTAATGTTTATTAAAAATGACCTTGCTGATAAAGGCAAACGTTATTTCAATGGAAAGATTGGTGTGGTAACAGAGCTGGAGAAAGACAAGATACTGGTGCAATGCAAAGACGATCCGGATGCCATTGAAGTAACAAAAGAAAAGTGGGAAAACATTCGCTACACGCTGGACAGAACAACACGCAATGTAAACGAAGATGTGCTGGGTTCTTTCTCGCAATATCCTTTGCGATTGGCCTGGGCCATTACCATTCACAAAAGCCAGGGGCTTACGTTTGACAAAGCCATCATTGATGCCGGTAAAGCCTTCGCTCCAGGGCAAGTGTATGTTGCGTTAAGCCGTTGTACCAATTTACAAGGCCTGGTGCTGCACAGCAAAATTCAACAGCATGCGTTACTAACTGATAGCCGCATTGTGCAGTTCACAAAAAATATTTTGCCGATTGATGATCTAAAAAAAGAACTGGCACAGGCGCAGAAAGATTACCAGCAAAAGGTATTGCTGACACTTTTTGATTTTACAAAACCCATTGCCACCATCAAAGAGCTGCAGGCCTATTTACTGCAACACAAAACTTCTTTCAATGCAGAGGTATTTGTATGGGCAGATGAATTGCTTACCAAACTGCAAACGGTACAAACCACAGCTGAGAAATTTCATACACAGCTAAAATTTCTTTTTGCCAAAACAACAAAGCCTGAAGAAAACAACGAGTTGCAGGAACGATTGAACAAAGCAGCTGCCTGGTTTGGTGCCGAAGTAAAAGCGGCCGTTGAAGCAACGCAACAATCGCCGGCGGTTACCGACAGCACCATGCATGCTAAGGAATACAACGAAGTGTTGCGGGAAGCCTTTGTACAGCTTTCGCAACAACACTATTTGTTGCAGGGCATAGATGATGGTTTTGATATTGAACGTTACCACCGCCGGAAGAAAACGTTTCAAACACCATCGTTTGGGGTGAATGCATACGCAGGCGCTTCGGAAAAGAAAGTGGAGCTGCAACATCCTTCGCTTTATTACAAACTGAAAAAGTTGCGGGATGAGATCTGCTCGAAAAAGAATCTTCCCATCTATTATGTAGCCGGTAGCAAAACGCTGGAAGAAATAGCCACTTATCTTCCGCAAACGGTGAGTGAGCTGGAACAGATCAGCGGCTTCGGAAAAGCAAAGGCGGAAACTTACGGTCCACAGTTTTTGGAGATCATCCAGGTTTATGCAACAGAGCGAAATCTTTCTTCTTCTATTGCGCAAAAAGAATCCAAACGCAAACGAAAAGAAAAGTCGGAGCCGAAAGAAAAAAAGCCAGATACAAAGGCCGAAACGTTTCGTTTGTACAAAGAAGGGAAAGCGGTTGCCGACATTGCACAGGAGCGAAACTTAACCGTGCAGACAATTGAAAGTCACCTGGCGCATTTTGTCTTTACCGGTGAAATTAAAATTGAAGAATTGGTGAGTCGCGAAAAGATTGTAGTGATTGAACCGGCGCTGCAGGAATTTGAAAAAGGCAGCTCCCTTACCAGTGTAAAAGAAAAGCTGCCTTCGAATATTGGTTATGGAGAAATTCGTTTGGTGCTGGCCCACATGGACCACCAGAAATCATCGTCCCATATAGACCATTAAGATTTGCACATCGGCAGGATTGATACCAGAGATACGGCTGGCTTGTCCCAACGTTTTTGGTCTTACCCGGGTGAGTTTTTCCCTGGCCTCTGCCCCTAACGATACAATTCGTTGATAATCAAAACGTTCTGGTATTTCAAGGTCTTCCAACTGGCGCATACGATTAACCAGTTCTTTTTCCTTATCGATATAAACCTGGTACTTGGTCTGTATTTCAGCCTGCTCAATTGCATCGTCTGAATAGGTGCTCAAAACTTCTTTCACTTTTGGGAGGTTCTGCATCAGGTCTGACAAACCAAGGGATGGACGCAATACGATCTTTTCCAGCTTTTGCTTTTCGGAAATCTGTGCACTTCCAATGGTTTCAAAAAAGCCGTTGATCTCTGCCGGTTCAACTGAAGTGGCTTTGAGAGCAGCTTTGATCTCCTCCACTTCCTTCCGTTTTTGTAGCACTTTGTCCATGCGCTCCTGCGAAGCCAATCCCATGCGATAGCTCATTTCAGTCAGGCGCAGGTCAGCATTGTCCTGGCGGAGAAGTGTCCGGAATTCGGCGCGGGACGTAAACATGCGATAAGGTTCCTGTGTTCCCTTGCTGATCAGGTCATCAATCAGTACGCCGATGTAAGCATCACTTCTTTTCAGAACAAACGGCTTCTCCCCTCTCACTTTCAGGTGAGCATTAATGCCGGCCATCAATCCCTGGCAGGCGGCTTCTTCGTAACCAGTGGTGCCATTTATCTGCCCCGCAAAGAAGAGGTTTTCCAGTTGCTTTGTTTCAAGGCTATAGCTTAACTGGGTTGGTGGAAAGTAGTCGTACTCAATGGCATAACCCGGACGGAAGAAACGAACGTTCTCAAACCCCGGCACCCGGCGCAAGGCATTGTATTGCACATCTTCAGGCAGCGATGTAGAGAAGCCATTGACATAAACTTCCACGGTATTCCAACCTTCCGGTTCCACGAAAAGCTGGTGACGTTCTCTTTCCGCAAAGCGGTTGATCTTGTCTTCAATACTTGGACAATAGCGGGGACCTACCCCTTCTATTCGCCCGGTGTACATAGGACTTTTGTCGAAGCCGGTTTTTAAAATATCATGAACCTCAGAAGAAGTGTAGGTAATCCAGCAGCTTCTTTGTTGTGCAGGTTTCGGCGTATCGAGGTAAGAAAAGCCAGAGATTTCCTCATCTCCTTGTTGCTCTTCCATTTTGGAGTAATCCAGCGAACGGCCATCTACCCTTGGCGGCGTCCCGGTTTTGAGGCGATCGCTTTCAAAGCCAAGTTCTACCAGTTGTTCGGTAATGCCTTCAGCGGCTCTTTCGGCCACCCGGCCACCGCCCAATCTTTTCTCACCAATGTGTATGACTCCATTTAAGAAAGTACCGTTGGTAAGCACAACCGCTTTGGCGCTGATTTCGTGACCTAGGCCTGTGATTACACCGGCGGCTTTGCCATTCTTAATCAGTAATCCTTTTACCATGTCTTGGTAGAAGTCCACGTTTGGTGTTTCCTCCAGCATTTCTCGCCATTTAAGGGCAAAGAGCATCCGGTCGTTTTGGGTACGTGGACTCCACATGGCGGGTCCCTTTGACCGGTTGAGCATACGGAACTGAATCATGGACGCATCCGAGACAATACCTGAATAGCCACCCAACGCATCTACCTCCCGCACAATCTGCCCTTTAGCAATCCCACCCATGGCCGGATTGCAGCTCATTTGGGCAATGGTCTGCATGTTCATTGTCACTAGCAGCACTTTTGAACCCATGTTGGCAGCGGCGGCAGCAGCTTCGCAACCTCCATGGCCTGCCCCAACTACAATAACATCATACTCTTGAAACATAGTTTGCAAATCTATTTTAATGTTCCACGGGGAACATGTTAATCTTCATTTGAGAGCGGTTCCACGTGGAACCAAGTATTTACCTAACCATTCATCCTCCCTTTGCCTCATCGTGGCAGCCTGTTCTTTAGTCTTATCCGTGAGCCCGCATAAATGAAGTGCTCCATGAAATATCACCCGGTGTAACTCATTCTTGAACGAAACCCTATGACTCACAGCATTCTCCTTAACTCTTTCCACGCTGATATAGATATCCGACACCAAGGGGTGGGCCTTAGGCGACAGTTCAAACGTAATGATATCTGTATAGGTATCGTGTTGAAGGTATTGTTGGTTGATCTGTAGCAGATAGGAATCGTCGCAAAAGATGTAGTTGATGGCTTCCACCTCCTTCCCCTCTCCCTTAAATTGTTTAGTAAGGAATTGCTTTAACGCTGTGCGATTCGGAAAATGAAAGGGAGGTACCACGAAATGAAACTGGATGTGCTGGTAGTCATTTGCCATGGGGCAAAATTCGGCAAGGCTTGCCAATGATTAAATTAGCTTTGGAAACGATTATGAAACTATCAGAATTAAAAGCAGGACAGAAAGGAAAAATAAAGGGATTTGAAAGCTCAGAACTGGAATTGAAACTGATGGAGATGGGCTGTATTCCTGGTGAAGAAGTGGTGGTAGAACAGGTTGCGCCTTTGGGCGATCCTATTTCTATCCGGATTGCCGGGTATTCCTTAAGCCTGCGGAAAAACGAAGCCAATCAAATCCTTCTTGAAGATTAAAACCAGATTACCCTTATGCTAATCGGTCTTTATTTCGGCTCCTTTAATCCTATACATACCGGCCACCTTATCATCGCAAACCATGTTCTAAACGAAACAAGCTTACAAAAGATCTGGTTTGTAGTTTCACCGCAAAACCCGTTTAAGCCCTCTTCCACCCTACTCAATGAATATGACCGGCTTCATCTTGTTCAAATTGCCATTGACAATGACGACAGGCTCAAAGCAAGTGAAATAGAATTCTCCTTACCTAAGCCCTCCTACACCGCACATACACTGACTTATTTACAAGAGAAATATCCCACCCACCAGTTCACCATTCTAATGGGCAGTGACAGTTTTCAAAACCTGGAAAAGTGGAAAAACGCAGAAACAATCATTAAAAACTACCCGATTGTTGTTTACAACCGGCCCGGCTTTGAAGTCACTAATACCCTTGGCGCAGACGTTACCATAATGAATGCTCCGCTACTGGAGATATCGGCTACTTACATTCGGGAATGTCTTCAGCAAGGAAAGTCCATAAAATACCTTGTGCCTGAAACGGTAGAAGCTGAGATTGAAAAAAGCGGGTTCTATAAACGTCCTCAGAAGAAATAGCCCACCAGCAAACAGGCGATCACAATCCACGGGGAGTGCAGCCGGGTAAAATGCAACAAAAGAAAAGTAGAAACAATCACGGAGAGATTAATAAGACTGGCGGCTGTTGCCTCTGCCAGAGAAATATCTTTCATAATGTACAGCGTGGAAGCAATCATTATTCCCACAACCGCAGCATTAATTCCTTCCAGCGAACGATATACCACCGCATAGCGTTTTAGATAATTCCACACAGGGAAGAAAAAAAGTACCAATAAGGCGCTGGGCAAAAAGATAGCGACGGTACCAATCACGCAGCCAATAATTTGCATGGTTGTTCCCATTTCACGCAACGCCGCTCCACCTGTAAAAGAAGCAATGGAAAATACGGGTCCTGGCATGGCTCGGACAATTCCCATCCCGGTAGTCATCTCCTCTTTCTGAATATATATTTGGTTGCGGGCTGCAACTGAATCGGTTTGTCGCTTGGCTTCTGGACGAACAGAATATTGCTCATACATCATCGGCATTAACACATGTCCCCCACCAAATACCAGGCTGCCCATGCGGTAGGTGTTTTCAAAGAGGTTTAGGGGCTTCCGGGTCTCCCAGTCGTCCTTTCTTGCCGTTTCGCTGAGTGCACCGGCAATCAAAAAAATGGTGGCAAACAGCCAGATGTTTCCCCACTTTACTTTTTTCTTCGTCACCTCTATATCGGGTATCCTTGTTTTACTAATGTTGGTAACGGCACCACTCAAAACAATGAGTGCCGGGAAAACCCACGGTGATTTGAAAAATGCATATGTAGCTATGGTACAAAGGATCATGATGATCCAAGTGATAAGATTTTTGATGGAAACACCAAAGGCCTTTACGGATGCGTATAATAAAAAACCAACCGCCAGCGAAGGAACATATTGAAATATTTTTTCATCTAAATGGCGGGCCTCAATATGTGGAAGCAGAAAGGAAAAAGCACCCATTAAAAAGCTCGCCGGTGCAATCCAGACAAGCAGTGTAAGAATAGCAAGCCACAACCCTCCCCTTTTATAACCAATTAATGTAACCGTTTGGGTAGAAGAAGCGCCGGGTAATAAATTGCAGAACGCATTGTATTCCAACAACTCCTGCTTGGTGATGTATGGCGTTTTTTCAACAAACAGTTTCATCATCATGGCCACATGTGCCTGGGGACCACCAAATGCCGTGATGCTGTACAGAAACACTCTTTTTAAAAAAGGGACGTGGCGAAGCATCATAGCGGGTTAAATGTAATAAAACTGTCCGAACCATCTGAACCACGATTTTTAGGATTGCTGGGATTATTGGGAAATAAAAAAGTCGTTCGCTATGAACGACTTTACTTTTATAAAGAAGGTTACGATTTCTTCCTGATCTTCTACATCCACCCAAATCATGGTTCCGACCACTTAGGCAAATGCGGCTACACCGTACATTTCTTCCCGTAACTCTTTCACACGCTTGTCTTCCAGGTATTCGTCAAAGGTCATCAGGCGGTCAATGATTCCTTTCGGCGTTAATTCAATTACCCGGTTAGCCACTGTTTGCATAAACGTATGGTCATGCGATGTCAGGAACACAATACCCGGGAACGTAATACATCCTTCGTTGAAGCTTTGAATACTTTCCAGGTCAAGGTGGTTAGTGGGCTGGTCAAGCACAACCAGGTTGGGATTCTGCAGCATCATGCGGCTGAGCATGCAGCGAACCTTCTCACCCCCGCTAAGTACATCTGTTTTCTTCATGATGTCATCACCGCTGAAAAGCATCTTACCCAGGAAACCACGCAGGAACGGTTCATCAGCATCGGTAATGTGCGGCGGAACGTATTGACGCAGCCACTCCATTAACGACAAACCGTTTCCAAAAAACTCGTTATTCTCCACCGGTAAATATGCTTTGGTAATGGTAGTACCCCACTCAAACTTTCCTTTGTCGGCTTCTGTATTGTTATTAATGATTTCAAAGAAAGCTGTAACGGCAGATGGATCTTTACTGAAGAAAGCAATCTTCTCTCCTTTGTTGACACTGAAGGTTACTTTATCAAAAAGCACACGGCCATCAACCGACTTGGAAAGATTTTCTACGTTCAAAATCTGGTTGCCCACTTCACGCAGTGGCTGGAAGATAATTCCCGGGTAACGGCGGTTAGACGGTTCAATCTCTTCAATGGTCAGTTTTTCCAACGCCTTTTTACGGGAAGTGGCTTGCTTTGACTTCGACGCATTGGCCGAGAAGCGTGAAATAAAGTCAATCAATGCTTGGCGCTTTTCTTCGGTCTTCTTGTTCTTGTCGTTTAACTGGCGGGCCATCAATTGCGACGACTCATACCAGAAAGTATAGTTACCGGTAAATATTTTGATTTTGGAGCGATCCACATCAGCTACGTGTGTACATACGGCATCCAGGAAGTGACGGTCATGGGAAACCACCAATACAATATTCTCGTAATCAGCTAGGAAGTTTTCTAACCAACCGATGGTTTCAATGTCCAGGCCGTTGGTCGGCTCATCCAACAGCAGAATATCGGGGTTACCAAAGATGGCCTGCGCCAATAACACCCGCACCCGCATGTTCGATGGGATATCTTTCAACAGCGACTGGTGAAACTCTTCCTTTACACCCAACTCACTTAGCAAGGTAGCGGCATCGCTTTCTGCGGTATAACCACCCATCTCGCCAAACTCGGCTTCCAGTTCACCCGCTTTCATATAATCGTCTTCGGTAGCATTGGGATCGGCGTAAATGGCGTCTTTCTTGTGCATCACATCCCACATCTTTTTGTGGCCCATCAGCACCGTGTTCAACACCGATTGCTCGTCAAACTCAAAATGATTCTGCTTTAACACAGCCATCCGTTCGCCTGGCGTAATATCCACCTTTCCTTTGTTCGGCTCAATTTCGCCGGACAAAATTTTCAGGAATGTGGATTTACCGGCACCATTGGCGCCAATAATGCCGTAGCAATTTCCTTTGGTGAAAGAAATATTTACCTCGTCAAAAAGTACCCGCTTACCAAATGAAAGTGAGACGTTATTTACTGAAATCATAGTTGTATCCTTCTAGCTAACCGCTAATTTTTGAGCGGCAAAGGTACTATTTTGGGCTGGCTGCCCGAAAGGCTTTTCGTTAAGAATTCCTCATTATAAAAACGCTTCATATTTCCTCGAACGCAGCATGGCAAAGTACTTGTACACAAAGCAGAAACGGGAATTATGAAAAAGGTATTCATTGTATTGATGAGCATAGGTATGTTACAGGCTTGCAGCAACAATGGTGGCGAATCGGGTGCCGTAAACGATGGCATTAAACCAATTGATTCAAATGGCGGCCGTGCAGATAGTATTTCCACAGGTGACCAGTCGGCTACAGACAGTTCGAAAGGCGAACACCGTGTTGACCTTTCCAACCGCGACACGTTTAACAAACCAACACAACGGCCTTAATCTTTTTACGGCTGCTGAACCACCTGCGCAATTGTTTTGCGGTTTCGCCTTTCCAAACGGTTCAGCAGCCAAATGGCGAACACCAGCCACACGAACCCAACACAAAAGCCGGCAATTACATCGGTAGCATAATGCACACGCAGGTAAACCCTCGAAAAACCAATGATCATGGCCAGGAGAAAAAGAAGGGTAATCAACACTCCTTTCACCCATGCATTTGCGACTTCTTTGTAAAGAATATAAATCAACAGCCCATAAAAGGTTATGCTGAACAGCGCATGACCACTGGGAAAACTCAAACCTTCTGCTTCAAACAACAGCGGTACATCTGGCCGCGGCCGGCCAAACAGATGCTTCAACCCGTACATCAACGCCAAGCTGGTTAAGGCTATAGCCGGGATTTTAATAGAGTACCATTTGTTCTTTTTAATAAACAGGAAATAGGCAATCAGTACAAGGTTAGCTGGTATCAAAAAATCGTGTGTTCCAAGAAACGTGAAGAAAAGCATCAGCTCGTTGTTTCGTTCGCTGATATGCGTCTTCAAAAAAGTAAACACGGTTTCATCGAAGCCTGTGTTTTGCAGAACGATCACTTTACGAATTAAATAAGCGAAGGAAAGAAGCGCCGCAATAAACAGGATCAGTATCACCAGCATCTCTGCAGATAACAGTGCCACCGATGCCCACGCCTTTTTTGTTCTTTTTGAAATATGACCAAACATACCTGTGCAACAGCAAATGCTGTGCGAAGCAAATTAACAGATGAGTGTGGATAACTGGTATAATTTTTTGGGCTTATACGTTATGTCAAAGCCAGTATTTACAACGCGGTCAACGACGATTCACAAAGTAGATTTCAACGAAAAAGAAAAGCAGCTTGATATTGAATTTCGCAGCGGCAACGTCTATCGTTACTATGATGTTCCGTCCCGCTTATGGAAGGTTTTTCAATTGTACATTGAATGCGAAGGTTCACCTGGATCTTTCTTTAACGAGTACATCAAAGGGCAGTTTAACAGCGAAAAAATCAAAGACGTAAGCGCCGATGAAGACAGTGGAGAATAGTCGTTACAGATACGTTCAAATTCTAAAAAGCATCTTACCGATGCTTTTTGTTGTTTTTAAAGGGTGATAATAAAAATGATGGTTCTAAAAACACATCATCGCATTTACCTTTCCGTTATAACTTGGTAGTACAGTTATGCTACAAACTTTCTTTTTTATCCTTTCTCTTTTATTTGCAAGTGTTGTTTATAGACAAACAAAACAGCCTCGCTTTAGTTATTCACAGGGTGGTATTGTAAGAGGCGATTCAACAAAAAAAAGCATTGCTCTTGTTTTTACCGCCGATGAATTTGGAGAAGGATTAGCGACTATTCATCAGACATTGAAAAAGCAAAAGGTCAAAGGAGGTTTTTTCTTCACCGGTAGGTTTTATAGCAATGCGCAATACCGGCCATCCATTCAGGCTTTAGCGAAAGAAGGTCATTATTTTGGTCCGCATTCAAACGATCATTTGCTTTATTGCGATTGGGCAAAACGCGACAGCCTGTTAATAACAAAAGACAGTTTTGATAGAGACATGGACCGCAACATTGCCGCCATGATTGCCGCTGATTTACCCATTGTTTTTCCACAGTATTTTATTCCACCTTACGAATGGTGGAACGATTCCATTTCAACCTGGAGTAAAGCGAAAGGTTTGCAGGTTGTGAGTTTTACTCCCGGCATTCGTACCAATGCCGATTACACCTGGCCGGAACTTGGGAATTCTTATAAAAGCAATGAATGGCTCATAGCCTGGTTGAAAGAAACCGTTGCCAACAATCCCGGCAAATTAAACGGATCGCTTGTATTGATTCATGCCGGCACCGATCCGCGACGAAAAGAAAAATTATATGATCGTTTAGACGAGATCATTGTGATGCTAAAAAAAGCAGGCTACCAATTTCAGCGAATTGACAGCCTGCTACAAGATTAATTATTTGTAAGTGCTTACTCTTTCCCTTCTTTCGGCAACTGAATCATAAAGCCTGAATTTCCACCCGCCACAGTTGTAGGTACTTGGCCGGACCATTTCTGCACTTTAATATACTCGATGTACAAAGGCGTTAACGACATCTGCTCTTTACGAATGGCTTCTGCCCTACCGGATGCCTGGATAACAGCCTGCGCCGAATCACCTCTTGCTTCCGCTATTTTTCGTTCGGCTTCCGCCACCGCAACCTGCCGCTGGTTTTCGGCCACCTGCACTTCCTGGATGGCTCTTGTTTTGGCAACAATCGATTCTGAAATTTCTTTTGGCGGAACAATGTTGGTCCGCAACTGCGAAACATTAAACCACTGCGAAACACGTTTGTTACACTCGGCCACAATCGCCGCTTCAAATTCTTCGCGGTGATTAAATATAGAGTCAACAGTATAACGGTTGGCCACATCGTTCACCGAACCAACAATAGCATTCTTCAACCATCCTTGTTCCATTTCTTTTACACCGACCCGCAGGTTTTGAAACATACTGGCCACGTTACCAGGGTTGATGGCGTAGTTGAAGGATGGTTTAATGGTAGCACGGAAACCACCTTTCGTTACAATGTCAGCTTCTTCGTAATCAATGTGCTGCTGGTGGATGGGAAACTCGTAGATTTTGGATATCCACGAATTATAAAATACCCAACCCGTTACATATTCTGTTTTGCCCACACCGCGGTTATCACCAATGTTGCTCACTTTAATGCCAACGTGGCCGGCATCAATGCGTTCCACTTCAATGGGAACAATCATGGAAACCAGTACAGAAATAAGAAAGACCAATACAAGCCGCCAAAGATTAGCTACCCGGAACCGTACACCATCCGAGTAAGTTGTTTTACGAAAGACACCGAAGATCAATCCCAATATAACAAATGAGATAAGAAAGAAAAAAACGCCGATCATGTTTAGTTGTTTATGATAAAGTGGATAAATGACACAAGATGTTTCAGGAAAACATAGCTAAGGAAGAACACCGCGACAATAAATCCAACAAACACAATCCAGCTTCCGGATATGTCGAAATTGAGAAGGTAACTAACGGCAACAAAATTCAATACAGCATGTAATAAAATGCCAAAGAGGCGAAGTGTTAAGCTGTTGAAGGTTTTGGTAACTCTGTTCATGGTTTCAGAGTAGATAGATGTTAACAAAGAAAAAAGAGTTGCATAAAATTTAATTTCTCTTTTGCAACGTTCTTGATCTTTTTCGTAACGGGCACATTTCACTATTCAGAATAACATTATACATTTTTAAATTTTCAATAAAAGAAAAAACCTTGCTTTCGCAAGGTCATTCTCTTTCGTTCAACCAATCACAAACCATTACAATCCCAGTTGTGCACTAATCTCCAGCATCCTATCCAAACTCTTCTTCGCCTGCACCCGCAACTCTTCATCCATGATCACTTCCGGTTGTTCATATTCCATGCACAGGTAAACTTTCTCCAATGTGTTGCGTTTCATGTGCGGACAATCATTACAAGCACAGGAATTGTCCGGCGGCGCCGGAATAAACGTCTTACCCGGAGCCTGCTTTACCATTTGGTGCAAAATACCGGCCTCTGTTGCCACGATAAACTCTTTTGCAGGGTTATTCTTGGTATAAGCCAGTAACTGCGTTGTAGAGCCCACAAAATCGCTTATACGTAAAATGGGCTCTTCACACTCAGGGTGTGAAATCAGTTTGGCGTTCGGGTGGCGCATTTTCAGCTTTGTAATTTTTTCAAGGCTGAAGATTTCATGTACCATGCAGGCGCCATTCCACAAAAGCATGTTTCTTCCGGTGGTGCGGTTAATCCATCCACCCAGGTTTTTATCCGGTGCGAAGATGATAGGCTGCTCAGGCGGAAAGCTTTCCACAATTGCCTTGGCGTTGCTGGATGTACAAATCACGTCCGTCAATGCTTTAATGCCGGCGCTGCAGTTGATGTAAGAGATCACCACATGATCGGGGTGCTGCTCCCTGAACTTTTTAAACAGCGGTGGTGGACAACTTTCGCTTAACGAACAACCTGCTTTCAAATCCGGGATCACCACCTTTTTTGTTGGGTTCAGGATCTTGGCCGTCTCGGCCATAAAATGCACACCGGCAAACACAATCATGTCGGCTTCAGTTTTGGCCGCCTGTTGGGCAAGCCCAAGGCTGTCGCCAATATAATCGGCTATATCCTGTATATCCGGTTCCTGGTACAGGTGCGCCAGGATAATGGCGTTCTTTTCTTTCTTCAATCGTTCGATCTCCGCAAACAGGTCCAGCGTGGGGTCAATGTCCACATCCAGAAAACCTTTTTCCTGCACTTCATTTTTGGCTATCAACAATTC
>DATKHJ010000177.1:0-9807 GCA_035510335.1 Flavisolibacter sp. | reverse complement strand
GTGTTATTGTCTCGTTCAATTTGCGGGTAAGGGTAAAAATTGCGGTTGCGTTCTTCATTGGGCGTATTTGGCGCTGGCCGGCCAAACCGGCGGCTGTCCTCCATTTCCTGTCCACTGAGGAACATTTCAAGCCGCCGCTGTTTGTAAATATCCTGCAGCAATTCCGCTTGTGTGAGCGGCCCGCCATAAGGCGGCTGTGCCGCGTTCACGCCAAAGATGTCAGCCGTTTTTGTACGTACGGCGTCTAAAGCGGCCTTGGTTTGCGGAAACTGGCTTTGCCGTGCAAGATTCTCTGCAATAATGAGGGTCATTTCGCCGGGCAGGTAAACCGGGTAGGCCGACGTAACATTTGCAAAAAAAGCTTTTAACGGAAATGTAGTAGGCCCCGTGCGGCTGATATAAAAACCAATTCGCGGATCTGTTGCGGCAGGCGTTGGTGCCAACCCATTTTTCAGCCCCAGTGTTGAGTCAATTGCACCGTACACATTCACAGTAAAATTCTGTTCACCAATTGGGTTAGGCGTGGCTGCCGTAAACCTGAATTCTGATTTAACGGCCGGGTTAACTGCCTGTGCAAACGCAATAGCTTTATTGCCAGCCGTTGCATTGTACGTACCACCAATCATGCTTTGAATGTTGTAATACCTGGCCAGCAACGCTTTTATCGTGTTCTTGATATCGATCCCCGCCGGTACACGAGCCAGGAATTTTGTACTAGGGTTTGTAGTTGCCAGGTCGGCATCGGCGCTTTCTAAAACCGTAATCGCTTTTTGCAATGCATCGACCCGCGGACTAAACGCCGCGTTGTTTCCATTTTCCAACGGAATCTTTTCGAAGAATTGTACAAGAGTGCCCATGCTTAATCCGTAAAAAATACTTGCATACGCTTTCAACCCGACACGGTCCTGTGGGTCGGCAGCCACACTTAAATTATTCAGGATGGTTTCTGCTTCGGTTCTTGTCAGCAGGCACTGCTCCCACATGCGGGAAACAATGGAATTACCCCTGGTGATGGCGCTTTTCCCAGTTTCCACTTCTTTCTCAGTAGTGTTACCAATGTTCAATGTGTACAAAGCGTACACACTGTAACCACCACCCACAGCAGAAGCGTAAAGAGGACTTTGCCGCCCGATGGTAAACCGGCGCTGTAAACCCGCGGCCAGGTTCATAAGCGCATCGGGACTGCTGGTTACGCTGGGCACAGAAGCCGTGCTTGGATTAATATATTCTTTGTTGCAAGCCGGCAGCAAGAAGCTACTGGCGGCCAATAACAGAACGATTAGTTTTCTACTCAATGCTTTCATTTGTGTAAATTTTGGAGGTTAAAAACTGGTGCGGAACGTGAGCTGGTAAGTACGCGGAATGGGCACATTGCCGAAATCAATGCCCCGCAATACCGAGCTGTTACCACCGGCATTCGTCTCAGGATCGTAGCCATCATAACTATCAAAGCTTAACAGGTTTCTACCCACCAGTGAAAGCGATGATGCTTTTAATAAATTACCAATGCGGGAGAAGTTGTAGGACAAGGATACTTCCCGAAGCTTAATGTATGAACCATCTTCAATCCGCCATTCTTCGGTGTTGTAAACAGCAAAAATGTAACCTCTCGGCAACTCGCCTTTCAGTTCTTTCTCTGAGTAATCGCCAATGCCTACACCCTGTCTTGTACGGCGGTCGGCATTAAATACTTTTTGACCCAAAGCCCCATCAAACAAAAACCCGAAGCTGAAATTGTTAAATGAAAACGAATTGCTCATGCTCACTACCCAGTCCGGGTTCGGATCGCCCAGCACCTTCAGCAGCAAGGCTTTGTTTGCATTCACAGCAGCAATAGGCCTTCCTGCCGCATCAACTGACATCTTTCCACCACCATCTCTTACAAAATAGTTACCGTAAAATGCGCCTACCGGGTAACCCGCTAGGATTACAGATGGCGAGCCGCCATTGTTAGCAAGCGTAATGGGAGATACCTGGCTGGAAGCTGTTACCAGGTTTTCGTTGCGGTTAACGGAAGCAACTAGGTTCCAACTAAAGCTTTTGCGGGACACAGGATTTAACGTGATGCCCAACTCCCAACCTTTGTTGGTCAGATCACCAACATTCTCTGTTCGGGTGCTGCCACCTTGCGACGGCGCCAATTGCCGTTCTACAAGCAGTGAATTATCGGTAATGTTCTTTTTATACTTCGTGAAAATGATTCCCAGTTTGTTGTTGAAGAACGAAAGATCAGCACCATATTCAAATTCGCTGGAACGTTCGGGCTCTACAAATTCATTTCCCAAACGGGTGTTGAGATTGTACGTTGCCACTCCGTTGATGTTGCTTGAGAGATACGTGGAGAATCGGTCGTATGAGCCAATGCCGGTAAGGTTTCCGGCAATACCCCAGGAGGCCCTTACACGGGCAGAATTAAACCACTTGGTGAAGCCACCTTTCCAAAAGCCAATATCGCTCAGCGAAACTGAACCACTCAGTTTCGGATAGAAATAAGTCCGGGTATCTTTTGGGAAAGAGGTGCTTCCATCAATACGTCCGGCCGCTGTAACAAAGGCTATATTTCTAAAGCCAAACGTCTGCTGCACAAACCCGCCATAAATCTGGCGACGGTCATCGCTGTATTGCGGGTCTAATTTAACGGCAGCACCGTTAATGGTAGTGATGCCATTCAGCAGATCGCGGCCCTCGTTAAACAGTCCTGTTATTTTTTGAAACTGGTGGTTGAAACCAGCAACACTTAAGGAAGAAAAATCGCGGAATTTTGTTTGATAACTGATGTTCAGGTCGTTGTTTACCAACGCTGTGTTGACCAACGCATGGGAAACATAACCCAAGCCTTCCTGTGCAGAGATATAAGGATAACGCTCAATCAGGTTTCGGCCTTCCTGGCTGAAGTTATCAAGCCCCAGGATGTAGTCAATGCTTAACCCGGCAACAGGCCGGATCTTCACCTGCAAATCGGTAATGGTTCGGTTTACCTGCTGCGTCAGCGACATGTCTTCTATCACGCTAAGTGGGTTAACCCTGGTAGGCTCAACGCCTTTTAGATTTCCGGCAGCATCGCGTTCTGCTGCGTTGTAAATATTGTTGGTGATGTTGATGGAATTAATAGGACTCCAGAAAACATTGCCGTTCGGTTTCTCATTGGAGAAACTGTTGGCATATGTAATACCGGTTGACAAAGAAATAACACGGTTAAAATTGTGTTCCAACCTTGTTTTGAAATTGAACCGGCGGAAGTCGGTGTTCTTAATAATTCCCTCGTTTTTATAATAGCCGCCTGAAAAATAATAGCGTGTTTTTTCAGAGCCGCCGGAAAGTGAAATAAAATTATCCGTACCAAGCCCTTTCTGAAAAATCTGGTCCTGGTAATCGTAACGGGTTACGTCCACCATATCGGTTGCCAGAATCCGGCTTTGACCATCAGGACGGTCATAGGTAACGGTTGTCCCTGTGTAAGTGGGCGGTCCGCCTGCGTTGCTGATATTGCCCAAACGCAAATCGCGGTAGCCAAACTGTTTTCCGTATGTTGAGATGTACACTTTTTTGCGCAGTTCGTTCATGGAAATGCTGGTGCTGAAATTTATTTTCAACTGGCCCGATCTTCCGGATTTGGTTGTAATTAGCACCACGCCGTTGCTGGCCCTTGAACCATAAATAGCGGAAGCAGACGCACCCGGGATAATGTCAATCTTTTCAATATCGTTCGGATTGATATCGGCAAGGCGGTTGGTGCCTAATGCAGCAGTAGCGCCAGCCGGCACGTTTAAGTTGGTGACATTGGTTGTGGCGTTGCTCACAATTACACCGTCAATCACATACAACGGTTCGGAAGAACCATAGATGGTGCTTGTTCCTCGCATGCGGATTGAAATACCGCCGGAAGGATCGCCGGAGGTTTGCATGATTTGTGCGCCAGGCACCTTGCCCTGCAAGGAAGCCGTCAGGTTTCCGGAGCCTGTATTGGTTAGCTGATTGCTGCCGACCGTATTGATGGTATTTCCCAGTTGCTTTCGCGATTGACGTAAGGAGGAACCAATCACCACCACTTCGTCCATTTTCAGTGCATCTTCTCCAAGCTGCACATCGGTTGTATAACTGGTAGCAGTTCCTACCTGCAGTGTTTGTGTTGCCGACCGAAACCCAACACCGGTAAACAACAACTGGTAAGCGCCAGGTTTCAAATCCGCTGTCAGCGAATAAGTGCCTTGCGCATCGGTAGTGGTTCCGAAGCCGGTGTTTTGAACTTGTACGGAAATGTTGGGAATGCCCTGTGTTCCGTCGCTGGTGACTCTGCCGCTAATGCGCACCTGGGCCAACAGCGTAAATGCGCTGCACTGCATGAGCACAAAAAGCAAGACCTTATGTGGCCTTGCAAGACATGAAGATTTTTTTCTCATAATGAGTTTGATTTAATACTATGAAAATCATAAATATTATTTGAAACTCATAAAAAGAAAGGATAATCTGTCGCAGGCCGTTACAAACGTTTCTTCAGGTTATTCAGCCCGCTCTCCATCATGGCGCCGTAGGTCTTTTCGTAAAACAGCGAACTGAATTTCTCCCAGGGATACCAGGAAAGATTAAAGTCCATGTACCATTGTAGTGTTAAGGAATCGGAAGCAGGTGTGCCATGCAAAACCCAGGCATTGATAACTTTTTTCCTCCCGGTTTGCTGAAGCGAATAAATAAGTGTTGAATCAGTTTCTTCTACCACGGTTCTGTTCAGGGATTGCATTTGCTGCCGCGATGCGGTATCGAGGTAAGCAGGATGCCAGGCCGGTTCATCTTTCAGCAAAGCAAAAATGCTGTCTCGTTGGTTGGGAACATTGGCAGCACGGGAAATGCGGATCTGCGATGGAAAAAGCAGCGAAAAAAGGGTGAGCAATAAAAAAATGAAAAAGAAACTGATAAGTCCGAGTTTGATGATCCGCATGCCGTTGTTGATTACTGATTATTGATTATTCATTATTGATTACGCTCTATTCCCACTTGAAAAACTTGGCGGTTACGCCGTAGGCAATTACACCCCAGGCTACCAGCACCAGCATTTGCGACCAACAGCTCCACAACGATTGTCCTTCAAACGCTACGTTGCGCAATCCATCGTTTAACGCCGTTAGTGGGAGAAACTGCAACACCGGCTGCAAGGCCGAGGGCAAAGCAGTTTTCGGAAAAAAGGTGCCAGATAAAAAATATTGCGGGAACATAAACAGGTTGGCATAAATGGGAATCACATTTTGATTTTTTGCCAGCCCGCTAATGAGAAAGCCAAAGCCCATAAACACCAGCAATCCCAAAAACGACAGAATGAGCATGTTGATAAATGTAATGACGCCGTTGGCCAGGTGAAAGCCATACATAAAATAACCAAAGGCAATCAACACAACAACCGTTAACAACTGAAACAAGACTTTGGAAATGCTTTCACCCAAAATAATATAGCCCCGCTTAATGGGTGTTGCATACATGCGTTTCAGCACCAGCGTTTCCCGCAACGAGTAAAACAAAAATGCAATGCCAAACACAGCCGAACCAATCAGTGAAAAACCAATCATGCCGGGCAGAAAAAAGTCAATCATCTTGTACTGCCTTCCGCCCTTGATTTCGGTTACCTGCACATCGGCTACGGTTTTACGATCCTGGTAAAACACCTGGTCGAGCTGATCGATCTCGTATTTTAAAATTGGCTGCAGTTGCGCCATTTCCTGTTGCGCCGCCGATGAAGTGCGCAGCTTAATGACGTATGGCTTCGGCCCGTCGGCTTTCTGCACATCAATGATGGCTGCAATGCGTCCTTTCTTCAGTTCATCTTCAATGTCTTTTTTCTTCGGGTCGGCAAATTTTAAAGAGGCGCTGTTTGCCAGTTGCTGGTAAATAACGGTAGAAGAATCGGCAGTTGCTTCCCAGGCCACATCTGCCGTAGGCACTCCGCCGCCTCTTGCCAGCGAACCAAAAATCCAGATAAGCACGATGGGAAAAAACAGCGAGAAAAAAATGGTTTGCGGACTGCGAAAGGTGGCAGCAAGGCTAGCCTTTGTTACCGCCAGCATTGCCTTTAGTTGACTGTATTGCGACATGGTGATGTGAATGGTGAATGGTGAATAGTGAGTGGTGAGTTTAAAAGTCTGACTCACAACTGACCACTCACTATTCACGTTTATTTGATAATGATTTCAAATGGAAGCCTTGCCTGCGCAGTGCCAACCATTGCCTTTATCTTTTTTAATTGAAGAAATATCCGGTAGTTTTCTTCGCCCAGTTCCTGGCGAATCATGGTGGCCGGTTCTGCTTTCTTTTTGTTCAGCAGGTTGTCCAGCCAGTTTTGCGTTTCGGGGTATTCACGCAGGCCAAAATCATCCAGCTTTGCCATTCGTGCTGCCGAATTAATCGCATCCTGCAATGTGCCAAGACGATCAACCAGGCCAATGCGCAAGGCATCTTCGCCACTCCACACCCGCCCCTGCGCAATGTTTTCAATATAAGCTGTGTCTTTTTTTCTGCCGGTGGCTACACGTTGTTTGAACTGTGCATAAATGCGTTCGATGCTTGACTGCAGCAACTGCTGCTCTTTGGCACCAAGCGGACGGAAGGAACTGCCGGCATCGGCATACGGTGCCGTGTTTACGCTATCGAACGTAACACCCAGTTTGTTTTTAAAAAAGCCTTCCATATTTGGAATAACGCCAAACACACCAATAGAGCCGGTAATGGTATTAGGATGCGCAAAAATGCTATCCGCACCGCAGGCAATGTAATAACCACCCGAAGCCGCCACATCGCCAAAGCTCACAACAACCGGCTTTTTGTCTTCTTCTCTTGCCATCTGCACTTCCCGCCAGATAATATCGCTGGCCAGCGCACTGCCGCCACCGGAGTTCACCCGCAGCACAATGGCTTTTATCGATTCATCCATTCTTGCCTTGCGAATTAAAGCCCTGAACGATTCGCCACCAATCTGCGACTCGTCGCCGCGACCGTCAACAATATCGCCTTCGGCGTAGATCACGGCAATTTTGTTCTTTCCCGCCTTGCGAATGTTCACGGCTTCTTTGTAAGTAGAAAGAGAAACCAGGGAAAGTTTATCGGTTCTGCCGAGGCTTAGTTTTTTCTTGAGTTCCGCTCTTACTTCGTCATCGTATTTCACCGCGTCAATGAGTTTGGCAGCCACGGCATCCTGCGGTGTTTCAATGGCAGCGGTTGCGGCCAGTTGGTACAAACTAGCTGTATCCAGTTTGCGGGAAGCAGCCGTCTGCGCCAGAAAGTAACGGTACATATCGCCCAGCCACTCCATGGTTTGCAAGCGGTTTTCCGGCGTCATTTTTTCGGTGCGAAAAATTTCGGTTGCACTTTTATACTTGCCGGCATAAAATATCTGCGCCTGTATGTCCAGCTTTTCCAGCGTTCCTTTTAAAAACGGAAGCGAAACAGTAAAGCCAAGCCAGTTAAAACTACCGGTTGGATTCACATACACTTTATCGGCCACGCTACCTACGAAGTAGGAATTCTCATCTACCATTGTGCCGTAGGCATACACAAATTTTTTAGCTGTTTTGAAGTCAAGAATGGCCGATCGTATTTCGTTGCTCGACGCATAGCTGTTGGCATTGCCATCGAGAGAAATATACATTCCTGAAATCTTATCATCATCTTTTGCATGATGAATCAGCCGCACGAGTTCGGAAAGCGAGGGCACATCTTCGCCGCTGATGGTAGAGAGAGCATCCGACACCTGGTGTTCGGCAAAACGCTGGGCCAGGTCGATGTTCAGCACCGACTTATCTTTCACTTCCACATCCGCGCCATCCGACAATCCTTTGGCCACGCCAACCAGCAAAAGAAAGATGAGGAGCGAAAAAACAACCAGCGCCAGCAGAGCGGCAAAAAAGGTTTTAAAAAAACTTCGCATTCAGAAAAATTTGGATCGTCCAAAAATAGGGGATATTTGACGCCATCGTTAGCGGAAGCACATGAACAAAGCGTATTTACTGATTGGCGGCAACATGGGTAACAGGGAAGATTTTCTGGCAGCAGCCCGAAAAGAGATTGCAGCGCAAGCCGGGAAAATTGTTCGCCGGTCATCTCTCTATCAAACTGAGGCCTGGGGACTGGAAGACCAGGAGGCTTTTCTGAACCAGGCATTGGAGATTCAAACGGCACTTTCGCCGCAGGCCTTGCTGCACACCATTCTTTCTATTGAAACGACACTTGGCCGCAAACGCGATGTGAAATACGGGCCACGCCTGATTGACATCGATATCTTGTTGTTTGAAAACAAGATTGTAGCAGAAGAAGGCTTGACGGTTCCGCACCCGCACATGCAGCACCGCCGGTTTGTGTTGGTGCCGCTGGCCGAAATTGCACCGGCCGAAGTTCACCCGATTTTGCAAAAAACGGTAGCGCAGTTGCTGGATGAATGTCCTGACAAATTAGCTGTGCAAAAGTTTCGGTAGCCGATTGGGGCAACATCTTTTATTTTGCCGCCGCTGAAATGAAATATTCGTTTGTAACCATAGAAGGCAATATTGGCGCAGGGAAAACAACACTGTCGCACCTGCTGGCGAAGCATTACAATGCCCGCTTGATACTGGAGCAGTTTGCGGACAATCCGTTTTTACCCAAGTTTTACGAAAACCCCGGGCAGTATGCTTTTCCGCTGGAGCTTTTTTTTATGGCGGAACGTTTTAAGCAATTAAAAGAATTGCTGCAGCAGAAAGATCTGTTTCAAACGGTGACAATTTCCGACTACCTGTTTACCAAATGCCTGCTGTTTGCCAAGGTAAATTTGCCTGATGATGAATTCAGGCTTTACCAGCGCCTCTTTGATATTATTCACCAGCAACTGGTGCAGCCTGATATTTTAATTTACCTGCATGCACCGGTGAACAAGCTGCAGCAAAACATTCGCAAACGTGGCCGTACGTACGAGCAAAGCATTCCAGACGATTATCTTTTCAGCATACAGGAAACCTACACGCATTACATTAAGCAGCACAACCTGCGCACTTTGTTTGTAGATGCATCAAACGCCAATTTCCTGGAAGATGAAAAACACCTGCAGGTGATTATTGAGGCGTTGGATAAAGAATATGAAGTGGGGCAGCATTATTTAACGCTGCCATAAGGCCCATCCCCGACCCTTTCCAAAGGGAAGGGCCAGCATCCGCACAGCTACTGGCTTAAAGAAACATCCTTAAGGCTTTAAAGCAGTCTTCATTTCAGTAACCCCAAAAAACAAAAGCCAAGATTGGTGCCCTTCACGCTCTACCAGCGCCTTCTTGCGCAGTAACCAACGCATCACTTTTCCGGAAAGATTGGCTAGCGCAAGACAGCGCCTGCAGTATCTCAATTCCAAAGCTGTTAGAAAGAAAAAGATATTACAAATGTTAGTGAGAATTGTAACTATCAAGAAAGACAGAAAAGAAGATGAAACAAACTTTTCGTAATGACTCTCCCTGTGCGCTTGGCCTGTCGCATACGCGGAGCGTTTATGGCGGCATTGAACTTTTGGCTCCACCTTTTCTTTCAAGAGAAAAGGTGGAAAGAGACTGACCGAAACCCTTTAAAAAACAAATAGCAAAAAATTAAACCCATTTTTTTAAAAAAGTATTTGGCTCGTTTTCTCTCTGCCTTTATTTTTGCACTCCTTTCGGATTGAGCTATGGTGTAACGGTAGCACTACAGATTTTGGTTCTGTCTGTCTAGGTTCGAATCCTAGTAGCTCAACAACCCCGCTTTCAGCGGGGTTTTCTCTTTTTATGGCTCCTTATTGGTCATGCCATTGGCGTGACCCTACAGCGTTAATCT
>DATKHJ010000176.1:0-6583 GCA_035510335.1 Flavisolibacter sp. | reverse complement strand
GACTTATATAGATGGGTAGAAAATTATTACTAGAAAAAGCACACATAGAAGGTATTCGTTACTACGATACCTACCGCAAAAACGGTGGCTATGCTGCGCAGGAAAAGGCGTTTAAAATGGCGCCGGCCGATGTAATTGAAGAAGTGAAGAAAAGCGGTCTGCGTGGCCGTGGTGGCGCCGGTTTTCCTACAGGTATGAAATGGAGCTTTCTGGCCAAGCCGGAAGGCGTGCCGCGTTACCTTGTTTGCAACGCCGATGAATCGGAGCCCGGTACGTTTAAAGACCGTTACCTGATGGAGTTCTTGCCGCACCTTTTTGTTGAAGGGCTGGCCATTTCTTCCTATGCGCTGGGTGCCAACACCTGTTACATCTACATCCGCGGCGAATATGCCTGGATTCCTGATATTTTAGAACAAGCGATTGCTGAAGCAAAGCAGAATGGCTTTCTGGGTAAAAACATTTTAGGAACCGGCTTCGACCTGGAGATTTATGTTCAGCGGGGCGCCGGTGCCTACATCTGCGGTGAGGAAACAGCCCTGTTGGAATCGCTGGAAGGCAAGCGTGGTAATCCACGTATCAAGCCGCCATTCCCGGCTGTAAAAGGTTTGTGGGGTTGCCCAACAGTGGTGAACAACGTAGAAACCTTAGCGGCTGTTGTTCCCATCATCAACATTGGCGGCGAGGAGTATGCAAAGATTGGCGTGGGTAAATCAACCGGTACCAAACTTATTTCTGCCTGCGGCAACATCAACAAACCGGGTGTGTATGAAATTGACATGACCATCTCCGTAGAAGAATTTATCTACAGCCAAGAATATTGCGGCGGTATTCCAAACGGTAAGAAGCTCAAAGCCTGTATTCCGGGTGGTTCATCTGTTCCTATTCTTCCCGCTAACTTATTGCTGACAACTGCAAAAGGAGAGAAGCGGATGATGACCTACGAAGGTCTTGCTGAAGGCGGCTTTCAAACAGGAACCATGATGGGTTCTGGTGGATTTATTGTGCTAGATGAAGACCAGTGCGTGGTTCGTCATACACTTTCATTGGCTCGCTTTTATCGCCACGAAAGCTGCGGACAATGTTCGCCCTGCCGCGAGGGAACAGGCTGGATGGAAAAGATCCTGCACAACATTGAATACGGCAAAGGAAAGATGAGCGACATTGACCTGTTGTGGGATATTCAAAGCAAAATTGAAGGAAACACCATTTGCCCGTTGGGCGATGCGGCCGCATGGCCGGTGGCAGCCGCTATTCGTCACTTCCGTGATGAGTTTGAGTGGCACGTAACAAACCCCGACGAGGCATTGCAAAGAAATTTTGGATTGGCGCATTATGCCGATCCGTTAGAAGTAGCAGTAGGATAAAATTTTAAGAAGCCGAGTATTCGGCGCTTTATAAAAATGGCTGAAGAAAAGAAACTATTTAAAGTAACAATCGATAACATCACCACCGAAGTGGAGCCGGGTACAACCATCCTTATGGCGGCACGCAAAATTGGTGGCGATATCGTACCGCCAACCATGTGTTATTACAGCAAGCTGGAAAACACAGGCGGTTATTGTCGTACCTGTCTGGTGAAAGTGGCTGCCGGTTCTACGGCCGATCCGCGTCCGATGCCGAAACTGGTAGCAAGCTGCCGTACGCAGGTGATGGACGGAATGATCGTTGAGAACATCACCAATCCGGCCGTACTGGAAGCACGAAAAGGTGTGGTGGAATTCCTGTTGTTAAATCACCCGCTGGACTGTCCGGTTTGCGACCAGGCCGGCGAGTGCGACCTGCAGGATTTAAGCTACGAGCATGGCGCCGAAGCTACCCGCTACGAATTCAAACGCAGAACATTCGAACGCATCGATATTGGTCCTTACATTCAGTTGCACATGACCCGTTGCATTCTTTGTTACCGTTGTGTGCACACCGCTAACCAGGTTGCCGGCCAGCGGGAACATGGTGTGCTCGACAGGGGCGACCATGCGCAGATTGCCACTTACATTCAAAAATCATTGGAAAGCCCGATGATTGGTAACGTAATTGACGTTTGCCCGGTGGGTGCATTAACCGACAGAACCTTCCGCTTTAAAAACCGCGTGTGGTTTACCAAGCCGGTAGATGCGCACCGCGATTGCCCACATTGTAAAGGCAAGGTTCGTTTATGGATGCGTGGCGATGATGTGCTGCGTGTAACGGCAAGAAAGGATCAGTTTGGCGAAGTAGAAGAATGGATTTGTAACGAGTGCCGCTTTGAAAAGAAAAAAGTGAGCGACTGGGTGATTGAAGGACCAACGCAACTGAACCGTCATTCGGTGATTAATGCTGGCCACTATACCGAGTTGGAGAAGCCGAAAGAGTTTTTTGTAGAAGTAATGAACGGCCACCAGCCACGCTACCTGCTGGACATTAAAGATGTGACGGATGTAAACCAGGTTGACCTGGATGGGCTGCCCGGTCCGGCAACAAGTGCTACGTTCAATGGCAATCCAAAATCGGTTGGCGTGAATGTAACAGATGTGAAAGAGGGCAGTGGAAGGAATGCGGCAGGAACGGATTCGACAAACCCGAATACACATTAACATGAAGAAAGTATTGTCAGGACCTGTGATGTTTTTCGTGATTTGCCTGGCAGCGTTTCTTTTGTTTACAGGAAAAGGGTTCGTTGAGTCATTATCGATCGCAGGGTTAAGCGCAGGGGCTGCATTGGCAGTGAATATTGCGGGTTATTATGCCTCCAAAAGAAAGGGTCGAAAAGTGGCAGAGGTGTGATAAATAACGTTGACTAATAAAAAATAAAAAGTTTCAGGTTACAGGCAGTCGCTTGCAGCTTGCAGCTAACAGCTTATAGCTATGTATTTCTTACAAATAGATTGGTGGATCATTCTTGAAAAATTTATCCTGATTGCAGTGATTGTTACCACGGCACTGGTGGTAGCCATGTACAGCACTTACGCAGAAAGAAAAGTGGCGGCGTTTTTACAGGACAGAAGAGGCCCGAACCGTGCGGGTCCTTTTGGTTTGCTGCAGCCCATGGCAGATGGCGTAAAGCTGTTCATGAAAGAAGAAATCATTCCCATCACCTCCTCAAAAACGCTGTTCATCATGGGACCCTTGCTGGCCATGATTACAGCAACCATGACCAGCGCCGTTATTCCCTGGGGCTGGACGATTGACGTAGCGGGCAGACAAGTTCCCTTGCAAATTGCCGACATCAACATTGGTGTGCTGTACATTTTTGGCGTAGTGAGTTTGGGTGTGTATGGCATCATGATTGGTGGCTGGGCATCCAACAACAAATTTTCGCTGCTGGCGGCTGTTCGTGGCGCTTCGCAAATGATTTCCTACGAACTGGCCATGGGCCTTTCGCTGATTGCCGTGCTGATGCTGGTTGGCGATTTACGCATGAGCACCATTGTTACCCACCAGGTAGAAAACGGTTGGAACTTTATTTACCAGCCGCTGGGCTTTCTTATCTTTTTCATTTGTGCCCTGGCCGAGTGTAACCGTACACCATTTGACTTACCGGAAGCCGAGAACGAATTGAACTTTGGTTACCATCAGGAATATTCATCCATGAAACTGGGTTTTTACCTTTTTGCCGAATACATCAACATGTTCATCAGTGGTGTGGTAATGGCAACCCTGTTCGTTGGTGGTTACGATATTCCGTTTGTGAACGAAGCCGCATGGGGTAACCATTGGTGGGTTGGACTAATTGGCTTTAGTGCGCTGATGATAAAGTCATTCATCTTCATCTTCCTGTTCATGTGGATTCGCTGGACCATTCCGCGTTTCCGGTTTGACCAGTTGATGAACCTTGGCTGGAAAGGCTTGCTGCCACTGGCTTTGGCCAATATGTTGATTACGGCAGTGGTGGTTTTGCTGCTGAACAAATAAACTGATTATTAAAAGCAAAGGATTGTGCAGAACGGCTAATTTTGCGGCCGTTAAAAGAAGAAGGGGAAACTGAGAATGCAAGCATTAACAAACAGAAAGAAACAGGTAGAACGCAAGCCAATGACATTGGCTGAAAAACTGTACCTGCCGGCCATCTTCAAAGGCATGGGCATTACGTTTGCGCACATGTTTAAAAAGAAGCCCACCATCAACTATCCGGAGCAAGAGCGTCCGTTTGCTGATGTGTTTCGCGGCTTACATATTTTAAACCGCGATGAAGAAGGCCGCGAACGCTGTACCGCCTGCGGACTTTGCGCCGTGGCCTGTCCGGCTGAAGCCATTACAATGGAGGCTGCCGAACGCCAAACAGGGGAGGAGCATCTTTACCGCGAAGAAAAATATGCAGCTAAGTACGAGATCAACATGCTGCGTTGCATTTTTTGCGGCCTTTGCGAAGAAGCCTGTCCAAAAGATGCCGTTTACCTGACCAAAACCGTTGCGCCAGCCAACTATGGCCGCAAAGGATTTATTTATAAGAAAGACGATCTATTAATTCCAGATCCAAAGAAAGATCCTGCAGGCTACGAAAAGGCCAAAGGAGAAATCGGCATTGGAATCAAAAAGTAACCAACTGCATGGCTATTACGCAAATATTATTCTGGGCTCTCTCTGTTCTGGCTCTCTTCAGTGCACTGATGATGGTGACCAGCAAGAACCCGGTTTTTAGTGTACTGTGGCTTATCGTCACATTTTTTACAATTTCCGGACATTACATTTTACTGAATGCGCAATTCCTGGCCGTGGTAAACATTATTGTTTATGCCGGCGCCATCATGGTGTTGTTCCTCTTTGTCATCATGTTAATGAACCTGAGCAAAAGCACCGAGCCGCAAAAAAGCCGTTGGCTGAAAATGGCCGGCGCAGTGGCGGGCGGCTGTTTGTTGCTGGTATTGGTAGCTGCCCTGCGTGGCACCGAAACCCGCATGGCCGAACTGGGCACCGGGAAAATTGGATTGATACAAAACCTGGGTCATGTGCTTTTTACCGAGTATGTGGTTCCTTTTGAAATAGCGAGTATTTTATTCCTGAGTGCAATGGTGGGAGCCGTGGTAATTGGCAAACGCGACGAAAGACCAGCTGCCGTTTCGGAAGAAGACATTCGCAAAGTTGAAGAACCCAAAGAAGCAATGAACCTATCCTAACTGATCATGGACATTCGTTATTATATTTTTCTCTCCATCGCCCTGTTTGTTATTGGTATCGTTGGCGTACTTACCCGCCGCAATGCCATCATCATATTTATGTGTATTGAGCTGATGCTGAATTCGGTAAACCTGTTGCTGGTGGCATTCTCAAAAATGCATCACCTGGCAAATGCGGCTACCAACCCTACAGCCGGAAGCGACGGACAATTGTTCGTATTCTTCATTATGGTGGTAGCTGCGGCAGAAGTGAGTGTGGGTCTTGCCATCATTGTGATGCTTTTCCGCAACACGCATTCAATTGATATAAACTTTTTAAACAGGCTAAAACACTAAGAAGCGAAGAGCTGTTAGCTATGAGCTATGAGCCTGAAGGTTCTAAGCTCACAGCTCACAGCTCCGGGCTCACAGCTTAAAAATGAAGAACTTAATCTTACTCATTCCGCTTTTACCTTTTCTGGGATTTTTGATCAACGGGTTGGGCAGAAAACAGTTGCCGAAAGGAGCCGTCGGCGTTATTGGAAGCGGAACCGTTTTGGGTTCTTTTCTCATCAGCGTTTATGCGTTTATGAACCTGGATGCTATTGGCGGCGGACGCCAGATCAGTGGCAGCGCCAGAATTGTTGGCGACCCGGTCATCCACTACTTTGATTTCATCAATGTGGGTTCGCTGAAGATCCCGTTTGCTTTCCAGATCGATCAACTGTCTTCTATTTTTTTACTGATCATTACTGGTGTTGGTTTTCTCATTCATGTGTATTCATCGGCTTACATGCACGAAGAAAAGCGGGAGCATTTCGGACGTTATTTCGCCTACCTCAACCTCTTCGTGTTTTCGATGCTGCTGCTGGTGATGGGCGCCAACTATGTGATCATGTTCATTGGCTGGGAAGGTGTTGGACTCTGTTCTTACCTGCTCATTGGTTACTGGTTTAAAAATATTGATTATACCAAAGCCGCGAAGAAAGCCTTTGTGATGAACCGCATTGGTGATCTTGGTTTTCTGCTGGCCGTGTTCTGGATCATTGCCAAAGTTGGTTCGGTCAGTTACAGCGAAGTGCTGACAACCGCTACACTTGCCAAGTTCTCTACCGGCGACCTGATTGGCATTACCTTGCTTTTGTTCCTGGGAGCAACCGGTAAAAGCGCACAAATTCCGCTATATACTTGGTTGCCCGACGCGATGGCCGGTCCAACGCCGGTGTCTGCGTTGATCCACGCCGCAACAATGGTAACCGCGGGTATTTACATGATTGCCCGCAGCAATATCTTATACACAGCAGCCCCGTTAACGCTAAACATTGTTGCCATTATTGGTGCGGCTACAGCGCTGTTGGCGGCAACCATAGCCCTTCGGCAGAACGACATTAAAAAAGTGCTGGCTTATTCAACCGTCAGCCAATTAGGATACATGTTTCTGGCGTTGGGAACCGGCGCTTACGTAGCCGCTGTTTTCCACGTAATGACGCATGCTTTCTTCAAAGCCCTTTTGT
>DATKHJ010000175.1:0-5161 GCA_035510335.1 Flavisolibacter sp. | reverse complement strand
GCTCCGCTTTTTTATCGGAGGTGCCGCAGGAGGCGAAGGTTAACCCGGCAAATGCAATCAATAAATATTTCATAGACTGAATTTTTTTACCGCTGCAAATGTAGCCCAAAAGGTCAGGCTTTTTTAAAGTCGCGTTTGTGCAGCTTGTTCTCCCTTACTAATTCTTTGTGAATATTGTCGAGTATGCCGTTTACAAACTGCCCGCTTTGTTGGGTGCTGTATTCTTTGCTGATGTCGATGTATTCGTTAATGGTCACCTTTGGCGGAATGGTTTCGAAATAAAGAAACTCGGCCACGCCCATTTTCATGATGATCATGTCAAGCGCTGCAATGCGTTCTGGATCCCAGTTTTTCAGTTTTGGAATAATCAGCGCTTCCAGGTGTTCCGATTTTTCCAGCACGGTGGTCAGCAGGCTTTTGGCAAACTCCCATTTGTCGGGTGAAAGGCCTTCGCTAAAGCTTACCAAGCCGGGTTTTTGCAGAATGCCGGCCAGCACCTGGATCACCATTTCGCCATCATCGTCCCAGTTAATAAAGTTCTCTTCAATGTGAGAAGTGAACAATTCGTTTTGCAGCAGCAGGTCGCTGAAGATAAATTCAAGAATCTCTCGTTCCGCTTTCGGGTCGCGGTCTTCTGCTTTGATGTATTCTTTGTACTGCGGTGTTTCAACCAGTTGCAGGTACACTTTGCGGATGAGGTCTTTGTCGGTACGCAATTGCGGCTTGGCCTTGCCGGCCTCCGTCTGGTAGGTGTTGTCTTCCCTGATCTTCCACACCACTTCGTTGCCCGAAATTTTGGTGTTCACATTCAGGTCTTCCGCCGAAGGCAGGTGCTTGGAGCGGCGCTGGTACGAATCGGTTTCCGCGTAGGCGGCTACCTCGGTCAAAAAATACGTTAAGTAGAGTAGGAGGTCTTTGCTCTGTTCGAAATGCTTTTGAAGCTGCTTTACCGGTTCGCCCGGCTTTGCCTGCTGGTCAAGTGTTGACAAGGTATAGATCGTCTGCATCACCTTCACCCGGATATTCCTTCTGCTGATCATCGTTTAAGAACTTTTGAGCCGGCGAAGATAGGGAAGTTGGCCGAAGTGGAGGGAGAAAGAAAGCTTAAGAAATGGGGAGAATGTTTGAACGATGTTGACGGAGTTGTCTTTCTAACGTGTTCTTTCCTGAACGTATTTGATAAAACGTACTGGCCATGACATTTGAAACATTGTGACGATTGTTCTGGACTTCATGTAGTAAGAAGATGTGATGCTTCCCCGCTTTGTCATTACAATTCGTCTGCTTCCAGTAACTGTTTCAGAAAGGCCTTCGATTTCCGGCTTTCTGTTTTGTATGCAATCGTCAGTAAGGCATAACCAAAGGCAAACATGCCGAATGGAATCAGGCTAAACGGCGAAAAACGTTTTTCAGGTTGCTGCTGAAACTCCAAAAATGTATTGATGATAATTCCTACGCATGGGATGCCAACAATGCCAAGCCATAAGCACATAAAGACCACGACAAAACCGGCAGGCCGCATTTTAATGGCAATTTCTGTTTTTCCTAAATGGGTAGCAACCTGTCCTTTGATGATGGGTAGAAATGAATTCCGCTGGTTGGGAACCCGCCATATTTTAAAGGTGCGGTCTGACAGTTCGCCTACATAAGGTTTCGTGCTGTTCCCGGAAAATGAAGAGCTGGAATGTTCTTTTGCTTCCGTAATGTTTTCAATGCGTTGCCAAACATCTGTTTCCGAAAGGTTTGTCTGCAACGTGAAATTGTCAAAGGGTACAAAGTTTTTGAAGGTCATTTTCTCTGGCGGTTGTTTCCATTGCTTGTAAGATAGAGACTGTTTGGAAAGTATTCACGTAACTTTTACTTGCCTTTCACTGACTGTTCTGTGCTTGTTTTTTGCCATCAAACTTCTCTATCGCTTCTGGTGTAGCGGGTGTGAATAAATTTACAAGGTTGCCGTCAGGGTCACGAAATAAAAGAGACTTGTTGCCCCAGGGCATTGTTGTGGGCTTTTGCACAAGACAGGTCCGAAGCAAATCTGTTAACCTTTTATAGTCTTGCTCTACATCATCGACGCTAAACTCGATGATGGCCGTACGATTTTGAGCCGCCTTTGCCACTTCTTCTCCACCAAAAAACTGTAGCGTGTTGGTGCTGCCAATTGCCAACGTTGCAGACCGGTATTGCAGCTCGGCAAAATCCGGTGTGTATTGTACCGCTGTTACACCGGTTACCTGTTCATAAAATTCAACCAAGCCCTTAACATTGCCAGTAATGATGCGAACTGATACTAAATTCATGCGTTGTTTATTTGATGGCCCAAAAAAACAATGGCTTTATGACAAGGGTATGTCAGGGGTGTTGAACATTTTTTTCTTCATCAAAAGATACGCTTGCAGTGTCAGCTTGTGAGGCCTGAAATTTTCCGGAACGGTTTCCAGCTTCAGAATTTTGTCTAAACGAAACATTCTGTAATCCTTTCGTAATCTGCAGTACGCAATCACCGTCCAGTTTTCCTGCAGACTGTAATACAAAGCAAAAGGCTCAATTTGCCGCTCTGTTATTTCACTTTTTTCTGCTGACTTGTAAATGATTTTTAAAACGGTAAACGTTGTCAACGCCTGTTGAATGGCTGTCAACGAATTGCTCCCGTTTGTGGTTGGGAAAAAAGGGCTAACGACAATCCGGTTAGCTAATAGTTCTGCCTTTTCTTTTGTTGCATACAACAAGACGGCTTTTATTTTATTGATTGCCTCTGTGTATTCCTTCACCAGGGAACGATCACTGTTTTTTTGTACCAGTTGCTCAACGGTGATTAATGCATTCGTTTCACTTTCGGAAAACATAACCGGAGGGATTTTGTATCCTTCCATCAGTGAGTAGCCTTTTCCGTCTTCGGTTAAGACAGGAACACCTGCTTGCTCTAATGCTTTGATGTCTCTATAAATTGTCCGCACACTAACACCAAATCGTTCGGCCAGTATGGTTGAAGTAATCAGCCGTTTTGTTTGCAGTTGTATTAAAATTGCCGTTAAGCGGGAAAGTCGTTTTGTGTCGTTCTCTTTCATAATCTTGTCAGGCTGTTGATGCCTGTAGGATCACTGGTTGTATTTTCTTTCCCCGCGAGTCTTTCTTTGTGTGGGTGGCGGAGGATTCGCTGTGTGTAACCCCCCCCCCCGCGAGTCCCTTGCAGGAGACTCGCGGAGAAAGGAAAAAGCTCAATAGAGAGCAAATGTTTAGTAATTGTTAGTCTGCCGGTATATTGGCAAGCGCCTGTTAGCGGTGTCACGGTTAGCCTCAATATTATTTTGTCATAATCGCTTTTTTTATTCGCTGTAGTTCAGCACTCGAACGATTGTACAATGGGAAAAAAGCTTTGCCTGTTGATATTTTGGCTGTATTCAAACCGACAGTAAGCAAAGTGTCATTAAGTACGAAGGCAAAAAGTTCTCCAACATGACTTCCAGTAATCTTTTCCCACTGTTTTGTTCCATTTGGGTCGAAACTTATAAAAAGGCCAGGCGTTTCGTCCATAAACTTCATGTCTTCAACCGCTATTACATTTCTAGATGTGATTAATGGTACTTCTCGCAAGAAATATGTAGTCGTATCATTCACCAACTTTCGTTCACAACTGCGAGTATAGTCAACAAGATACCAGCCCGTCTTTAGTAAACAATTCATGTTTTCCACTTCGCTTTCTGTTTTAGAAAGCACCTTGTCTTGGAGTTGACAAGAAAGAAGAAGAAATATGGAAATCAAGAATTTTATAAACATAGGACTGGTTTGTTTTAGTTGCCGCTAACGGTTCAGGTATTGCTGAAGGCAGGGACTTGGCATTCCTGAAGCTGAATAAAGTTATGTTGTTTACAAGTTATTCATCGGCTACATGTTATTGTATCCGCCCTGCTTTTAGCAATACCATGTTGTGCGTTCGCTTTTCATTCAATTGTTAGTGGTAATTGTTGTTTGAGTTGGTTAAAACTTGATAAGGGGAAATCATAAAGTCGCCATTGCTTCTTGTATTCCTCGATGGAAGTTCGCCTTAACAGGTCGTCAATACCTTGACAAACCAAGAGGCAAAAGTTTTCAACTGTGTCAGTGTCTTTGTAAATCACTTCTTTGTTAGTAGCAACGAGCCCATTGTCAGCAACAATTTTTTCTTGAATTGCCAGTTCTTCCCAATCGTCATTCCAAAGAATTTCAATATTGAGCGTCCCACCGCTTTGTATCGCTAATGTTAGGACATGTTCTCCTGGTTCGCCTGCAAAGACTATTTTCTCAAACTTAGTTCCTTCAGTCAATAACCGATAAAGTGCTTCAAACATATCCCATAGTGGGTCACTTAAATAGGAAACTTCAAAGGTGACCGACTGATTTTCATTTGCGAATGTCGCTTCTGCCCATCCAGTTCCGGTCAGCCAATAATTAAAGTGTTTCGTATTTGTCAATTGCAAGTTCAATTCCTAACATTTAAAAGGACAAGCACTCTAAAGTGACGCACAACACTAAAATAACCAACACCATTTAATCTCACAACAAATTTCAGAAGATTGGTTCTCAAAGACATGACATTCGCTTTTCAGGTTGTAATGGTTGGCAAGCCAACATTCATCTGTCATTGTTCCTACAGCCACAGCGCAAGGCCTGCAACAAATACACAATGGTTTCAACAACGAGCTTTCCCCTCTATTAACCAACTAGCGCAGGCCGCCGCCTGCCGCCTTACGAGGCATACCGCTTCACCACATCGCTGTACATAATTTGCCGGTTGGCGCCAATGGCCCCAATGCGAAAGGCGTACTCCCGGCCGAGGCGAAGCCCCGCCAGCCGGCATTTGGCGGCCGTGCAGTACTGGCTCATCCAGCCTCCCGCCGCCGGTTCCGGCCCGTCGCTGTACTGGAACACATACGATCTTGCACCCGGCACCCGGCGGGTGCTCACCATCATTTCGCCGGGCTGCGAGCTGTTCTCCACTACCGGCGTTCCCGGTTTTGCCAATACCACCTTCTCCGCCCGGCGGGCCACCTGGTAGCCTGCGGTTTCGGCCACTAGCGCATTGCCCTGCGAGGTAAACAACACGTAGTAACCCACCCGGTGCAGCAGGTCAACCAGTTTGTTTCGCACCACGTTCTTGCTTGCCGCCTCTATGCGGTCGCCATGA
>DATKHJ010000174.1:0-2513 GCA_035510335.1 Flavisolibacter sp. | reverse complement strand
CTTGTTTTTCATCATTTGTCTGAAACGGTTTACGACCGCGGCCAAACCCGCACCAATGCAAAGGAAGCAGAAATTGTAGCGCAAGCTGTAATGGAGCATGCCCGCAAGCATCCGCGACTGAGCTTGGGCGTGGTGGCTTTTAGCACGGCACAACGGGAAGCCATACAGGATGTGCTGGAAGTAAAAAGGCGGGCAACACCCGACCTGGAAGATTTTTTTAAAGCCAATAAGGAGGAACCTTTTTTTATCAAAAACCTGGAGAATGTGCAGGGCGATGAAAGAGACGTGATTTTCATCAGCGTTGGTTACGGCCGCACAAAAGAAGGGTATGTGTCCATGTCGTTTGGCCCGTTGAACAACGATGGCGGCGAAAAGCGGTTGAATGTGTTGATCACAAGGTCAAAGCTGCGCTGCGAAGTTTTCACCAACATTACCGCTGCGGATATTGATACAAACAGAACGCAAAGTCGCGGCATTAAAGCCCTGAAAAACTTTCTGCATTTTGCCGAACATGGCAAATTGGATTTATCAACCGAAACCGGCAAACCTTACGACAGCCCGTTTGAAGAAATGGTAGCCAAACGATTGATAGAGTTGGGTTATACCGTACGGCAGCAGGTGGGTTCGCAGGGATTTTATCTTGATCTGGCTATTGTTGACCCGGAAAATCCAGGTCGGTATTTATTAGGAATTGAGTGCGATGGCGCAGCTTACCACTCTGCAAAATCGGCCCGCGACCGCGACCGCCTGCGTCAACAGGTGTTGGAAGGAATCGGTTGGCGCATTCACCGCGTTTGGAGTACCGATTGGTTTCGCAATCCAGACCGCGAATTAGAAAGGGTAGTAGAAGCCATTGAAAAAGCAAAGCAGGCTTTTTACCTCGACGACGAAACCGAAGAAGAAATTACAGTAGAACAAACGTTGGTCAGAGAAGAAGTGACCGCCGAAGAAACCTTGTTGCCCGATTATGAAATGGCGCTGCTGCATCCCGAAATTGCAAGCAAAGAGTTACACCAGCACACCATTGGCAAACTGGCGGGATGGATTGAAAAAATTGTGCACATTGAAAGCCCTGTTCATTTTGAGGAGATGGCACGCCGAATGGTGGAAGCGGCCGGCATTACCCGCATCGGAACCCGCATACGAAAGCAACTGGAGCTTGCCGTTCGTTTTGCCGAAGGTGGTGGCAAACTGGTAAGAAAAGATGATTTTTTGTGGACGCCGCAAATGACGGAACCGGTGCTTCGCAACCGCTCAAAGCTGCCTTCGGCTTCTAAAAAAATCAAATACATTTCCCCAGAAGAACTTGGCGCCGCCATTGAAAAATTGGTGAAAGAATCCATTGCCATTGAACCTGAAGCGGCCATTTCTGCGGTCAGCCGGTTGTTTGGTTTTTTACGGGTAACGGAAGATACAAAGCAGGAGGTGCTTGAAGCCATTCGCAAAGCAATTGCCGCCGGAAAAATTCAACTGGAAGGAGAGGTGCTGAAACAAAAATGAGGAAGGTCTAAGGAGAACTTGTACTTAAGCCAAACGGCAAAGCGGTAGGTTTTGCCAAGTTTAACAATCTGCATACAGAAATGAATCTTTTTGTTTCCGAAACTTTGACGCGAAATTCATTCGGGGTCTGTTAACCTCTTTTGCATTTCGTATCTCTCCAAAAGGGATTTTGAACCAAAGAACATGGAAGCTGTTGCTGCACCGCCGCTGAAAAAGAGAAAATCAAACCTGGCCTCTGTCCGCCAGTTTAGTTTCCGTGAAATTGTTGCCTGCTTCGGTAACAAAGAAGATTCGTTTTACGTCGTTGACTCCAGCCAGATTGAATACCGCCTTTCGCTTTTGCGTCCTTTCAAAACAGATGATTTCTCTTTCTTCGTTGTCGATCGCGGTTCCATTACCGTTAAGCTGGATGTGGGCATTTACACACTTACAAAAGGTGCTGTGCTCATTAAACGGCCGACGTCTATTTTCCAGGTGCAAAGCTTCAGCGCCAATTGCCATTTCCGCATTTTTGGTTTTACCTCCGAATTTGTCAGCGCCTCCGGCTTAAACAAAAAACACATCGAAGCGCTTTCGCTTATCTCTTCGCATGGGCATCCCATGCTTACGCTTCCGGCGGAAGAAACAGAACGCATTTACCCAGTTCTGGACCTGCTGCAGCAAAAACACAACCTCGCTAAAAAGCATCCTTATTACGACGATGCAGTTTGCCATGCGTTTTGTTTGTTTGTGCTGGAACTCGCAGGCATTCACACACAGAAAGCAACCGATCAAATCACCGCTTTAACGCGGAAGGAGCATTTGACCTATGAGTTTTTCAAGCTCATTCCGCTGCACATACAAAAAGACCGGAGCGTAAACTATTACGCAAGTTTGTTGCACGTTACGCCAAAGCATCTTTCCAAAACCATTAAGGATGTTACGGGAAAAACCTCTGGCGAAATCATTGATGAAATGGTGGTGCAGGAAGCGAAAGTGCTACTCGACGATCCTTCATTTTCCGTGTCGGAAGT
>DATKHJ010000173.1:0-17141 GCA_035510335.1 Flavisolibacter sp. | reverse complement strand
CGGTAGGCCGGGTTTCAATAATTTTTACTTCAGGGTAAGCTTCGCGAAGTTTTGCCACCAGCTTTTTCGCCACGTCAAGGCAAATCTCATCTTCGTAAGAATAACTTCCTTTTGCGCCGTTATGACCACCATTTGGCATGCGGCCGTGGCCTGCGTCAATGATAATGGTTTTCAGCACCTGCTGCTTTTTCCCACCGGGTTTAAATGAAGTAAGCACCGCGGATATGGAAAACAGGGCGACGATTAAAAAAGTCTTCTTCAGCATGCGTATCAATTTAAGGATGTTGTTACGGATTTAACAGGGGCGGAACTGCTTCCGCGAATCGTTTAAAAGAGCAGCCACCGTGTTGGGCGTGGTGACAGCGTCATTTTCAACCGGTTTTTTGGGCGCCTCTACGGCCTGTATATAACGTTTGATAGCCGCCAGGATATTGTTGACAATTTCATCCTGCCCGGCCTCACTGTTCATGTATTCTTCTTCTTCCTTGTTCGAGATAAAGCCTGCTTCCACCAAAATGCTCGGCATTCCCGTGGCGTGCAATACCCAAATGCCTACATCGTTCCGTTGCTTCACGCCGCGGTTAACCCGGCCCGACCTGGCAAATTCATCCTGTACCAGTTCGGCTAAACGCAGGCTGTTGAGAAAATATTTTTTGGTGTACATCAGCTTCAACGCATTAATCACGGGGTCGTTTTCCTGGACGGTAATAGTGCTGTCGCCTTCGTAACCTTCAAATTCGGCGTGATCGCCAACCAATTGCTCTTTGTGCGAATTTTCTTTGGCGGTCCAGATAAAGGTTTCGGTGCCTTTGGCCGGGTTCAGTACATAAAATGATTCGAAAATGGGAACCTTCACGGTTTTCTTGCGCTTCTTTTTTCCTTTTCCAACCCATGTTTCTTTTTCATCGTAACCTACAATGCGTTTTTCGTACCAGCCACCCGGCGCCTTGCCTGCCGAGTTGCAATGGATGGAAATAAACAGGTCGGCTTTTGACTGGTTAGCAAAGTTGGCCCGCCAGCGAAGGGCTTCGTTTTTATTGCGGCTGTTTCCCGGCAGCACGTCGGTGGTTCGGGTAAACAAAACTTTTACATCGGGAAGTTCTTTTTGAATCAGGTTGCCAAGCTTCAAGCTCATGGCAAGAGAAAGCTGCGCTTCGGTTGACATTAACCCTCCGGCACCCGGATCGCTTCCGCCATGTCCCGGATCAATGATGATTGTTTTAACGGGTTTGCGCTTTTCGGTGGTGAAAGAAAGTACGGTAAGGGCAACGAAAAATAGGGGAAGAAAGAAAAGCGTTTTTTTGAGCATATCAGATTTCGTTTGACGGTTTGGAATCTTCACAAATCGTTTAAAGTCGGAACAACTACATTTGTTTACTACTTGTTTATGTCCGGACTGCACAAATTTAAATTAAAAAAGATCGGTCTTCTGTTAGCGTTCGTGATATTTTACATTGTGCTAACGTCACTGCATGTTAGTGCAGCGGGTTTCCAAAATACAACTTCCCCAGGTTCAATCAAAGACACCAATCCCAAAACAAAAACGGTTAATCGTGTCAATCCTGCCGTTGGTCGTGAGCAGCCTGTAATTGAACGCCAGCAAACCACTAACGGACAACCGGCAACAAATGTTGCCACGGACACCATTCCGCCCCGCCAAGACGACTCGCTGGTAACCACCAGCCGTGCTGATACGTTTTCGTTAAAAGTGGCAAAGGATACGATGGACGCACCGGTAGAATACCAGGCCGAGGACAGTGCGGTGTTACTGGTGAAAGAGCAAAAATTTATTTTATACGGCAAAACGCAAACGAAATACAAGACCGTTACCATTGATGCGCCGGTGACCATCCTGGATCAGGAAACAAACATCCTGACGGCCATGAGTGAAAAAGACAGTCTTGGCAGAATGGTAACCCGGGCAAAATTCCAGGACAAGGAGCAGGTGTTTGAAAGCGAATTGTTCACCTACAATTTTAAAACGCAAAAAGGAATTACCACCAACACCTTTACCAAAGAAGGTGATTTTTTTGTGAAAGCAAACAATGCTAAAAAAATTGATGAACGCACTGTGTTCATTCGCGAAGGTTATTTTACCACCTGTAGTTACGATGATCCGCACTTTGCGTTTAAAGCCAACAAGCTAAAAGTAATTTCCAACAGCATGGCTATTTCCGGACCTACCCACCCGGAGTTTGAAGGCGTGCCCATTCCCATTTACCTGCCCTTTGGCATTTTCCCGCTTTCGCAGGGACGGCATTCTGGTTTTATGGCGCCGCAGTTCACCGCCAACCAGCAGTTTGGTTTAGGGCTTGAAAACTTTGGCTACTACCATGTGCTGAATGATTATGTGGATGTAACGATGCGGGCCAGCATTTACTCGTATGGTGGTTATAACATCAACATTACGCCACAGTACCGCAAACGGTACCGGTATAATGGTTTGTTCAACCTTTCTTATAACCGCACCAAGTTCAATTTCAAAGGCGATCCGGATTACCAGGTTATCAAAGCCTTCCAGATCAACTGGTCGCACAGCATGGACTCAAAAGCCGATCCGGGAGTTTCGTTTTCAGCCAACGTAAATGCAGGCTCTACCCGTTTCAACGAGTTTCTGCCCAACAGCCCCATGCGAAATTTTCAGAACCAATTGTATTCATCCATCACCTATTCAAAAACCTGGAAGGACAAACCTTTTTCGCTTCAACTTAGCGCCAACCACAATCAGAACAACACCAGCCGCCTCATAAACGTAATTTTACCGGATGCCGGTTTTACCGTTTCTACTTTATACCCGCTTCAGCGCAAGGAGTTGGTTGGTACGGCAAAATGGTACGAAAAGATTGGTGTGGGTTATAACCTTGTTACCCGTAACCAGGTTTCGTTTTACGATACGGGCCAGGTGAGTTTCCGGAAGATTTTAGACACCATGCAATGGGGCGCACAGCACCGTTTCCCTATCAACATTCAGTTGCCGCCAATGGGTAACTTTTTTGTGAACCCTTTCATCAGTTACGAAGAAACTTGGTACACCCGTCGGCTGAGCAGAACATGGAATGATGCATTGAAGAAAGTTGATACAGTTTCTATTCGCAAAGGAATTTTTACTGACCGCCAACTGAGTTTTGGCTTAAGCTTTAATACCAACGTTTATGGAACCTTCAATTTTGGAAAGAACTCAAAGATCCGTGCCATTCGGCATGTGATCCGGCCAACATTAAGTTTCAACTACAAACCCAATATTTCGCGGCGCAGTTTTGATGTCATTCAGACCGATGCTTCTGGTAGAAAGCTTGCACTGCCGCAATTTGAAGGAAACATGTTCCCATCTTATTCGTACGGCCGTTATGGTGGAATTACGTTCGGGGTTGACAACAACCTTGAAATGAAAGTGAGAGGTAAAAAAGATACGGCGGACAGAAAGGTGAGATTGATCGATGGTTTTGGGTTTAGCAGTGGTTACAATTTTTTGCAGGATTCATTGAAGTTGCAGCCATTCAGCTTGTATTTGCGTAGCACCTTGTTTGAAAAGATCAGCATCTCGGCCCAGGCTCAGTTAGACCCTTACGATGTCGATCCAACCACGGGCCAATCGCTTAACCGCTTTGTATGGGCAAACGGTCGCTTTACGCCGGGCCGGATAACCAGCGGTAGCATCTCGGCTTCAACCTCATTTCAAAGCAAACCAAAAGACGAGAACAAGGCCAAGGAAGATCCACGTAACAAAATTACCGACCCCACCTTGCTGGCCGATCAACAACGATTAATGGATTACATGCAACGCAACCCGGCCGAGTTTGTAGATTTTAATATTGCCTGGTCGCTTAACCTCTCTTTCTCGCTGGCATTTAATCGCACGATAAAACCTGACTACAGTGGTTACGTCACAAACATTTCGTCCAGTGCCAACTTCAATAGCAGCTTTAACCTCACGCCAAAATGGAACTTTAGTACCAATGGTTTTTACGATTTTAATACCAAGCAGTTGCAGATGTTTACGATGAGCATTTCCCGTGATATGCATTGCTGGCAAATGTCAATTGGTGTAACACCAATTGGTTTGTATCAATACTTCAACATTACCATCAGTCCTAAATCAAGCATCTTAAAAGATTTGCGGGTGAACAGAACAAGACAGTTTTACAACTATTAATGAGGGATGAGGGTTGTTGGGTATAATAATTTTTCTCCAAATTCTTGACTAAAAAAAGGCCGGCAAGGAAAATCTTTTCTTGCCGGCCTTTACACTTTAGATAAAAATATTACCGGTTGGCCACGTAGTAATCACGCATCACGGCAAAGGTTTCTTCTTTTAATTGCTGGGTAGATTTGTTGGCACTGTCAATAGGCGCCAGGAAATGCATCTCCACCTTTGCTGGCCAAAAGAAAAACGTTTTGCGCGGCAACACTTTGGACGTATTAAATATTACGGCGGGAATAACCGCTTTTTTTGTGTCGATAGCCAGGCGAAATGCGCCATCGTGAAAACGCGTCAGCGGCTCTTTGGATTTGTTGCGGGTGCCTTCGGGATAAATGCACATGTGCAGGCCCTGCTCCAGCACTTCTTTCATTTTTCCGTAAGAAGACCGGCGGCTTTCTTCGCTTTTGCGGTCAACCAACACAGCGCCGCGTTTGTACACAATTCCGAAAATGGGAATTTTTGCCATCTCCGCTTTGGCAATGGTTTTATTGGGACCCGGAATAGCAGGCGAGGAGAGTGGCGGATCCATTAACGAGTTGTGATTGCAGACAACCACATAGTTCTGCCCCTTTTTAAAATTTTCTCTTCCAATAATTTTTCTGCGAACGCCACTGAAAATAAAAAAAGAAGCCATCCACCGGGTGTAAAAAAAATAGGCGACTCTCGACCGTTTCGGCTCCGGCCACAACACTGAAAGCCCAACAGGAATAACAAAAACAAGCATGGTAAGCACAAACACGATGATGGCCCAAAGTGCCATAACTCGTCCAACGATATTTTTCAGAAAACTCATTCCTGCAAAAATGCACTTTCATTCAATACCATGAGCCATCATTTTAACCCAGCTTCTTAACGCACAACTTCCAACGCAGACTTTACACTACAGCGCCCAGTCAATTGGATCGTGACCGTGTTTCATCAAATAGCTGTTTGTTTTGGAAAAATGCTGGCAACCAAAAAAGCCTTTGTCGGCGGCATAAGGCGAGGGATGTGCTGCTTTCAGCGGATGATGTTTCTTGGTGTCAATCAGTTCTGTTTTTTCCTGCGCAAACTTTCCCCACAGAATGAAAACCACGTTTTCTTTCTGGTCAGATACTTTCTGAATCACCGTATTGGTAAACTGATGCCAGCCAATTTTTGCGTGACTGTTTGGCTCACCGGCACGTACAGTTAGGGCAGCATTCAACAACAGCACGCCTTGCTGTGCCCATTTGGTAAGATTGCCATGTGTAGGGATGGGAACGCCGGTATCGTCGTGCAGTTCTTTAAATATATTGACCAGCGATGGGGGGGGGCGGACGCCGTCGGGCACTGAAAAGCTTAAACCCATTGCTTGCTTTGCCCCGTGGTAAGGATCTTGACCCAGCAACACCACTTTCACCTTGTCGAAAGGCGTTTGTTCAAAGGCATTAAAAATGAGCGGTCCTGGGGGGTAAATGGTTTTGCCCTGCTCTTTTTCCGTTTTTATGTGTTCGGTAATTTGCTTAAAATAAGGTTTGCTGAATTCATCTTCCAGCACCTTCTTCCAGGACGCTTCAATCTTTACATTCATTGGTTGCGGGTTTGTGCCGAACAAATGTAACAACGAAAACAGATGCCGGATGCCGGAGGCAAGAACAAGAAAGAACAGGACACTTTAAAACCGGCACAGCCGTGAATTTTACGGCAGTTAATCGATTTTCCATTTTCTTTGTAAGGTTTTACTGCTTTGAGGTTAGCGATACTGCTTTAACGCCTCTGTACATTTTAAAACAAAAATTAAAAAATCAATATGCATCATTCGATTGAAAGTAAGGATGGTAAACTTGGTGTGTTGATTCCCGGCCTTGGCGCCGTGGCAACTACCTTGATTGCGGGTGTGGAAGCTGTGAAAAAAGGACTGGCACAACCGGTGGGCTCGTTAACACAAATGAGCAATATCCGCCTTGGAAAACGTACGGAAAACCGTTATCCGAAGATCAAGGAATTCGTTCCCCTTGTTGACTTGGAGAACATTGTATTTGGCGGCTGGGATGTGTACAGCGACAACGTGTTTGAAGCGGCCAGCAAAGCCAAAGTGTTGGAGCCAATGCTGCTGCACGCAGTAAAGGCCGAACTGGAAGCCATTAAGCCAATGAAAGCGGTTTTCGACAAAGGTTATATCTCTAACCTTGATGGCGATCATATTAAAGAAGGCGCCACCAAGGCCGACCTGGCGAAAATGCTGATGGACGATATCGAGAACTTTAAAGAAGCCAACGACTGTGCCCGCGTGGTAATGGTTTGGTGCGGTTCTACTGAAAAATACATCGAGCCATCCGCTGTACACGATACAATCGAAAGCTTTGAAGAAGGACTGCGGAACAATGATCCGGCTATTTCTCCTTCCATGATTTATGCTTACGCCGCCATTAAACTGGGAGTTCCTTTCATGAACGGAGCGCCAAACCTTACGGTTGATGTTCCTGCGCTGGTAGAATTTGCCAAGCAAACGGGTACACCAATTGGCGGTAAAGATTTCAAAACCGGCCAAACGTTAATGAAGACTATTCTTGCACCGGGCCTTGCTGCCCGTGCATTGGGTGTGAAGGGCTGGTTCTCCAGCAACATCTTGGGTAACCGCGATGGTTATGTGCTGGATCATCCGGATAACTTCAAAACAAAAGAAGTTTCCAAACTGAGCGTACTGGAAGACATTCTGCAACCCGAACACAACCAGGAGTTGTACGGTGATCTTTACCACAAGGTTCGCATTAACTACTATCCTCCGCACGGCGATAACAAAGAAAGCTGGGACAACATTGACATCTTTGGCTGGCTGGGTTACTCCATGCAAATCAAGATCAACTTCCTTTGCCGCGACTCTATTTTGGCTGCGCCAATTGTGCTTGACCTTGCGCTGTTTGCCGACCTGGCAAAACGAGCCGGCATGAGCGGTATCCAGGAGTGGCTGTCGTTCTACTTTAAGTCGCCGCAAACGGCCGAAGGCTTAAGACCTGAGCATGACATTTTCAAACAACTCATCAAGTTGCAAAATACATTGCGCCACATGATGGGCGAAGACCTGATCACTCACTTGGGATTGGATTATTACCAGGACCTGGTTGATGCAATGTCATGATAACAGTTGCAAAAATTTTCACCACTTGCTTCGGCATTGGTTACATACAAAAAGGTGCAGGCACAATTGCTGCACTTTTTTGTTGTGCCGTATGGTATGCTTTCCGGCTGGATTTACTGGGTTGGGAATGGCAGCTGCTGCAGATTGCGCTGCTGTTCTTGCTTGGTGCACTGGCATCTACCAAAATGGAAGCCACGTGGGGCCACGACAGCAATCGCATTGTGGCCGATGAATGGCTGGGCATGTGCGTGGCTCTTTTTCTGGTGCCTTTTACGTGGTTAAACTTAGCCATTGCCTTTGTGCTGTTTCGGGCCTTCGACATTGGCAAGCCCCTTTTTATACGGCGGGCAGAAAGATTTCCTAAAGGTTGGGGTGTGATGATGGACGATTTATTGGCGGGAATCTATTCTAACTTAATTTTGCACCTGCTGATTAAAAGCCACCTCTTTTAATGTACACATTCGCCAAAGCGCAAGTAGCATCGTTTGTTGCCTCGATGGTTGATTATTTTATCATGATCATGTGCGTAGAGCTATTTGGCTTTTGGTACGTGGTTGGCAGCAGCACTGGCACCATTCTTGGCGGAATGACGAATTTTTCGCTGGGGCGGCACTGGGTGTTTCGTGGAGGTGAGCGGGAGAGAAGGATTCAGGCCCTGCGCTATTTTATTGTTTGGATAGGCTACCTGCTACTGGCAACATTTGGCGTTTACGTGTTAACCCACATAGGAGGATTTAATTACATCGTTTCAAAAATTACCGTTACTTTATTTTTAGCGATTGCTTACAACTACCCTTTGCAAAAAAGGTTTGTCTTTCGGTAATGATACAGGAGCCGCCAAACCTTGAAGGCTGCGGTCGTGCAAATAATAGAAAATGGAAACCAGACCACTACGCGTCAGATTGCAATTTGGAATTTACAAGATCATTGATCCTTTTGTAAAGGTGCTGGTCAAGGTTGGGCTGACGCCAAACGTTGTTACGGTCATTGGCTTCCTGCTGAACATTGGCGTGGCGGTCATCTTTATTATGGGTGCCGAAAAAACAGAACGCAACGATCTTTCCTATGTTGGTTGGGCGGGCGGACTGATTTTGTTTGCAGGGCTGTTTGATATGCTGGACGGGCAGGTGGCACGGTTGGGAAAAATGAGTTCCTCCTTTGGCGCTTTGCTCGATTCGGTGCTTGATCGCTACAGCGAACTGTTTATGTTCCTCGGCATTTGTTATTACCTCATTGCGCATCATTATTTTATTTCTTCCCTGCTGGCTTTTATCGGTCTGGTAGGCTCTATGATGGTGAGTTACACCCGGGCAAGGGCAGAAGGGTTAGGCATCGAATGCAAAGGTGGGCTAATGCAGCGTCCCGAAAGAGTAGTGCTCGTAGGTACATCTGCCCTGGCTTGCGGCATTGCATCAAGCTATATTGGCGGCGATTACAAACTTTACATCGATGGCATTTCGTTTCATGTGTTTGAAACCATGTCCATCTTTACCATTCCGCTTGCGGTTCTTGCAGTGCTCACAAACATAACCGCTTACCACCGCCTGATGGACGCAAAACGGACCCTGGATGCCAAAGACAAGGCAAACAGTAAGCTGTAAACCGGTACCGGCGAGCCCCGACTTTTACATTTTACATTTCTGCCCTTCGCTTACATTTGTCCGCTAAAGCAGATTTCAGCAACAGATGGAAGTCAAAACCGAACCGAAGCAGGAGAGAAAAATGCCCGACAGCATTCCATCCCGCACAGCTACAACCTTATTTACACCCGGTAGCATTCTTTTTTCCGCCATAGCCTCGCTTATTTACCTCGCACTATCTTTTTTCCTCGTAGGTTTTAAATCCGACCAGTTGGTACTTATTGGTCTGTTTAACCTGCTTTATTTTGGCAGCGGAACCACGCGGCGTTTTATACTCGCCTTTTCCATTTTTATTATTTACTGGATTTTGTTCGATTACCAGAAAGCGTTTCCCAACTACCAGTTCAGCACTGTGCACATTGCCGATTTGTACCAATGGGAAAAATCATGGTTTGGGTTTGAATGGAACAACCAGGTGGTTACGTTAAACGAATTCTTTTCGCAAAACACTAGTGCCGTTCTCGATTTTCTTTCCGGCGTTTTTTACCTCTGCTGGATTCCGCTTCCGCTGTCATTTGCCGCAGTGATGTTTTTTAAGAACAGGAATATTTTCTTCCAGTTTTCACTGACCTTTTTTGTTGTGAATTTAATTGGTTGGATGGGTTACTACACGTATCCCGCTGCGCCACCTTGGTATGTGGCCCAACACGGTTTTGAGTTTATAGCCGCCACCCCGGGCAACACCGCAGGCCTGGCACGGTTTGATGCTTTGTTTGGTGTGAGTATTTTCGAAAGCATTTATGCAAAGAGTTCTAATGTTTTTGCAGCCATGCCATCACTGCATGCAGCTTACATGTTTATCGTGTTGTATTATGGGATCAAGGCCAGGCTAAAAGGCTGGAATGTGTTGTTCGCCGTGATTGTTGCGGGCATCTGGTTTGCTGCCGTGTACACCAGTCACCATTATGTGTTGGATGTGTTGGCCGGAATTATCTGCACTTTCCTTGGCACTTCGCTTTTTCAATGGTGGGCAAGAAGCCGGCAGGGAAAAGCAACACTGCAAAAACTTGTGGCCGTTACTTCGCTTTAGGCAATAAAAAAGTGCCCCATAAAAATGGAGCACTAATGAAACGAAAACCAACGATACACTTATTGTAATTCTTTCTGTTTGAAATAAGCTTTCTTGTATTGGTTCACTTTAAAGGCGAGAACAATCACGCCGACGAGTAAGGCAAATGCACCAAAAAAACTCATCATAAAACCATAGTTTTTAAATGTAACAGGCAGATAAGTCTGGGCAGTTGGCTCGGGTTTTTCACTGGTGGTTTCTTTTTTATCAGCACCCGCTTCTGTCTTAATATATTCTACTACGTTTTTAATTTGTCCTTCCGACAAATCCTGGTGGTCGGGCATTGGTATTTTATTAAACTTGTTGAAAAGCGCTACCGCATCTTTATCGCCAGCTTTTACCATTGTTTGTGAAGAGTGAACAAAACTCACAATCCAATCCATTGAACGCCGCTGATCAACACCCGCAAGGGCAGGACCGGTAAGCGTTTTGTTTACATTGTGACAGGCAGCGCATCGTGCCTGGAAAATTGATTTTCCTTCTTCAACAGGCGGTGCGGCGTGCAGTACGGTGGTAGTTAAAAAAAGAGCAGTCAGCAAAGCGAATTTTAGTTTCATGCTTTTTTGTTTTCTGTCACAAAATTGTCTTCTGCCGCCTGTCAAAAGACTTACAAATCGCAGTTCCACATATGATTATTATCAGGAAAATATTTTGGCTGTTGCAAACAATTCTTTACATGTATTTAAACGCACTGCAGAACAACATGGCAGAAAAGATTTGATGCGTTAACAACAATGTAATACATCAATGCACAGGCATTGAAAATCGCAAAGCTGATGAAAATCATGTTTCGCTTTGCTGCTGGAAAATAGATTTGTTGCTTCTCGTAGATGGGAAATTTTCAAGTCTATAGGATATACAGCAAATAGAAACGAAACAGACGAAACTTACCGAAATGCAAATGGAAAACATGGTAGAAACAACAATGAAGCCGCTGCTGGTGTCGCAAATTGTACGGAACGATTACCGGACGGCCGATGTATTTAAAAAGTGGGGCATCAATTATTGCTGTGGCGGAAACCTGCCACTGGTCGAAGCCTGCGCCATTAAAAATATTGATGCGGAAAGCCTGGAAACTGATTTGCAGGCAGCTACCAAAACCGTTAGCATACCGAATGCGTTAAAGTTTGCTGAGTGGCCTGTTTTGTTTCTGGTTGATTACATTACCTATGTACACCACGGTTATGTAAAACGTGTGTTGCCGCTGCTTTCCCAACAAATCACCTCTTTTGTGCCCGGGCACATCAAAAAATATCCCTACCTCGCTAAGGTAGAAGAATCATTTGCCAACCTTGCTGCCGAACTGCTGGAGCATACGCAGAAAGAAGAAGAAAGCATCTTCCCTTACCTAAAACAAGTAGCCAATACATTCGACCGCAAGGAAGTGTACGGTTCCCTCTTTGTTCGCACCATGCGCCAGCCGCTGTTTGAAGTCATCAACCGCGAGCACAACCGCATCTCCGAACTGCTGACTGAACTTCGTGAGCAAACCAACTCTTACAGCTTTGCCGACAGTGCCTGTACCAATCACCAGGTTATCTATCACAAGCTGAAAGAATTTGACGCCGACCTGGTGCAGCATAAACACTTAGAGAATAATATTCTTTACCCCAAGGCGCTGGAAATGGAAAAATACCTGCTCGGCATTTAAGCTTGTGTCTTATGTTTGTCGAAACGGATTGATACGTGTCGATGCCCCAACTTACCAGCAGACAGGCGACGATTTATGCAGTGTTGGTTTTTGCCATCACTATTGGCTTGTCTTATTTTATGCCGGGTTACAGCATTACGCTTAGCGGCTTACTGGTTGTCATCTTTCTTTCGGTGTTCGTTCCTACACAAAGTTCTACACTCATTGCCGGCGTCGGCAGTTGGTTTGTAGTGCTTGGTTTTTTAATGCTTCATGCACCGGTAGGCCAGCGAAACGATCTGTGGGCCCAGTACGTCTTCATCCTGGTGCTCATTCTTTTCACCACGCTGATTGTTTTTTATATCAAGAATCTTTTGCGGCGCATGCAATTCGATCAGTCACACATGACTTCCTTGTTTGAAAATGCAACGGAGGGAATTGTACTGGCCGACCAGAATGCCAACATTGTGCTTGTCAACCCTTCGGCGTGCAACATGTTTGACTACTCGCCGGAAGAGCTGTTTGGGCAGAAAGTAGAGGTATTGTTACCCAGCCGCTACCGTACCGGGCACGTAAAGTTGCGTGACGGGTTTTACGGCCATCCCACCAACCGTGTGATGGGTTCGGGGCGTGATTTGTATGGGCAGAAAAAGAGCGGCGACAACTTCCCGGTGGAGGTGAGCCTGAGTTCTTACCGGCAGAACAACAAGCAGTACGTAATTGCCTTTATTGTTGATATTACGCACCGTAAAGAGATTGAACGAAGTATGCTGGAGCAACAGCGCCAGTTGGAGAAAGTAACAAACGACATTCGAAAGCTGAACACCGAACTGGAAGCAAAAGTGGAAGAGCGAACGGTGATTTTGAAAGAAGCTCTCCAACGCCTGGAGCAATCACAGGCAGAGCTAAGCGAAGCGCTGGACAAGGAAAGACAGCTAAATGAAATTAAAAGCCGTTTTGTTTCCATGGCCTCGCATGAGTTTAGAACACCGTTAAGCGCCGTGCTTTCATCGGCTTCGCTTATTGGCAAGTACACAACCGGCGAACAACAGGCCAACCGCGATAAGCACATCAACCGCATCAAAGATTCGGTTAAGCATTTGAACGATTTGCTGGAAGATTTTCTGAGTCTCGGCAAGCTGGATGAAGGAAAAATTGGCGCCCAGTTCGGGCTTTTTAATCTATCAGAAACCATCCACGATACCATTGATGAAGTGAGAGGGCTTGTCAAGAACGGCCAGGAAATCCATTACAATCACCAGGGCGAAAACATTGTTTACAGCGACCGGAAGTTGTTGAAGAACATCCTGATCAATTTAATCAGCAACGCCTTGAAGTTCTCCGATGAAAATGCAGTGATAGTTGTTACCAGCACCACCAAAGGCGATAACGCAGTAATAGCGGTAAAAGACAAAGGCATTGGCATCTCAGCAGAAGATCAGCAGCACCTTTTTTCTTCTTTTTTCCGTGGCAAGAATGCATTGAACATTCAAGGCACGGGACTCGGTCTGCACATTGTAAAGCGCTATACCGATTTACTTGGCGGTTCTATAAATTTACAGAGTGCTTTAAGCGAGGGAACAACCATCACCATAACAATACCAGTAAACCATCAGCAACATGGCGAAGACAATTTTGGTCATTGACGACAACAACGATTTAAGAGAAAACACGGCGGAGATTCTTGACCTTGCCGGCTACCGTACACTAACGGCGGAGAATGGCAAGAGGGGAGTTGAAGTTGCCACAAGAGAAAAGCCCGATGTGATTGTCTGTGACATTATGATGCCCGAACTGGATGGTTATGGTGTGCTTCACTTGTTGCGAAAGAATGCCGATACGCAAAACATTCCGTTCATTTTTTTAACGGCGAAAACAGAACGCAGCGATTTCCGCAAAGGCATGGAAATGGGTGCCGATGATTACGTGACCAAACCGTTTGAAGACATTGAGCTGCTGAATGCCATCGAGATTCGTTTAAAGAAGGCAGAAGTGCTACAGCAAACTTATGCGGCCACGCCGCAGGGTTTGGCGCAGTTTGTGAAAGATGTGAAAGACAGCGGCCTGATTAAACAATTATCCGATCAATACGCGGTGGAAACCTTTCACAAAAAGCAAACGCTCTACCAGGAAGCCAAACGTCCACGTTTTTTGTACTACCTGGTTAGCGGAAAAGTAAAAGCTTTCAAAAGCCATGAAGACGGCAAAGAGTACATCACCGATCTTTTCAGCGCCGGCGATTTTATTGGCTACACGGCATTAATTGAAGACAAAAATTACGACGACAGCGCCTCCATTCTTGAAGATGCAGAGATCATGCAAATTCCCCGCGATGAATTCCTGGGTATGATTTACAGCGACATCAACATCGCTACGAAATTCATTCGCATTGTTACGCAAAACGTAAAAGAGAAGGAAGAACGCCTGCTAAACCTGGCCTACAGTTCGCTGCGCAAACGGGTGGCCAAGGCGCTGGTTGATATTCATGAAAAATTCAACAAAGACGGTCAGAAAAACCTGATTGAATTTTCACGGGAAGACATTGCGCAGTATGTAGGAACCGCAACTGAATCACTTATTCGTACCCTGAGCGATTTCAAAAGTGAAAAACTTATTGATATCAAAAGCGGGAAGATTTCCATCACCAACATTGATAAGTTGAAGAACCTGCTTTATTAAGCATCTATACCTAATTGCATGTTTGTTGTATAGCCTGTAGCGTATCGCCGCTGCCGGTTATCGCCATTCGCAAAGCAATAAAGTCGCCGTTCTTGTCTTGCTTGAGTAAAACAACACCGGCTTTGTATTTCTCCAGAAAATAAGCAATTACCATTTCTTCGGGGATTTTGTGCCGTTGAATCAATTCACGGTATTCATCAAGTAGTTTATCCGGAAAAAGCGGAGAGTAGCCCGGTGTTTGTTGCGGCGGATAGCGCAACAGGAAATTTCTTGCCTGCAACGTATCAACCACACACAATGCATACAAGGTTTGGTTACTGGTGCGAATGAAACGCAGCGTATAACTGCCTGATCGCTTATTCTTTCTGAGTAATCCGTACACATCGCCAGACGAAGGCGGCGTATTTTTTGGATGGTTGTGCAGATCGGCAAATGCATAGGCAATGTCCGGTATGATTCCATTGCTGGCATTACCGGGTGTTGGCGGGGTTACAATCAGGCTGCTATCCGGGTTTCGGCCGAAACTCAGCGAATATTCTTTCCCAGGGTTTTGTTCAATTTGTTGTTCCAATTCTGATACGGCAGAACTGAAAATGGCTGTCTTTACCACGGCGCTGGCAACAACCTTGGCGAATTTTGCTTTTGCACAAAAATCATCTCGGCTGGTTGATGAATCTGTTTTCTGCAGAATCGAATTGCTATTTTGCGAATACAAAGAGCTTAACGTTGCGAAAATCAAAAAGGCCAATACAATGTAGCGTTTTCTCGTCAACCCCATGTTTGCCAAACGTTTTGAAAAAGATACGGGAAAAGGAGGGAAGAAGTAAACGCGGTCTACGGATTTGTTCCATAGCCCGTCGCCTTACTGTATGACGATACTCTTTTTTTCTGCTAACCAGCATCATTTTTTCCCCTTGCGTGGAATTCTACTTTTGATGTATGATGCAAGTAGAAGCCGTGAATCCGCTCCTGGTGCGCAAGTACAACCAGCCATTGCCCCGCTATACCAGCTATCCCACCGTTCCGGTGTGGCACGAGAAACTGGACGCCGGCGAATGGAAGTACATTTTTACCCAAAAATTTGCTGAGCAAAATCATGTCAACGGCATCAGCCTTTACATTCACCTTCCGTTTTGCGAGAGCCTTTGCACTTATTGCGGCTGCAATAAAAAAATCACCAGCAATCATTCGGTTGAAGAAGAATACCTGTTGGCCATTGAAAAAGAATGGAACCTTTACCGCCAGTTAATGAAACAAACGCCGGTTATTCGGGAGCTTCACCTTGGTGGCGGAACGCCTACTTTTTTCTCACCAAGAAACCTGAAGCGCCTGCTTTTGTTTATCACCAAGAACAGCATCATTCATCCGCGTCACGAATTCAGCATTGAGGGGCATCCGAACAACACAACAAAAGCACACCTGCAAATGCTGTACGATCTTGGCTTTCGTCGCATCAGCTACGGCGTGCAGGACAACGATCCGAAAGTACAGCGTGTTATCAACCGCATTCAGCCGGTGGAAAATGTTCGAATCGCTACAGAAGAAGCCCGGCGGATTGGTTTTACATCGGTAAACTACGACCTGATTTATGGGCTGCCTTTGCAAACACTGGAGAGCATTGAACGCACCATCAACGAAGTGATTGAATTGAAGCCGGACCGTATTGCTTTTTACAGCTATGCGCATGTGCCGTGGACAAGCAAAGCCCAACGCCTGTTTGACGAAGCTGATTTGCCGGATGCGGAAACAAAAATCCAGCTTTACTTAAAGGGAAAAGAGCTGCTGACAAAGGCAGGCTACCACGATATTGGCATGGACCATTTTGCACTTCCGCACGATGAACTTTACCTCGCCTGGCAGGCTGGTAAGATGCACCGGAATTTCATGGGTTATACCACGCAGAACTCAGGGATGTTATTAGGTCTTGGCGTATCCAGTATTTCTGATACCGGCAACGCTTTCGCACAAAATGAAAAAACGCTTCACGATTATTACGCAGCCGTTAACAGCGGGCAGCTGGCCATAAAAAAAGGCTATGTGTTAAGTGAAGAAGATGTTGCTTTTCGCAACTACATTCTCGACATCAGTTGCAAGGGCACAACAACTTTTTTAGATGAACACCTGCCCTTGTTACAGGCTTATACTTTTCCCGTACTGGCAGCATCGGCGGAAGATGGACTTGTAACATGGGATAACAGCTCAGTAACTCTCACAGAGCAGGGACATTATTTTATCCGGGTGGTGTGCAGCGCCTTCGATCTTTACCTGCAACGGGGTGCTGAAAGCAGCAAACCCGTTTTCAGCAAAGCAATTTAAATCCCTGCATTTCTTTAACATTTCCAGGTAAAACCCAAGAGATGTTTTCCTGTCTCAGTTTAGCTTTTGATAATGAAGGCAATTAAAACAACGAGACATGAAGAAATTTTTACCTTTTTTGAGTGGTTTAGTCCTGTTGGCTGCTTGTAATACACAACCTGCCGAATCAGAAACAAAAACATTGCAAAGTGTAAACCAGGCAAATGCGATTGATACGGCTGGACTGGCGCAGTTCCAGCAATGGAAAGCCCAGAATGAACTTTCGGTAGCAGCAGTGCCTCAGCAAGTGCAGCAAACTGCCCCTGTTGAACAGGTAAAAACGGTGACTGTTATTCGCGAAAGAGTAATTGAAAAACCGGCTCCTGTGCGCAAGACAGCTCCCAAACCTGCACAAACGCAACCTGATCCTATACCTGTTGAAGAACCCATTCAAACAAACACCGGCAGTGGTACTGATGTAGCCCAGAATACCGGAACATCAACCGAAGCTTCTGAGCCTGCAGCTA
>DATKHJ010000172.1:0-2979 GCA_035510335.1 Flavisolibacter sp. | reverse complement strand
GCTGGCAACATTACTCAAAGCCATGCGTGAACCCGAAGTGCCTAAAAATCCGGAAGCGCAGAAAAAGGATTCGCTCTATGCATACCGCTATTTTAAAACGCATTACTGGGATGGCGTAAACTTTTGGGACGACCGACTGGCCCGCACGCCTTTTTTTGAAGGCCGCGTTGACAAATACTACGAGCAACTGGTTTATCCCAATCCTGACTCTGTGATTAAAGAACTCGACTGGATGCTGGGTTATGCATCGGCTTCCGAAGAAATGCAGAAATTTCTCCTGCTCAAATTTGTGAACCGTTATCTCAACATGAAATACATGTGGGAAGACAAAGTGTTTGTGCATCTCTTTGAAAAATACTTCGCCAACAAAAATTATTCGTGGCTGAACGACAAAGGCAAGAAAATGATTACCGACCGGGCTTACAGCCTGATGGCCAACATCATGGGTTCGCCGGCGGCCGAAATTGAATTGCCTGATTCAACCGGAAAAAAACAAACGTTGTACGGCCTCGAATCGCCTTACACGCTGGTGGTAATTTACGACCCTACCTGCGGGCATTGCAAAGAAACGCTGCCGCAGATCGACAGCCTGTACAAGGCCAAATGGAAAGCCGATGGCCTGCAGGTTTTTGCCATGGCCAAACAAACTGAAGGCGTGAAAAAAGATGACTGGCTGAACTTTATGCGCCAGCTTGGACTAAAAGGCTGGACGCATGTGTGGTACTCCAAAGAAGCAGAGCAGGCAAGGGTTTTGGCCAACATACCTTCGTATGCACAGTTGTACGATGTAATAAGTTTTCCTACTTTGTACCTGCTCGATAAAGACAAGCGCATCATTGCCAAAAAAGTAACCGCCGACCAGGTGAATGAAATCCTGGCGCAGCGGGTTAAGGCATCTGCAAAGCAGTAACCATTGGTGCCTTGTTCGTGATTAAACAAAATATCAGATGAAAAAACTACTAACTGTCTTCGGCCTTGCTGCCGCCTTTTCTTCTTCTGCGCAAACCTTGTTTACGTATGGAAAAGAAGCAGTACCGGCCCGGGAATTTCTCACCGCCTACAAAAAAAACAACAACGGCGCAACAGACGAAAAAGCCCTGCGTGAATACCTTGACCTGTACATTGCTTCGCGGCTGAAAGTAAAAGAAGCAAAGGCATTGGGGTTTGATACATTGGCGCAGCTAAAGTCCGATCTGGCCACGCTTCGCCAGCAAATTTTACCCAACTACACCAGCGATAAAGAAAGCCTGGAGAAACTGGTAACCGAAGCTTTCAGTCGTTCGCAAAAAGACATTCGTGCGGCGCATATTTTCATTTCGTTTAGCAAGCACGGTGTGTACGATACCACCGCTGCGCAAAAGCGAAGAGACGAAGCGCTGGCGCAACTTGCCAAAGGCATTGCGTTTGAAGAAGTTGCCAAAGCTTTTTCCGACGATCCTTCCGCACTCACCAACGGCGGCGACCTTGGATGGATCACGGCCTTCTCGCTTCCTTACGAAATTGAATCGGTTTTGTACGCAACAGCGCAGGGAGGCACAGCGCCGGCATACGCATCAAGATCGGGCTACCACATTTTAAAAAACAACGGCGAACGCAAAGCACTCGGCCGCATAAAAGCGGCGCAGATCCTGCTGGCTTTTCCTCCCGGCGCCGATGATGCCCTGAAAGCAAGATTGAAAAAGCAGGCCGATTCGCTTTACGCAAGATTGGTAGCCGGCGAAGACTTTAGCAAGCTGGCCACGCAGTTCAGTAATGATGTTGTTTCATCTGCTTCTAACGGGCAGTTAGCGGAGTTTGGCATCGGCGAATACGATCCGGTGTTTGAAGCCACTGCATTTGCCCTTCCAAAAGATGGCGCCTTCAGCAAACCGTTTGAAACGGCGCATGGCTATCATATTGTAAAGCGACTGAAACTTATTCCGGTACCGGCAAAAGCAACCGAAGAAGCGCTGGATGCCGTGCGCCGCAAAGTAGAGAGCAGCGACCGCTCGCAGGTAAGCAGAAAAGAGCTGGCGAAAAAGATCATGCAGGAGGCAGGCACTACACTGTTGCTTCCTTCCACCGACCAACTTTGGGTGTTAAGCGACAGTCTGTTCAAAGGCATTCGTCCGGCAGCGCCGCTTACCATTCAGCCTTCAACAGAGCTGTTAAAAATTGGTGACCATCGTTCTACCGTAAACGACTGGATGGCTTTTGCACAAACGGCCCGCTACCGCGCCAACGGCACGGGTTTGAAACCTTACTCGCAACTGTGGGATGAATTTGCCGAAGCCGTTGCCCTGCGTTATTACGAAGAGCACCTGGAAGGTTTTAATGAAGATTTTCGCCGGCAGGTAAACGAGTTTGCCGATGGCAACCTGTTTTTCGAGATCATGCAGCGGCAGGTGTGGACACCGGCACAAACCGATTCTGTTGCACTGAAAGAGTACTACCAAAAACACAAAGTCAATTACCTGTGGAAGCAAAGCGCCGACGCCGTACTGTTTTACGCCACCGATGCCGAAGGTGCCAATGAAGTGTACAAAGCCCTGCGCAAATCACCCTCCAACTGGAAGACGATTGTTGCCAACTACTCGGAAAAACTGACAAGCGATGCGGGCCGGTTTGAATTTGCGCAACTACCAAAGTCGGCAAAGGAAACAATTGCAGCAGGCGTGGTAACCGCACCGGTTGTAAACAAGGAAGACAACACCGCTTCGTTTGCCTACATCATCAAAACTTATCCTGCCGGGCAACAAAGAAATTTTGAAGACGCAAAGGGCCTGGTGATTAATGATTACCAGGCGGCCCTGGAAAAGCAGTGGGTAGATGAGCTGAAGAAAAAATACCCGGTGACGGTGGATGAAAATGTTTGGAAGGAATTGGTGAAGAATTACAAGTAAAATTGCTGTTTAAACTTTTAATAAACAGCTTTAGCATATTTTAATCATGATAACAACTAGAAGTGTGTTTCTTATTTTAAGTCAATAGTGTCTCGTT
>DATKHJ010000171.1:0-3062 GCA_035510335.1 Flavisolibacter sp. | reverse complement strand
ATTGATATTTTTGCGAAGAAAGGAACCTCAGTTGTTGCCATTGCAGATGGCGTGATTGTATCAAAGGAAAACACGCCAATCGGCGGAAAGGTTCTTTGGCTGAAATCGGCGAAACACACCTGGACAGCCTACTATGCTCATTTAGATAAACAACTGGTGAAAGAAGGGCAGACCGTACGAAAAGGCCAGGTGATTGGCACCGTTGGGAAAACCGGTAATGCCCGCAGTACGCCACCGCATTTGCATTTTGGCATTGCTACCCGCAAGGGCTGGGAAAACCCGCTGCCTTATGTGAAAAATTCGCCGAAGGTGTTGGTCAAGGCGAAGAAGAGATGATAGTAGGAAAGTGAGATATTGAGATATCGCATTGTTCATTCAAACGCAATATCTCAATATCCTAATATCCCACTATCTTCCTAGCGGTTATTGTTTTTATTGTCGTCTGTTACGGCATCGTTCACTTTATCCTTGGCTTTGTTAAAGCCATCCTTCACGCCTTCTGCCGCTTTATCGGCACCTTTCTTCAGGCCATCCCATCCTTTTTCAATTGTGTTACCGGCACGGTCAAAAAAATTGCCGGTTTTTGTAACCACCGTACCGTCTTCCAACTCTCTTTCCTCACCGTTGCGTACAATGCGGCCGTTTCTGCGTACAACCGTTCCATCGTCAAGCGTCATGTCGTCGTCAGCATCTACCCAGGCATTGTTTCGCCACACCACCACACGCCCATCGCGGTAACTAACGTCGCCTTCCGTTGCAGTGTAGGTCGGAGCATTTGCTGCATTGCTGCTGGTGCTGTTCGCAGAATCACCAGTGGTAGTGGATTGTGTCGTGTCATTTGTACAGGAGGCGATTACGGCTGCCAGTCCCGCCATCAGAAAAATCTTTTTCATAGACAAACTTTGTTTTTGTAGAATAATTAAACGGTCTGATCAAAAGCATTGACCAGCTTTGCTCTACTATAATAAAACTTATGCCATTGTCTAAATAATCTCACCAAAGCGAGTAGCTAACGCGGGGTTGACATGTACGAAAACTGTAAGCGCAGAAGTATTCTCCTTGGTTCACCCAAGTGGTATATTCCGGTTTAATTTAAATCTAGATTTTTGATAATTACGTTTTCACCTTTTGTTTCCATACTATACCGAATGGTTTTGTTGATTGCCTCGAAAAATGTTTGGGAGCAACCGGGTAACATGGCGTCGTGCAGTTCAATTACAAGAACCTTTACTTTTGGCAGCCAGGATTCGTAGTTGGAAGCGAACAGAAACTTTTCGCTTGTCTCAATGTCAATCTTTAGCACGTCAATCTTGTCCAGGCTGTATTTTTTCATCAACGAAGGAATTGACGTTGCTTTTATCTGCCCGTTTTCGTCTTCTCTCACCATTATTCCCCACTTCCCGTAATCGTCCCCGGTTGTTACTGATAATGTTGCATCCTTGCTCCAGAGGCCACAATGCTCTGTGTGTACATTTGGGTAGGGCTTGATATTATTTTTTAGCGCTTCGTAATTCTCCGGGTCGGGTTCAATGCAAATCACCGTGGCATTTGGATACAGGCTTTTTATAAAGATGGTAAACAATCCAATATTGGCACCGGCATCGATGATGACTTTTGGGTTGTCCAAATTGATTTTGTATTCACCAAAAGCAAAGACCTGTAAAAAAGTAGGCAAATCGGAGGTGCTCCGGCGAAGATGAATCGGGTGTTTTACATTCGGAACATTGATGGTTGCAGGGTTGGAGGCTGCTTTTACGGTTAGCGATAAACCTTTAATAGCACCGTAACTGTTTACGAAGCCAATAAGATTCTTTATATTTTTTTTCATTTAGCAGTGCCAGTTTCTTTCGAAGATAGCCAGAACGTTGAAATGTCAAAACATTGATCGTTTGAAATCAATCGGCTTGTTATTTGACATCTACCACCTAACCATTATCTTACCGCCCTTAAACATTGCTTATGAAAACAATCGTACTGCTCTTCTCCTTGATTTCTGTTACCTGCAGCAACAACAAAGTGGTTGAAGCAACACCTTCACAGGCCGCGGTAAATGGCACAACTGAAATAACGGCGGAGGAAAACAGCGGCAAAGCCCAACACTGGGAAGGCGCTTTTACCAACGGGATGAAACAAACCTATATTTCCTTTGATGTGTCAGCAGATAAGAAACAATTAAAGGACCTCACTTTCAACGGCTACTGGTATTGCAGCGGTAAACTCACGCAGGACATACTGGGACCCGAAGAAAGCTTCACCATAAAAGATGGCGTAGTGGACGGTGTGATCGTTGACAAAGCATCATACACCCGTTTTGAATTAAAAGGAAAAATAACCGGCAACAAAGCGGAAGGCACCTTTCGCATGAGCATTACCGGTTTGGGTTGCGATACCCGTGTGCTGACTTGGACCGCTTCGCCGAAGAAATAAATGGTTCTTTAAATTGATGTGAGGCATTGATTGTTTTTCTGCTGATAAACGATCAATGCTTTTTTTATGCAGAAAACTTTTGAAAGCCTGATTTCTCTAAGGAGTTTATGATTGTCTATTTTCCACCACCGCATTTTCAGGTTTTAAAAGCGGGATGGAAACCTGGATGGTGCAGCCCTTACCAGGAGAGGAGTTGATTTTCATTTCGCCACCAAACACTTTTGCACGGCTAAGCATGTTGTTGAAGCCAATGCCGTTTCGTTTATCATCCGGGTTAAAACCTTTGCCGTTGTCAGCAATGCTAAGTTGGGTGAGCTTATGATTTTGCACCAACCGAATGTCCACCACGCTGGCGCCGGAATGTTTGATGATGTTGTTGAGTTGCTCTTGCAGAATACGGTATAGCGCCAGTGTCTGGTCTTTTTGCAGCGGAAGGTGAAATGTTTCGTAATGGAAATTCACCGCAAATTTGCCCGACGTTTCTACCGTTTCTATCAATGCTTTAATGGAATCTACCAGCGAATTAGTGCCAAGGGTAGGAGCGGAAAGCGCATGCGAAAGATGCCTGATCTCCCTGATACACTCCTGGATGTGCCGGATCGATTGCGGAAGCAAATCCTGTTGCATGTCGGGAT
>DATKHJ010000170.1:0-37423 GCA_035510335.1 Flavisolibacter sp. | reverse complement strand
GCAGCTTGACAGCCTGCGGCGAACAGAATTGCAAAGTATTGCCGGCAGAGTGGAATCGACCGGGAACACGGCCCGGCTCTGGGGACTTATCATTGCCATTGTTGCCCTCATTGCCGTGGTATCGGCGTTCTGGTACATTCTTAACCAGGGCAAGCAGCAGCAGAAAATGATTAACCTGCTGAACGAATCGGACCGCCGCAACAAAGAAGTTGCGAATATGAAAGAACAATTTCTGGCCAACATGAGCCACGAAATTCGCACCCCCATGAACGCCATTTTAGGCTTCACCAATTTATTGCGCCGTACAACTCTCAATGCAGAACAGCGCCAGTATGTACAAAATATTCACTCGGCCGGCGAAAACCTGCTGGCGCTGGTAAACGATATTCTTGACCTGTCCAAGATTGAGGCCGGCATGATGTCGCTGGAAGAAACCCGCTTTAGTTTGCACAGCCTGGTAAGTTCTGTCAGCGCCATGTTCAGCGAGAAGATCAAAGAAAAAAACCTGGAGCTGCATATTCACATCGACAGCGATGTGCCGGATATCTTAACGGGTGATGCCGTTCGGCTTACGCAGATTTTGGTGAACCTGCTGAGCAACGCTGTAAAATTTACCGAAGAAGGTCACATCGCGGTTCGCATTTCGCTTGTAGCGCAAACCGAGGAAAAAGCAAGAGTTCGCATACAGATTACCGATACAGGCATTGGCATTTCAAAGGAGAAACAGCAAACTATTTTTGAACGGTTTCAGCAGGCGGAAGCAGAGACCACCCGCCGCTTTGGTGGTTCGGGTTTGGGACTGGCCATTGTGAAGCAACTGATTGCCATGCAAGAGGGCAACATTGAATTGAAAAGCGAACCGGGCAAAGGCTCGGAGTTTGTTATAGAACTCACGTACAGTATTCCCGACTTAAACCAGCTTTACGAAGCTGCCCTCTCGGCGCAGGAAGAAGCCGTGCCGCTGCAAAAAATCAGTGTGTTGATTGCAGAAGACAACGCTATGAACCAGCAGTTGATTTCTCACCTAATGAAAAGCTGGGAAATTGACTACCGCATTGTGAACAATGGTAAAGAAGCCCTTGAAGAGCTTACCCGCAACCCTTACTCCATTGTGCTGATGGATATTCAAATGCCGGAAATGGACGGCTATACGGCCACCAACATTATCCGGAACGAGATGAAGTTATCCATTCCCATTATTGCCATGACGGCGCATGCCATGACCGGCGAAAAAGAGAAATGCCTGCAACTGGGAATGAATGATTATGTGTCGAAGCCCATTAAAGAAACGGTGCTGTACAACATGATTGGGCGCCACGCACAAAACATTCCGGAAGAAGAAGCCGACGAAACCACGCATGCGTCCGATTTCCAGCACATTCAGCTTGATTACCTCCATTCACTTTCGGGCGGCGATGCAGAATTTGAGAAACAGTTGCTGGCACAGTTCTTACAACAGGCGCCGGAAGAGTTGAGCCAGTTGGAAACGGCCATTGAAGAGCAGGCCTTCGTTAACGTAAAGCAAACAGCGCACAGCCTGAAATCAACCATTGGCTACGTTGGTCTTGCCGATGATTTAAACCCGTATTTGACCCGCATTGAACAGGCTGCAACGGCGGCAAAACAGGAAGAATGTCAACTTGATTTCGATTATGTAAAATCGAAATGCCGCTTGGCTTTGACCGAGGTAGAGCAGGCGTTGAACAATGGTTCCCTTTAACAAAATCTTCTTTCAATTCGCCTGTAGAAATACAACGAAAACCTTTGGCGATACGTCTTTCAACTGAAACGATGGTTTCGTGGGTTTCACCGAATCACAATAGGAATTAAGACAGATGGTGGATACTTTTACATCATCAATTAAGCAAACAATCCGCAAACGGATTCAACTTATAAAGAACTTGGTTTCGTATGGTTAAGGGTGAAGCCCTGCTATTCTTAGCGGGGCACTTTTTTTCCCACAACAAAATTTCCAAAACCTCTCTGCCAAAAAATATTAAAGAAGCTGCCTATTTACGCCATAACTGGGCTAGCAATGTCCTAATCTATACGTCCTCCGTTTTCACGGGGGACTCTTTATCTGAACCATGATTTGTATGATTAAAGGATTTATAGGAAATAAAAGAGTCGTTCAGAAATGAACGACTCTTTTATTATAGTACTATTTCTATTTCCTGCTAATCTTCAAATTCCACACAAATCGTGGTTCAGACGATCTACTCCGGCGCATAAGCCACCTTCTTTCCGGCCATGAGTTGTTTATCCCTCCGCACCTTTTCCCAATATTTTTTGTGCACCATTAACATCCCAAAGCTTTCGCCCTGCTCTTTGTTTAAATGCTTGTGGTGCATTTTGTGCGCCCAGCGAATGGCCCGCACATAGGTGTTCCGGCTTTTACTGAACCATTTAAACCGCTGGTGAATGATCACGTCGTGCACCAGGAAGTATGCAGCGCCATACATCATAATTCCAAAGCCAATGGCCTGCATCCACCATACATTATTGTACGTTCCAAAACCAATGAGGCACATGCTGGGCACGGCAAAAATGACAAAAAACCAATCGTTCTTCTCAAAAAAGCCTGGCTCCTTCTGGTGATGATCGCGGTGCAGGTACCACAAAAAACCATGCATCACATACCGGTGCGTTAACCAGGTGACGCCTTCCATCGCTACAAATGTTCCCAACAAAACCCCGATATAATACAACGTGTTCATCTTTCTTTCATTTAATAACTAAGCCGCTACATAATTCTGTTTCCACCAGCACTCAATCTGCGGAAAAGCAATTTGAAACCATTGCGTAAAAAGCGTTGGCTGATCTTTCAGCAGTTTCTTCAGCGCTTCTATTTCGTGGTAGGCATACTCAGCCACTTCTTCGCTATTGGGGAAAATATCCCCTTCGTATTCTCCCACAAACACATGGTCAAATTCGTGTTCAACCAAACTGTTCTCCACATTTGCCTTGTAGGTAAAGGAAAAGACTTTTTCCAATGGTGTGGTAAAGCCAAGCTCTTCTTGCAGGCGCCTTGTGGCTGCATCGTTTACGCTTTCGCCGGGAAAGGGATGGCTACAGCAGGCGTTGGTCCACAACAGGCCACCGTGGTATTTTGAGGCGGCCCGCTGTTGCAATAACATACGGCCCTGGCTGTCGAAAATAAAAACGGAAAAAGCCCGGTGCAACAGGCCTTTTTGATGTACCTCCAGCTTTTCCATCACGCCTATTTCTTCATCTGCGGCGTTTACCAATATTACGTTTTGCTCCTGCATCTTGATTCTTTTCCTTAATCACAATTTTTCATTCATCATTCACTACCCACCATCGACGATTCTTGTTCTCATTCAATTAACCGCAACCGGTTTTTTACGCTTGCCCTGAAAACAATGTAGGCTTTGTGGTAGTTGGGAATGCGAACTCGTTGCTGCAAAATACGCTGCGGTTCTATTTGCCTGATTTTTTTAAACAGCGAGTAGTAATATTTGTAAGCGACATAAACACCAAACCTTGCTTTCAGCGGCAGTTGCAAAATGCCCTTGTAGGCCGATTTAAAATCTTCCTCAATGTCTTCCTGAATTTTTTGCTTGTCGTTTTCGGTGAAGTTGTGGAAATCGCAACCCGGAAAATACACCCGCGACAGGTCCATAAAATCCGCCTTGATATCGCGAAGGAAATTGACCTTTTGGAAAGCGGCGCCCAATGCCTTTGCCGACTGTTTTAATTTTTCATACTTCTGCCGGTCGCCTTCGCAAAAGATGTAAAGGCACATGAGTCCTACCACTTCGGCAGAACCATAAATGTATTCTTCATATCCCTGGCGATCGTAACGGTTTTCTGTCAGGTCGCTTTCCATGCTGTTGAAAAAAGCATGAATCAGGTGATGATCTATATTGTACTGGTTAACGGTACGCTGAAAGCTGTGAAGAATGGGATTTAAACTAATGCCTCGCTCAATGGCTTCAAACGTTTCATTTTTAAATTGGTCCAGCAACAACTGTTTGTCGTGACTGTGAAAGGTGTCCACAATTTCATCGGCAAAACGCACAAAGCCGTAAATATTGAAGATCGGCTGCTGCAAATCGCGATGCAATAATTTAATGGCGGATGAAAACGATGTACTGTATCTGACTGTTACCTGTCTGCTGCATTCACCACTTACGCTATGAAATAAATCCACTGTCATACGGTCTTATTTAAGGGCTTTTACTAATTCTTTTGAAACCACCTCTCCGCTGATTAAGCTGGGTGGAACACCAGGACCAGGGACAGTGAACTGTCCGGTGTAAAAAAGGTTTTTCACCTTTTTACTTCTGCATGAGGGACGGAAAATGGCGGTTTGCCGCAGCGTATTGGCAAGCCCGTAAGCATTGCCTTTGTACGAATTATATTCAGAGACGAAATCGGAAACCGAAAAGGTTTTTTTGTAAACGATAGCGTCGGAAATAGATTGTCCGGTATGTTGCTCAAGGCGCTGAATCACTTTCTGAAAATATTGTTCCCGTACCGCTTCCGTATCGCCATTGAGGCCCGAAGCCACTGGTATAAGCAACACCAAATTTTCGTGCCCGGCCGGCGCTACGGTTTTATCGGTTTTGGAAGAAACGCTGGCATAAAAAAGAGGTTCTTCCGGCCACTGCGGATTGCTGTAGATTTCGTCCGCATGTTTATCAAAAGGCACATCAAAGAACAGCGAGTGGTGAAGAACATTCTTCAGCTCTTTGTTTAACCCGATATAATAAAGAAGACAGGAAGGCGCCAGTGTTTTTTTATCCCAATAAACTTCCGAATAGGTTCGGTATTCCTGGGGCAGCAGGTGCGATTCGGTAAACTGGTAATCGGCACCGCTAATGATGGCATCGGCTTCGTAAACAGCTTTGTCGGTAACCAGCTTTTTTGCCTTGCCGCTTTCAATGGTAATCTCCTGCGCTGCTTCTTCAAATTTAAATTCCACTCCCAGTTCTTCTGCCAGCGATTGCATAGCCTGCACAATACTGAACATGCCGCCTTCGGGATACCAGGTACCACCAACAATGTCGGCATAGTTCATCAAGCTATACAGCGCCGGTGTGTTTTGCGGCAGGGCCCCCAAAAACAAAATCGGGAACTCCATTAACTGCCGCAGGCGGCTGTCTTTAAAATGCTTGGCTACATGTGATTTGATGGACGTAAACACATTAAGCTTAAATACATTCTTTACCACGTTCCAGTCCAGGAACTCGGTCAGCGACTGACCCGGTTTGTACACCAAATCCTGTATGCCAATCTTGTATTTAATGGATGCTTCGTGAAGGTATTTGTCGAGCTTCTCTCCGGCTCCTGCTTCAAAACTTTCGAAGGTTTTTTTCAGCTCATTGTACTCAGCAGGAATATCGGTAAAACCATCGTTCCAGTAAACTCGGTACGAAGGGCTCAGCCGGATGAGGGAATAATAGTCTGAAACCTTTTTCCCAAACTGTTCAAAATACCTGTCAAATACATCAGGCATCCAGTACCAGCTTGGGCCCATGTCAAACGTAAATCCTTCTGCGTGCAATTGCTGGGCTCTGCCGCCCGCCGTTGCGTTTTTCTCAATAACAGTCACTTTCCATCCTGCCTTTGCCATAAAAGCGGCGGAGGAAAGGCCGGCAAATCCTGCTCCTATAATTACAACTCGTTTATTCACCTGTCTAATTGCTTTTGCAAAAGTTTTTTCGCAAAGTGGATGCGACTTTTAATGGTTCCAAGGGGTTCGTTAAGGGCCAATGCAATCTCATGGTATTTGTAACCATGCAAGTACAGCAGGCAGGCATTTTTAAAGATAGCAGGTAATTGGTAAATGGCCTTATTAATTTCCTTTAGCCGCGCCGAAGTTTCCGAGGAAAGTGCATAGGCGGAGATGGATTGCTGCACAGCATCCATGACCATTTTTTTGCGGCTGTTGCGGCGGTAGTCATTAATAAAAATGTTGCGCATGATGGTAAACAGCCAGGCTTTCACATTGGTGCCAGGCTCGTACTTGTCGCGGTAGGTAAAGGCTTTGCAAAGCGTTTCCTGACAGAGATCTTTGGCTATTTCGTGGTCTTTTGTAAGACTAATAGCAAATGGTTTTAACCCGTTTGCATTGTTTAAAACCAGGCTGTTAAATTCTTGCGTACTCATCTGTTTAATCTTTACTGTATCAAAATTAAACAAAACAAAATGAAAAAAGATGCGTTTTGTTTAAAATTATTTTTAAAACATTAAACAGAAGAAGGTCTTGGCCTTTACTTTTCGATGGAATGAATGTGTGATTCTACAGCTCCCAGCGACCGAAGTAGCTGGGTTTCAGGGTAATTAGCCTGCTTTAGAAGCTGTACAACACAGCCGGATAGCAGCAATGAAGTGGAACCTAGCCCTGCTTGAAGCTGCTCCATAAAGCGTTGAAACTTTTGCGGACCAGGGTAAGAAGTAAGATGCATGTACAGATACTGCGGTTGCTTTAACTGCAATATGTACTGAATGTCTTTTAGCGGCACGTTGGCGCCAAGGTAAATGGTTGGCAGCCCCCTTTTACGCAACAGGTAGTAAACATAAAGCAGGCCCATTTCGTGGTGTTCTCCTTCGGGCAGGCATAAAATAAACAGCGGAGAAGGCTCGGTAGAAGGCGGCAAATTGTCGATTGCATAAATCAGCTTTTGCCGGATAATGGCGGAAACAATATGCTCCTGCACCGGCCGCAGGCGATTGGTTTGCCAGAGAATGCCCACTCTTTCGAGAAAAGAAAAAATAACTCCGGTGATGGTTTTCTCTACTCCCTGCTCCCCTATTTGTGCTGACAACAATGATTCAAATTCTGCACTTTTCAGGTCAATCATGCAGCCAATCAGTTCGTTAATGAGATGCTCCTGCCGCGCATCGGGCTGGGGCAATTTCAGCACCGCTTCGGTACGCTGGTCTGCGTTCATCTCATCGATCCGCGATATTTTGTACCCATGCTTGTTCAACAGCGCCACGGTAAGCAAAATTTTCAGCTCATCGTTGTTGTACCGGCGAATATTGGTGGTGGTTCGCGACGGACGTAAAAAGCGATAGCGCTGCTCCCAAATGCGGATGGTGTGGGCTTTAATGCCTGATAACGACTCTAGTTCTTTAATTGTAAAGCTCATCGCATTACTGACAAATAAAAAAATATTTGGTTGAGTCTATAAGGTAGCATTTTTCAGGATACCGGCATCTTTCAGTCGGGTATATAGGGCAGTACCAGCTAGTTTTTGCAGGGCGGCAAGGTGGCGGGCATTATGCATATCGGTGCCGGCAAAAGAATAAAAATTGTTTTTTAGCAGGTAGTCGGCAAGTTCCTGCACGGGCTTTCCGTAATAACCGGTTAGTGCCAGCAGGTTTAACTGAAACAGGCAGCCGGCTTCTTTCAGTTCGTCGAAGAAATGCTTGCGCTGGGCAAGATAAATGTAACGCTCCGGGTGGGCAATAATTGGCTGATAGCCCTGTATCTGCATTTCAAACAGCACCTGCTGCAGGTCAAGCGGCGCAGTGATCATGGAAAATTCTACCAACACCCAATTGCCTTTAATGGGCAGCAGCGGCACTTTTTTCTTTAGCAGTTCATCAAAATGTTCGTCAATGTAATACTCGGCGGCAGCCTGTAGCTCAATGGTGAGTCCTTCCGCTTGCACGGCTTGCTGCAGCGCAGCTAGTCCGTCGATAATAATTTCGGTTGTGTTGGGATACACTTCCCACAGGATGTGTGGTGTGGTAATAAGTTTTTTGTAGCCCAGGGTTTGCAGTCCCCTGATGAGTTCAAGGGATGTAGCCATATCCGGCGAGCCGTCGTCGATACCCGGAATCAGGTGCGAATGCATATCAACACCAATCCAACTCAAATCAACTGACTGTGTAACTTTTTTCTTTCCGAAGAAGAACATTCGCCGGTATTTTTTCGCTTAAAAGTTCGTAATAGAGGTTCGACATATCCTTCACCAATCGTTGATAGCTGAAACGCTTCATCACGTATTGGCTACTGTTCTGGCCTAGTTCTGCCCGTAACGTGTCATCCTGTACAAGGTTAAGTAAATGGCGGCTAAAGCCACTCTGGTCGTCCACATCAGCCAGCAAAGCTGTGCGGCCTTCCTTTACAATATCGCCAATACCCCCTACCCGTGTACTCACAATAGGCTTATTGGCTGCCTGCGCTTCAATGAGACTGACCGGCGTGCCTTCGTTTAATGAGGTCAGCGCAACAATATCCAGCCCTGCATTGATCACATCCACATCCTTTCTCCACGATGTAAACACCAGTGGATGCGGATGAGACGCATCGGTATGTACTGAAAAAGGAATGCCCAGGTCTTTTGCTGTAGCTTCCAAACCACTTCTGCTTTCGCCATCGCCAACTATAAAGGCCTTTACTTTTTTGCCGGTGTTTTGCAAAACGTGAGCAAGTGCATTTAAAAAGAGAGAATGGTTTTTCACCGGCACCAGTCTTCCAATAATGCCGATGGCAATTTCATCGTCGGCCACACCAAATTCCTGGCGGAAAGCTGCTCTTTTTTGTGGCTGGTCAACCGTGAACTTGTCCAGGTCGAGACCAAGTTGAATAACCCGGAATTGTTCTTCCGGTGCAATGCGAAACTCTTCCACCAGTTCTTTTTTCTGCGTTTCGCTAATGGCCACAATAGCGCTGCTTTTGCGGGCCAGGAAACGTTCCGTATTGATATAAACCTGGGAAGTAAAATTATTGAAGTAAGAATTGAAAGTATGTCCGTGAAATGTGTGCACAATGGCCGGAACGCCTTCCATGCTGGCTGCCAAACGGCCCAACACGCCAGGCTTGGAAGCATGGGTATGTACCACATCGGGCTGAAAATCCCTGATTAGCTTGCGAATAGCAGAGAACGCCTGAAAATCTTTTACCGGATGAACAGAACGTTGCATTTGGGAGATGGTTACTACCTCAATACCCAACTGTTCGGCCACAAAAGATGCGCTTTTCTCATGGTCTTCTTTGGCGCCAACCACCAGCATCGTTTCAAATTCGGGAGATAGATATTTTGTGAGGTACGTCGCATTCAACACCGGGCCGCCAACAGCCATTCGGTTGAGGATACGCAGGATTTTAGGCATGTTGGAACTTCTTTACTTTTTCATTTATTCCAAAATTGGGAAATAATTCATCCATCAGCAACAATTAATCGTTGAAAACAGCCAAAGCAAAGCTACGCTTATTTTACCATGGTCTGTTTTTTTTAAGATGTTCAGGCAATCTTTGAACCAATCTTAAAATGAATCACAAAGCATGAAACGATTTTTAGTTGTAGGCGCCGGGTTTTCGGGAGCAATAATCGCAAACGAACTGGCGAATGGAGTAGACTGCACGATTGATCTTATTGACGAACGGCCGCACATTGGCGGAAATTGTTACACAGAACGCGACAAGGAAACAGGGGTAACGGTTCATACGTACGGGCCACACATTTTTAATACCGACCGCAAAGACATCTGGGACTATGTAAACCGTTTTATTGAACTGGTTCCCTACACCAACCGGGTAAAGGCCGTATACAATGGCAATGTTTACTCACTGCCTATTAATCTTCACACCATTAACCAGTTCTTTGGAAAAACGTTTTCTCCTTCGGAAGCAAAAGAGTTTATTGTCTCCATTGCCGACAACAGCATTGAAGAGCCGCAAAACTTTGAAGAGCAGGCCATGAAATTTATCGGGAAGGACCTTTACAAGGCCTTTTTTTATGGCTATACAAAAAAACAGTGGGGCTGCGAACCAACAGAGCTGCCAGCGTCTATTTTAAAGCGCTTGCCGGTACGGTTCAATTATAACGACAATTACTACCATACCTCCTACCAGGGCATTCCGCGTGATGGTTTCACTCCCATGTTCGAAAAATTGCTGAATCATCCATCCATCACGATCAAGCTCAATACGAAGTTTGATTCGGCACAAGATGTTTCGGCTTACGACCACGTGTTTTTTACCGGTCCAATTGACCAGTATTTCCACTACAAACATGGCCGCCTGGCTTATCGAACGGTATATTTTGAAAAAGGTGTAGCCGATGGCGATTACCAGGGAAATGCCGTTATTAACTACAGCGATGAAGATGTGCCTTATACCCGTGTACACGAGCACAAGCACTTTACACCGTGGGAAGAACATGAAAAAACAGTGTACTTTAAAGAATACAGCAAAGAAACAGGCGAAGAAGACATTCCTTATTATCCCAAGCGCCTGGCTGCGGACAAGGAAAAGCTGGTAAAATACAGGGAAGAAGCGGAAGGGCTGAAGAGTGTAAGCTTTTTAGGCAGGCTGGCCACTTACCGTTACATGGATATGCACCATGTAATTGGCGAGGCACTGGACTATGCGAAGCAGTTTTTAGCGCATACTGGGGAAAATAAAAAGCCGCCGGTGTTTCCCAACCACGAAGGATGATGTTATTCCGGAAAGATAAAAGCCTGATCAAGTGATCAGGCTTTTATCTTGAATAAAGAAAGTTGTTCTGCTATTTATAATAAGATAGGTACCATTCCAGGAATTTGGGAATGCCTTCTTCCAAAGGAGTTGTTGGATGATAGCCGGTTGCTGCTGTTAGCGCACTTGTATCGGCATAAGTTTCATAAACATCACCCGGCTGCATAGGCAGCAATTCTTTGATCGCCTCTTTTCCAATTGACTTTTCCATTAGTTCAATAAAATCCATGAGCTCAACCGGGCGGCTGTTGCCAATGTTGTAGATGCTGTTGCCGGCCGGCTGTGCTTCGGTCACTTTCACAATACCATCTACGATGTCATCGATATAGGTGAAATCGCGGCGCATTTTTCCATGGTTAAATACCTTGATCGGCTTCCCGTCCTTGATGGCTTTGGCAAACAACATGGGCGACATATCGGGCCGGCCCCACGGTCCATACACGGTAAAAAAACGAAGACCAGTTACCGGTAAACGGTACAGATGATGGTAAGTATAAGCCATCAACTCGTTGGCCCGTTTGGTAGCCGCATAAAGTGAAACAGGATGGTTGGTAGGCTCTGCTTCAGAGAAAGGGATCTTGGAATCCAAGCCATACACACTGGAACTACTGGCATAAACAAGATGCTTGATCTTGTGGTTCTTACAGCACTCCAGCATATTGACAAACCCGCCCACGTTACTGCTGACATACACATGCGGGTTTCGCAGACTATGCCGTACCCCGGCCTGTGCAGCAAGATGAACAACAATGTCAAAGTTTTCCGTAGCAAACAAAGACTGCATGCCCGTCAGGTTTTCCAAGTCAAGCTGTATAAACTGAAAATTGGCGTATTGTTCACTGGGCATTACCTCTCCCTGCCGTAGCGAAGAGCGGTCGATCCCCAATTGCTGGAGCCGGTCGTATTTTAATTGCGGATCATAGTAGTTGTTGATGTTATCATAACCGACAACATCATACTGCTTGTTTTGTACAAGTGCCTTGACCAGGCTGAAACCAATAAATCCTGCGGCACCGGTAACAAGTATTTTTCTTTTTTCCATTGCTTATCTGGCACCAACGGCGTTGACGGTAAATTGATCTATCACCGGCTCCGCCTCGCGGATAATACTAATATAATGTTCAATAACTTTTTCCTCGTTGAATTCAGCCTCGGCTAAACGGCGACTTTCGCGGCGCATCGCATCGCGTTCGGCAACTGGCAGTTCAATCATGCGGTGGAAAGCATTTTCCAGCGAATCCACATTTCTTGGCTCAATCATGTACCCATTGCGTTCATCGATAACGGTTTCGCGGCAACCAACCGAATCGGTTGTAATAACAGGCAATCCCTTGCTAAGTCCTTCTAAAAGAATGCGGGGAATGCCTTCGTTATAAAATGAAGGAAGAACCATTACATCGGTCTTTTCCAACAGGCCATTAACATTATCCGTTTTTTCGAGTAATGAAATCGTGCCTTCATCTGCGTACTTTTTAATTTCATTGAGCGGAATAGCAGAAGGGTTTTTTGCCTCCATTCCCAGCAGCCAAAATTGCACGTCAGGATATTTAGCCTTAATGCGCCGGGCGGCTGCAATGTATTCGTAAACACCTTTTTCTTTCAAAAGGCGACAAGCCAATAAAAAAATAAGCCTGTCACCGGGCAGTGAAGGCTTCACCGAAACAACGAACTCATCTGTGTTAACCCCCGAACCCCGGACGAAACTGACCTTATTCTCATCCAGCGAAATTTTTTCCTTAAAGAAAAAATAATCGTCACGGTTTTGAAAAAAAACCCGGTGAGCTCTTTTGAAAGCAAGCTTAAAAAGCTTTAGGGAGATGCGGCTGATCATGTTCCCCTCTGAAAAAACGTTCCCCAAACCATTTACGGTAAGAATGGCTTTTTTGCCCGTAAGAAAGGTGGTTAATGCTGTGTAAAGATTGGGTTTGATTGTAAAAGTGTAAATGTATTCGCAGGGCAGCGAACGTAAGGTTCTGGTGATTTGACGAATGACCCTTGCCTCTTTAAGAACCGCAGTGGATTGTACATCAAAGCTTTTGATAACAACCGTTTTACACCCTATCTCTTCAAGCAACGGCCGGTACTTATCATTGGTAGAAATGGCATACACGGTATAACCTTCGGCAATCAATTGTTTAATCAGCGACCGCCTGAAATTATAAATACTCCAGAAAGTGTTGGAAAAAAAGCCAACGCTTCTACCCATGTTGCTCGTCATAAAGATGTAAAGTTAATTGCCAGGGGTTTATTCCGCTAACCTTTCAATAAGTTGTTACATTTGGCAAATTTCCAAGGATTTCATGAATTCTATCGGCCTGCTGGATTATGTGCTATTGCCTTTTGTGCTGATTTTCATTTACGGAATTGCGTACTACATACGTAATAAAAATTATGCCCCAAAACATCCCTGGAGAAAATATTTTATTGCGGGCCTTACCTTAAAACTAATTGGTGCAGTTGTGAATGGCATGCTGCATTATTATTATTACAACGGGGGAGATACCTTTAATTTCTTTTACCACTCTGGTGTGATCAACAGTGCGCTGGATGATTCAGTAATCAAATGGTTGAATCTGCTGTTTCGCATCCCTGCGTTCGATGATATTGAATATTACCGCTACACTTCGCAAATGTATTGGTACGAGGACGTTTCATCATATACTGTTGGTGCTGCAGGTGCAGTACTAAGCCTGTTTACTTTTAACACCTACTTGCCTACTGCTGTTCTGTTTGCCTTTATATCTTACAGCGGCACCTGGGCAATGTTTCGAACCTTTGCTAAGTTATACCCTCACCTCACACACCAGTTGGCAGTGGCTGTACTATTTATTCCAACCACTATTCTTTGGGGTTCTGCCATTTATAAAGATACCATTTGCATGTTCGGATTAGGCTGGCTAACACATGGTGTCTTTCGTTTTCTTGTACAAAGGGATTTTTCCATCCAAAATATTCTGTTAGCTGCCGTTAGCTTTCTGCTGATTTCTCTGGTGAAAGTTTATATTCTGATCGCATTCATCCCAGCGTTGGGCATGTGGATTCTTTTCAACTACACGCAAAAAATCCATGCGAAATCACTCCGGACCTTTGTCAAATTCATGATTATGATTTTGATAGCGGCAGTGTCAATTGTCGGTATGTCATTGTTTAGCAAACAGTTAGGACAATACTCCTTAGATAAATTAGCTGCCAAAGCAGAAGAAACGCGGCAATGGATTTATTACTCGTCCGAAACACAGGAGGGTTCATCTTATAGCCTGGGAGATGTGGATCCAAGCTTGCAGGGAATGTTGTTGAAATTTCCGCAGGCCGTGAACGTAACGCTGTTTCGGCCCTTTATATGGGAAGTAAAAAAGCCGATTATGCTACTTTCGGCGCTGGAGTCCCTGCTGTTCTTAATACTGACGGTAAAGGTGTTGTTTGGAGTAGGATTAAAGCGAAGTTGGAAAGCGATTGGCAAAGACCCGACCATTCAGTTTTGCCTGATCTTCGCCATCATCTTTGCTTTCGCAGTAGGAGTCACGACGTATAATTTCGGATCATTGTCACGGTATAAGATCCCGTGTTTACCTTTTTACACAATGGCAATGGTTCTAATCTATTACAATTACAACCCGCCACAGAAAAAGATCATGAAGCCGATATTCTAAGGGTTTGAAGAAAGGAGATTGTCGAGAATTGAAGTGTAAGTTTGTTTATTGGCATCAACGGAATAGGCCTGGTGAACAGTTTGAACGGCACGCCGGCCCATTTTTTCCCGCAGGTCCTGATCATAATACAACGCAAGAATTGCTTTTTTCCACTCTTCTTTTTCATTCACCAGCAGGCCGTTCTCACCGTTTTGAATAATGCGGAAGATGGTACCAATGGCTGTAGCCACCGTAGGAATGCCAAGCGCCATATACTGTAATGCTTTCAAACCACTTTTGCCAAACACCCACTGTTCGTTCGGCAGTGGATACAGGCCAATATCAAAGCGGGAAATCACGTCAACTTCGTGTTCTTCTTTCCACGGCAGCGACTCCACATCCACACCATCGAGTGAAAAGCTGGTATCACCCATCACCAGCAATCTGAAATCAATTTCTTTTGCCAACTCACGAAACACATCATCAAGCAGGTGCAGATACCGCGAGGTGCTATGGCTCCCGCTCCACCCGATGGTGAATTTATCTTTTACAGTATAATCTGTTTTGGCACGGTAAAGCCGTGTATTAATAGTGGAAGAAATATCGGTTGTGTGCCGATTGTGTTGCCTGACGAATTCGTCGAGATAAGGTGTACAGGTAATGACATGATCGGCATGCTTCATTAAGAAGATTGGTTTCTTTGTGCCTTTGATCATGCTCACAAAGGGATGCGCTTTGTTCCTGATGTTATCGAGGTACACCATGTCGTCGATATCGTAAACAATCTTTTTGGAAAAACGCCTATACAGCCATTCAAAAAACGGCGGGCCAAAAGGCGTAACCCAAAGGTGAATGTAAACCACATCGTACCGGTGCAGCCGAAACAAGCCAGCCACCCGGCCAAAATAGCCGGCAATTGTGTGCAAGGCTTTGCCGGCATAATTGCCTTTTTTATAAATAATTTTCCAGAAAGACGGGCTAATGAAAGCGCTTGTTTCAACTGTGTAACCAGCTTCGCGGAAATGCGTATAATACTGCTCAAACTTCAGGCGCTGACTCGGGGCAACGTTTTCAGGGTAAGGGCAAACAACTAAAACTTTCTTTGTTCTCATGACAACACAATACTGTAACAACTGGCGTAAAGCTCCACGCCTTTATCAAGGCTGTAAATTGGTTTAACGGCGATACGGATTGATGCTGGTAACATTTTCAGCAAATCGGGTATTGCTTCAATAGCTTGCTGAAAGGCAGCTTCATGAAATTCATGAAGCACATAACCAGCATTAGCCTTTGATACAATCTCTTCCACATCCCCTACGCCGCTATTGCAAATCACCGGAATACCCATCGACAACACTTCGCCAAGTTTGGTAGGCGAACTGGATATCTTGGAATAAACCGGTTTAATGAAAGAGATATTAATGTCTGAAGCTTTGATGACCATTGGCACTTCCTTTCGGGGCACTTCCATGATCATCATATCATTTTGATGTAAGCCGGCTTCCTGCATTTTGCTCCTGATCATATCGTGGTCGGAGTGTGTTACAAACAACAGCAATGCATTGGGATAGCTTTTCTTGACCTGCGCAAAGAACTGCAGCATTTCCTCCAGCATATACCACATGCCAACAGAACCCAGGTAACTAAACACTAACCTGTCCGCCGCAATTCCCAAGGCCTCCCGGCCCTGCTGCTTTTGCTGCTGATCAGTCAACGAAAACAGGTCCATATCTGCGCAGCAGGGAATTACCGATAACGGAACGGACTGGTTGTAGGAAGACCAGCCGCTTAATTCTTTTTTACCTGCATTTGTCAGTGAAATGACATAGTCGGCATGCTGCAGGTACTGCTTTTCTTTGTTCTTATAATATTGATAGACTCTTTTTAAAACGGGGTGATCGGTACGCCAATGCCCCCCGTCTTTTTTTTCGTCGGCCCAGAAACCACGCATGTCAAAAAAGAATTTGACGCCATATCGTTGCTTCAGGTGCAGTCCTACATCCGCCGAAATATAACTCCGGCAATGCACCATATCGAAGTGATATTTTTTGTGCAACGACACCGCCTTTGTACGCATCCGCACCGCATCGTAAAATTTGGAAAGCAAAGGCGGACTGGTTGTAAAAGGAAGAGGCACCCAGCGGATGTTTGTTCCTTCCAGCAGCGACTGAATCATCTTCTGGTCCCTGGTAAACCGTGCTTTTTTTTCAAAGCTAAGAATGGTGAATTCATAGCCCTTTTTTTCCAGCCCTTTTATGTAAGGCAGAATCTGCGATTGCCCCAAGGGATCAGTAAGCCCATCGTACGTTATATAGAGAATTCTTTTTACAGCCATCACATCCACTGTTTATACCACATTTGAAACATAAGCAGGTACCAAATCTTTAAATGCTTTTCAGTACGGCCTCCAAAAAACTCTTTTACCATTTTTTGCACTTCACCCGTATGAAACAGCCCATGAGCAGCTAGGGAGCCTTCGTTTAAATGCTCGTTCACCAAGTCTTTCAATTCATTGCCCAGCCAGGCTTCGATGGGAATACCAAATCCCATTTTTGGCCGCTCCATAATTTCCTTTGGAATGTATTTGTGTACAATTTGCTTCAGAATGTATTTTTTATTGCCATTGTAATACTTGTAGCCGGATGGCAACTGGGCAGCCCATTCGATGATGTGTTGGTCGAGGAACGGCTCGCGGCCTTCCAGGCTCACCGACATGGTTGCCCTGTCAACCTTCTGAAGGATGTCATCCACCATGTAGGTCTGATAATCAACCGCCATCATGTATGACAAGGCATCATCATACTCACGTTTCAATTCATTTGAGGTATGCGCCGTTTCTAACTCTTTAACATTGACAGAGAACAGGCGATTCAGGTCTTCGTTTGTATATACCTGGGTCAGGTTCTTTAGCAATTGCCCGGGTGATGGGTCGTTCAGCAAGTTTTTCAACTTGTCATAACGGCTATGAAAATTGTATTTCTTACGGAAATAAGGAATTTTTTCCGATGAAATTGTTTCCATTGTTGCTGCCGCCATTTTCCGCAACGGCTTTGGTATGGCTCTTAACTTATTGCCATACCGGCTAATGTAATCATAGCGATTGTACCCGGCAAATATCTCGTCACCCGCATCTGCCGATAAGGCCACCGTAACTTTCTTACGTGCCAGGCGGCTCACTAATATTGTTGGAATGGCACTGCTGTCGGCAAAAGGCTCATCGTAGTAATAAGGTAATTCGGGAATGATTTGTAACGCCTCCTGCGGTGTACAGTAATATTCGGTGTGATCGGTTCCCAGATGCGCTGCAATTTGTTTCGCAAACGGTGCTTCATTTAGCTTTTCATCGGTCATGCCAATGGTGAAGGTTTTGATCCTTTCAGCGCTGTTCTTTTGCAGCAAGGCAGTCACACAGGAGCTGTCGTATCCGCCACTGAGAAAAACACCTACCGGCACATCGGCCACCATCCTGTATTGAAATGACTCGGTCAGGATTTTCTCTGTTTCAATTATTGCTTCCGGTAAATCTATCTTCAGTTTTGGCTTGTTGTAGTAATCGTAAACATTCCAGTATTGCGTTTTCTGCACTTCACCCGTTTTTAGGTTAAGACGCAGAAAATGGCCTGGCTGAATTTTAGCGGTATCCTTAAAAATGCAGTGCGGATGAGGCACGTAGCCATATTGAAGAAACGAGGCAACGGCGTTTGCATCAATTTCTTTTGTAAAGCCTTTGTGACTTGTAATTGATTTTAGTTCGGAGGCAAAAAGAAACAACCCATCCCGGTAATAATAATAATAGGGCTTCACACCGGCACGGTCGCGAATACAAACCAGTTCGTTTTTGTTTTCATCATACAAGGCAATAGCAAACATCCCGCGCCATTGCTCAATACTTTTTTCTCCCCACTGTGCCCAGGCATGTAAAATAACTTCGGTATCAGAATGGGTTTGAAACTGGTGGCCTAAACCGATCAGTTGCTCCCTTATTTCGTTGTAGTTATAAATCTCGCCATTGAAGATTAAGTGCAGGCCGGCGAAGTGCATGGGCTGGTTGGCCGTTTCACTTAAGTCGATAATGGATAAACGGCGATGCCCAAAGCCAATGGCGGCAGAAGAACTTTCCTCGAAATACACGCCGCTGCCATCGGGGCCGCGGTGCTGAAGACAGGAGGACATCTGGTTCACATCCGCTTCTGTACTTTTCTTTTTAAAATCTACAAATCCAGCAATACCACACATAGATTGTTATACTTATTAAATTCGAGATATCGATTCCTAAACAGCTTTATAAACAGTTAAGCAATGTTCTCCCAACCATTATCGCCTCGTTTGAGAACAACAACTTTGCTATGTATTAATGAACACTAAAAGCGTTACGCTTCAGTTCTTAACACCACCGTATTTTATCAAGCTCAATTGCACTTTAAGAAAAAAAACCATCATGAGAAATGGAAAGAGAAACATGTTTGCATAGACGAGGTTAGATGTCTTCGTTTGTCGAATCAATTCAAAATTTGAGCGAATAAATTCCGCCCGCTGCTTCTTCTTCATCGTAAAGATTTTTTTGTATAAATCTTTACGATAGGGGGGTGTAAACTGATTTTTTTGGGTGTAGATGACCAGGCTTGAATCGTAATAATCAACAAAAGCCTTCGATGAAAAAAACTCTTTCGAAGTTACCTGTAACGCAAAATTTGCAAATAGCGATTTAAGATAAAGCTGTTGAGACGGCTTTAACTGAAGGCTGGATAATGCACGAATTGTTTTGAGGAAATTGATATTTCTTTTTTCTGTATCAACCAGCGAATACACCCCTCCTGCATGCATCCTGTATACGCCAAATTTCCTGTTGAACCTGTAGGCAAATCCTTTTTCGCCATACTGTAAACTTAAATATACCCCCCAGTCTAAATGAGGCGAATTTTGCAATTTGTTTAGCTCATCCCAATTTAAGGCGTCTGCCCGGAAAGCAGTGGTCAACGTGGTCAGGCGGTTACTATAGACCAGGTCGTTTTTCGTAAAAGGTTTCCCTTTAAAAAAACCGGAGAACAAAGGCCTTCTAAACTCCTCTTCGTTTCCGTTTAGTTGGCTGCTTAGGCCCCCGGAAAGAACACAGTTGGGGTTCTTTTCAAAAAACGAATATTGCGTTTGCAGCTTTTTTGTATCACTCCAGTAATCATCACCCTCCAGCAAAGCGATATACTTTCCCCTACAGGCTTTTAATGTGCCCATAAAATTCTGGTACATGCCCACATTATCTTCATGAGCGATAAGCTTAATAAGCGAAGGATATTTTTCCCTGTAATCCTCAGCTACTTTTAAAGTAGCGTCGCTGCTTTTATCAACACCGATTACGATCTCAAGTTTAGTAAAATCAAATTGCTGAGTGAGTACGCTTTCAATTGCCTGTGCTAAAAATTTTTCATGATTATAAGTTATCATCATCACTGAAAAATCATAAGGATACATCATCAGGCTATTAATATCTTTTTTTTATAGCTGCCGGAACGCCGGCAACCATAACATTGTCTGGTATATTTTGTGTAACAACACTACCCGCAGCAATCGTTACATTGCGGCCGACTTCAATATTGGGAATAATAACAGCACCTGTACCGATTGTTGAAAATGACCCGATTCTGCAACGTCCGCCGATTTTTACACCAGGGCATATCTCTACGTAGTCCCCTATAACACAATCATGAGTGATCAGTGCCCCTATGTTTATCAGTGCGCCTTCGCCAATAGTAACATCACCTTCTACAATTACATTTGAAAGCAACGTGACGCCTTTGCCTATTGTAGCGAAACGGGAAACCAGGGCCTTTGGCGAAATCAGCGTTTCCATTGCGCCTCCAAGCCGGGTAAACTTGCACGCCATGTCATATCTCAATGATGGTTTGCCAATTCCTATAATAAACCGGTTGTCAGTTGTCGTAAATAACTGTATTACCTCCTCCTCGGTGTGTAAAATTGGGATGATCCCGTATAGTTTATCGACCTGCGGAACGGAGAAGCCATCGTACAAAACAACCTGTTCAATCAGGTTCATTTGATCGATAACATCAACCAGTTGCTTTGCGAAGCCTTTAGCACCAATGATCAGCATAATGGCAGGTTTCCGTTAGTAATATCTTTTTGCGTTTCCACCTGTCGTTTAAACGCTAATCTTCATCCAGCTTGCCGGTAAAATATCGTCTGTTGTAAACCCGGGCATATTCAGCCAGCGGCTGGGCGCAATCACTATTTTATCCTGCTTTGTATTCAGGTAGGTAGCCCACCATGCAAAGCTGCTGTTAGGAATTATGAAGTGCTGGCACGAAGACATTAGCCTGAAATAATCCTGGAACTTGTTGCCTTTGTACTCGTGTGTTACAAAAGTGGTTGGCACAGAAAACTGCAAGTTCTCCTTGCACCATTCCACATCATCTGAGAATACATAGAAATGGAAATCACTCCCTTTTTCAAGCATTGTTTTTTCTGCTGCGGCATAATAATCGAGCCCGCATATATTGTGTGTTGGATTGGTTACAAAATCACCCCGGCGGATGTTTACGCAAACCGAATTTCTCCCCTGTACTTCCTGTAATAAGCTGGCGGCCTTTGCACCCAGTGGTTCTTTAACTGTAAACTCCTCCGCGATCATCTTCTTCACAGGTGCAAAGTATTTTTCCGATGCAAAGTACCCTTCTAAATAAACATTGTCCGGAGCCGCGAAGAAGTCGGGTAAAAAGTGAAGGTCTCTTTCAATCATATGCGATTTTTTGGGACCTAAAACTTTCTGTAGGACTTTATCCGCAATTGGTATTCCGGTGCGACCGACAAAGGCCTTCACCAACTCCGGATCGGCAAACGATCCTTTTATCTTAAATATATCAAGATCAAAATCCCGGATAACCCGGTTACCATCCTTTGGCCTTTCGTTCAAATAAGAAAGATCAAACTTTAGTTCTGTTTGATGTTTATGAGCCAGGTACCGTCCAAATGCGTATTGAAACATCTGGTTTCCCATCCCACCCATCATTTTCAGAATAATCATGCTGTCGCCATTTTTTGTTTTGCTGCGCTAATCATTTCAGTCAGTGTTCTTCTTATATCATATTCAAACTGCCAGTTGGGATAATGTTGCTGGAATTTGTGAACGTTACTGATGTACCAGATATGATCTCCGCTACGTGCCTGGTCGCTAACGGTATATTGCAACTTATGCCCGCTTATTTCCTCTATCAGGTTAATTGCCTCCAGCATTGAAATATTGGCAAACCGGCTACCACCGATGTTGTAAACTTCTCCCGGCCGCGGTTGCTGGCAAAATTCCCAGAACGCATTTATCAGGTCTTTGCTATGAATATTATCCCTCACCTGTTTGCCTTTGTAACCATAAACCGTGTAGGGCTTCTGGCCTACGGCGCACAACACGAGGTAGGCTAAAAAACCGTGCAATTCTGCGCCACTATGGGCTGGCCCGGTGAGGCAACCGCCCCTGAAAATGCCGGTTTTCATCCCAAAGTACCGTCCGTACTCCTGTACCATAATGTCGGCCGCCACCTTGCTGGCGCCAAAGATGCTATGCTTCGAATTATCGATGCTCATGGTTTCGTCGATCCCATGCTCTCCAAAAGGATGCGAAGGATCGAGTTCCCACCTGTTTTCCAATTCAATGAGCGGAAGGTGGTTGGGCGTGTCGCCGTACACCTTGTTTGTACTTGTAAAAATAAAGACCGCGTCAGGGCAGTATTTTCTTGTTGCTTCCAACAGGTTAAGTGTGCCAATGGCATTCACGCCAAAATCTGTATGGGGTTCCCGTGCGGCCCAGTCGTGAGACGGTTGCGCAGCGGCATGTACCACGAGGCTGATGTCTGAACTAAAGTCAGAAAATATTTTTTCGATGGCTGCCTGGTCCCGGATGTCTGTGGTAAAATGCCGATAATTGGGAAGGGTAGATTCCAGTTGGTTGACATTCCAGTTTGTACTGGCGGCCTGTCCAAAAAAATAAGCCCGCATATCATTGTCGATACCAATAACACGGTAATTTTTCTGGTGAAAGAACTTTGCTGCCTCACTGCCTATTAGGCCACCCGAGCCTGTAACGATGGCTGTTTTCATTGTACTTCTGTTTATTCTAATTCGTATTAATAATTTGGAAATTAGCGACCCACGAAAAATATATCAGCTTCCAAGTTGCCGAAACCTTCCACGGTTTCTCAAGGAAGCGAATCATCCTATTTATGCTTTACTAAAACTCAACCGAATACATAGGCCTTTGCGTTAAAGAAACCAGCCATCACTTTGTGAACCAAAAACATCCGCACCCATAGATTTGTTCTTTAACCAGGCCCGGATCGGCGTTTTTAATCATTCCAACTTCAAGCGCATTGTCAGGAATTAATGAAAACTCAACCAACTTTAATTGGTTGAACAAGCCAGTTATTTGTTCATAAGAATAAACCCTGTGTGCATTAAACTGAACCCTGGGCTTACCTACTGGAGTAACAAATAAAAAGTTCCCCCCCGGTTTCAAAACACGTTGCAACTCTTTTATAGCGCTTAAGTCACCTCGGGGATCTATTGGATCTCCATACCTTCCAAGGCCAATATGTTCTACCGTATGCATACAGGATAGTGACTCTATGCTATCATCTGGGAAATGCAAGCGGCATAAATCCGCCGCCCCCGACTTTAATCCGGAAAGCTTTACATGCGCAGGACGATAGTCATAAAATTCTGTTGGGATAAAGGCAGATAACTGGGTGGAAAAATGGAGGGTTGAACTGATATCAATATGCTTGGCAGGATTAATTTCCTTTACAATTCTTGTAGCCCATGCCGGATGATAAATATAGTGCGTATCAAAAAGGGTGTCGCCTGTTTTATCCTGCACGAATGGGAAAATGTCTTTAAACAAAGGCTTATTTGTGCCGGTTGTTTGTTTGCGATATTTAAAAAAGTCTCCAAAGAAGTCTGGACGCCTTACAAATGTGCTTGCATACCTAAGTGGTATTAGAAAGGGTAGATATCTTTTTACAAATTGTTTCATGTACTATGTTTCTATCAGGAAAAATTAAATTACTTGCTTATTAAAAATAGCGTGAAGGCTTTGAGCTATTATATTTCAAGATGGGTTCACTCCATACCACTGTATTGAAATTAGGCCCGCTCTACAGCAATGTTCGTGTCGTTAGCTTTCTTATTAGTACTATTCACAATTTCAAACCTACGTTTCAAACGTATGAAGTATCCTTCAAAAAACTTGTTCGACAAATACGCAATTGCAATTACAATGAATAAAACAATAGCTAGCCAACTAAAATAGCTCACTAATGAATTATCCAATTGGCCTACTATTTTTACTAGTATAACCATTATCAGAGTGTGGTACATGTAAATACCGTAGGATATCTGTCCAAGAAAGTTAAACACCTTATTCTCTAATCGAACCATTGATTTGCTATTCATAGAGACGTTTAAAATGACAACTATAAAAGCGATTGAATAGAGTTCATGATCAATAAAACTAAATAAGTGTATAGGCAGAGTAAATGCCGATAAAAAAAGAGCCCAGCAAACTATCTGAATTACGGGGCTGTAGATTACGGTGTTCAGAAAAATACCAATCTTTTTGTTTTTGGACTTAATTACAAAGGCTCCAATTGCTCCGATAGCCATACAATCCAACCGAGTCAGATTTAAAAAATTTAAATATTGAGGGCCCAGATATAGTTGAGCAAATAGCTTAGCACATAAAAAGGTTATAACAAAGCTGACTAGTACGACTAAGATTTTCTTGGAATGGCGGATCAACCATGGCCAAATCAAGTAGAATTGCTCCTCAACACCAACCGACCAAAGTACAAATAGAGGTGTAATGATTGAATTTGGGGCAGAAAATAACCCAACGAATGGCTCAACAAAATTCCCTAGAAAGAACAGATACAGATAGGAAGCACTTGGGTTTGTTTTAAAAATGCTCTCCTGAAAGAGTGCATAATTTAAGGCAGCTGTGCATAGGATTATCAATAAATACAAAGGCCAAATCCGCAATATTCTCCTGATATAAAATGCTTTGATATCAATTTGTCCTCTTTTTTGTCGCTCTTCAAATAGTAAAAACGTGATTAAATACCCACTTAGCACGAAGAATAGCGTGACTGCCAATGCGGCCTGTGTGTTATCACTATAGATGGAAAAAGAAGTGATCTTTAGTTCAGTACTAAAAGAAATATCGAAATGAAAGACAACGACAACTAAAGCTGCAATAGCTCTTAATGCATTAAGTCCTGGCAGATAAATATTTTTCATTTTATAGGAGCAACTGTCTTCAGAAAGTTTCGAGTGCATATTTCATCAGTCATATTATTTAATACCCATTCTCTAGGCTTAAATTTTTCCTTTACAAGCTGATGTTGCTCAAAAAGCATTTTAAAGTCATCTCGTGTTTTAAAAAAAAGACCTGTGTCTTTTGTAAGATAGGGAGCCGAAGAAGCGGTATATATTTTACCCTCATATTGCCAGTGTCCAAGGTTCCATACGATGGTTGGCGTATCGGATGCCCAAATTTCGGCCAAGGCTATCCCTTGAGATTCGCTTTTTGAGAAAAATATTACAAAGTCCACTTCAGATAAAGCTGACTTTAGCTCATCTAGGCTATATGAACCATAATGAATTTCAGTCACATGGGCTTGATTGGCCTTTGCAATTTGAAGACACTCTTGGTATAAAATAGGATCAGGAGATTTTTTGTAAAACGCTAGCCTTAAAGAATTAGAATTTGACTTTTCTATTTTCCAACAATCTGCATCCACACCAGAAGGGCAACACCCTATCCGCTCCTTCAAGCTAGGCCTCTCCATGACATACAAAGTCTTTACCCATTCCGATGGAGTGATACAAAAGTCGATTTCCTGAGATGCTATAAGGCCATTTTTATCAGAAGCAGAAACAACAATATTAGGCCCTGCAGTGAGACGCTTAATTCTACCTTGCTTCTTTAACTTAATAGCATATTGGAGTACGTGTGCACCAGCTATAACATGCACGTGGTCCGTTATCTTGCTTTTCTGTTTAGGGTTATATATGAATGGTTCGCCGATTCGATTATATCCTTCAATTAAGCTTCTGACCACAGCATAATGGCCTGAATAAGGACTGGTACTACGTTTTAGAATATGCTTTTTAACCAGCAGCCTTATGGTTCTGTATACTTTGTATGTCCACCTGGTACTCGGTTCTGTTAATATTGTTATCATGATCTTTTATGTATCTGGCCGGAACGCCTCCCCAAATCTGTCCCGGCAGAATTGATTTGGTCACCACTGCTGAAGCAGCAACAACCGACTGCTCACCTATTGTAACCCCTTTTAAAATTGTTGCTTTTGCACCGATCCACACATTTTTACCAATCACAATTTCTTCTATATCAAAATTGTAAAGGGTATTTTCCAGATCATTAAAATCTATTTTGTGATTCTGGTCGCGGATGACCACCATTTCAGCAATTGCACAACCTTCGCCCAGTTCAATCTTTTTCTTCGAAACAATGAGGCAATTACGACCGATAAAGGCACCTTTAATTGAGATGTCGCCACCAGCATCTGCCATTAGGTGAGTGCCACTTGAAATGAAAGAATTTTGAATGTGCATTTTTCCACCATCCACACATATGATCTTGCAGCCTTTCTCAATACGGCTGTTAAGATCGATACGTAGTCCCGGGTACTTTAGCCGCAGGTAAATAATCCGGAAAAAATTGGTTAGTGTAAAGCTTTGTTTTGCAAACAGCCGGATGGCTTTAGCGATTAACGTTGTCATGGTTTTTCTTGAATAAAGAGATAAAAGAATATTGGATAATTGGAACTGCTTTCTTCAAATGATTTCTCAAAATAAAGACTTCTATCAAAAAACAAAACAGGTAAGAAAGAAAAGATACAATGGCAAAATTATCGACGGGGTATTTCACCAGAAACAGGTAGTTAATCAGAAGCGTTGAAACAATAACTGCCGGGGACAGGTAGTAGAAAATGGAATTCTTTCTTTCGTAATAGATATAGCCGCAAACAAGCAGAAACAAAGCCCAGAACAGCTGGCCAAATACCATATAGGGTATATACTGCAGCGACCGATGAAATTTGGGAGCGATCATCAGGTCAAAAAAGAACGGGAGGGCAAACAACATAACGGCAATGCCAACCAACAGCACGGCAATAAAACCTGCACTTATTTTAATGATCTTATCGTATTCCCTGCTTTCAAGCCGTTGGTATAAATAAGGGTAAAAAGGAGTGATAAACGCACTTGTTAACAGTGTCAGCATCATTGCAAACTGCCAACCCAATCCATAAAGACCAACCAGCTCCTGGCCATAATAATAGTTGATCATGTATTTATCGGCACTGCCCAAAATGAAGATCATAAAAAACAAAGGGATTGCCGGCAATCCCCTTTTTAACATAATCAGCATCCACTTTTTAGAGAAGGTGAATGCGAGTAATCTATACCTGAGAAAGAAAGCCAGCATAAAAATAAACCCCAGCAACGAGGTATAGAAGATGCTTTCTATTCTGCCCATGGCGCCCTTGTGTAAATACTTAACAAAAACAACCGCCAGGAATAATTCAATCAGTGTTTTTATAAAACTAAAACTGGCAAAAAAAAACGGTTTGTTTTGGTTTCGAAGAACAATTAAAATATAGTCATTGAAAAAGCTCAACAGGCTTAAAAGAATTACCAGGAACAGGAGTTGCCCGGATAAGCCGGTTTTGGTTTGGAAAAAATTTCCAAAGAATAGCAGTGCAACAGACGCTGCAAAAAATACAACAACCGGGAAAACCAGCGACGTACTGACGAACTTTTTTATTTCATTACCGGAAAAGCGCTGGTATTCTACCGAAAATGTTTCGCCTATCCCAACCGCCATAAAGGGAGTTATAAAATAAATGGAATTGGAAAAAATATTCAAGATGCCATAATCCGCTTCCGAAAGATAGTGTGTAAACAAAGGGAGCAACAAAAAAGAAGCTACCCTGCCGGAGAGGCCGGCAATTGTGTAAATGCCAAATGATTTGAACAGATTCATTTATCTGGTTGGTCGGCGGGTGCGTGGCTCAGCAGCAAAAGATCAATTATTCTGAACCCGTAAAAGAATCCTGCAAATCATGTCCTGCTCTTCCTGTTTTAAGTCGTGGTACAATGGGAGGCAGAGAACCTTGGGTGAGATATCCTCGGCTACAGGACAATCAAACTTATTGACATAATCTAACGTAGAAAGCGACGGGAAAAAATACCGTCTTGGGAAAACATATTGGTTGTTAAGCGCCTCAATTGATTTAACCAGGCTTTCTTCTGTTTTAAATACAATGGGGAAATAGGAATAGTTGAATTCGCAGTCCGTATTAATTTTTAAGAACCGGCAATGCAAACCAGCCAGTTTTTGCAAATAATAAAGCCACTGCTTTTTTCTTGTTTCAAGGATCTGGGGCATGTATTTAAGTACACATAGTCCCATAGCGGCATGTAATTCAGAATTTTTGGCGTTAATGCCAACTCCTTCAAAGGATGTAGGGCTTGTATGCCCGAAGTTTCGGAGCAAGGACAGTCTTCTCAACAATTGAGGGTCTTGTGTAAATACAGCGCCCCCTTCTACCGTTTGAAAAATTTTTGTGGCATGGAAGCTCGTGGTAACAACGTCTCCATAATTAAATATAGACCTGTTCTTATAGGAAGTACCAAAGCAATGTGCGGCATCATAAATCACTTTAAGGTTGTGCTTTTCCGCAATCTGCCGGATCTCATCAATTTTACAGGCATTTCCATAAACGTGGGTGGCAAGTATAGCTGTTGTTTGGGGAGTTATTGCCGCTTCTATCTTACCGGGATCTATATTAAAATCATCCTCATCAATATCGACAAACACCGGCTGGCAGTTTTCCCAAACAATAGAAGAGGTAGTGGCCACATAAGAGAAGGGGGTTGTAATCACTTCCCCTTTTATGTCAAGGGCTTTTAAAGCCATTTGCAGGGCAATTGTTCCATTGCTCAAAACAAGCATATGATCAACATCCAGGTACTCTTTTAGCTTAAGCTCAAGCTCGTTTAATAAAGGACCATTGTTAGTCAGCCATGCCCGGTTATAAATATCTTTTAAATAGGGTTCGTATTCATGATAGGGCGGAAGAAATGTCTTTGTTACATTGATCATCGTTCTATTGTTTATTTAAGCAGACTAACAGGGATATTGTTTTGACTTCAGCTTGTTTAAATTTCGTAGATAGCGCTATTATCCCTACAAACGGTCATAAACAGAAACTCTATCATGAATACCTTGTAAGGCGCTTCCCATTCAGAGTTAAGCCTGCTCCCCGGGATGTTTGGGGTTATCAATGACCCAGGTATTTATGGGCCCGTTTTACTTACCAGGATTTTGCTTCACTGAATTAAACGGGTGATGGCCTAAAGGCAGTTTTGCCAACGGGTGATAATCACCCGTTAAGCCAACCGGAGTTTGCTGACGGATGGCATGCGCCAGTTCAATAGAAGGCAGGGCCTCGGGCAAGGTAAAACCGTTGCCTGCCAAGATGGCTTCGTAGCTTTTGGTATGCAGGTCGGCAAAGCCCTCGCTGAACTCAATCTCCTCGCCTTCCATTGTGATGGAACGGTAGGTTCGCTTGCCGGCGTTTCGTATCGCCTCCGGCAGCGTAGCTTCACTGATGCTCAGGAACCAGCGGACCCTGGCCCTTTCAAATTCTAAAAAGCCGGCAGCCCGGTCATGCGTGTGAAGGTGAACGATGTTTTGTTTTACACTGCCAAAAATCCACACCAGCATGTCAAAGAAATGGATGCCGATATTGGTAGCTACCCCACCTGATTTTGTGATGTCGCCTTTCCAGCTGGTATAGTACCAGTTACCGCGGGAGGTAATGTAGGCCAGGTCAAGGTCAAATATTTTTGATGGATCTGCGGCGGCCACCTTTTCTTTTAATGCCAGCAAATGCGGATGAAAGCGGAGCTGTAAAATCTGGTACACCTGATTACCTGTTTCCTGCTGCAACTGTTCAAGCGCATCGATGTTCCAGGGGTTCAGTACCAATGGTTTTTCGCAAATGACCGTGGCGCCGTGGCGCAGCCCAAACCGAATATGCGAGTCGTGCAAATAGTTAGGCGAACAGATGGATAAATAGTTGATGCCATCCCCGGCCCGGTGTAGTTTCTCCAGGTGACGGTCAAAGCGTTCAAACTCGGTAAAAAAGCTGGCGGTAGGGAAATAGCTGTCCATTACCCCCACCGAATCAAATTTATCAAGAGCCGCCACCAGGTTATTACCCGTGTCTTTAATTGCTTTAAAATGGCGTGGTGCAATAAAACCGGCAGCACCAATCAGGGCAAAATTTTTCATTAGGAAGATTGTTTGGTCACGATCTGCTGATCCAGCAAATATATTTCGCCGCTTTCAGGGCAGGTAGCTTTTCCGTGCTCGCTAAAGTGAAGGCGTTGGCCCCGCTCACTCATCCAGCCCACCTGCCTTCCCGGATTGCCGATAACCAATGCGTACGCCGGAACCGGTTTGGTAACAACTGCCCCGGCGCCAATAAAAGCATATTCGCCAATTTCGTTCCCGCAAACAATAGTGGCGTTGGCGCCAATGGTGGTGCCTTTGCGTACAAGTGTTTGTTTGTATTCGTGCTTGCGGCTTACAGCACTGCGCGGATTAATCACATTGGTAAAAACCATCGAAGGGCCCAGGAACACATCGTCTTCACAAATCACCCCTTCGTAAATGGAAACGTTGTTCTGCACCTTTACATTCTTTCCCAACACTACATTTGGCGCCACAAACACGTTCTGCCCAAGACTGCTTCCCGCCCCTATTTTACAACCGGTGCTGACGTGGCAAAAATGCCAGATCTTCACACCTTCGCCTATTTCGCAACCCTCATCAACAAGGGAAGAAGGATGAACGTAAAAGCCAGGATTGTTCATCGTTTGGTGGTTGCTACCTGCTGCAGGTATTTGCCGTAGCCACTTTTCAGTAGCGCAGCCGCTTGCTCGGCCAGTTGTTGTTCGTTAATAAAACCCATGCGGAAGGCTACTTCTTCAATGCAGCCGATTTTTGTTCCCTGCCGCTTTTCAATCACCCGCACAAATTCGGAGGCATCGCTGAGCGAATCAAAGGTGCCCGTATCCAGCCAGGCCGTACCACGGTCGAGAACCGCCACATGCAACTCGCCTTTTTGTAAATATTCTTTGTTTACATCGGTAATCTCGTATTCGCCACGCGGAGAAGGCTTCAGGTTCCTGGCAATCTCAATTACGTTGTTGTCGTAAAAATAAAGACCGGGAACAGCGAAGTTTGACTTGGGCTGCGCCGGCTTTTCTTCAATGGAGATGGCTTTCTGCTCACCATCAAATTCAACCACACCGTAACGCTCCGGGTCGGATACTTCGTAGGCAAACACATAGCCGCCATCCACATTGTTCAACGCCTGCAATTGCCGGCCTAGACCGGAACCATAAAAAATATTATCGCCCAACACCAGCGCTACTTTGTCGTCTCCAACAAACTTCTCCCCAATCACAAAAGCCTGTGCCAGTCCGTTGGGTACTTCCTGTATGGCGTATTCAAAGCGGCAACCCACCTGGCTCCCATCGCCCAGCAGGCGCTTGAAAGAAGGGTTGTCTTCCGGCGTGGTGATGATCAGGATTTCGTTGATACCGGCCATCATCAATACCGACAAGGGATAATAGATCATCGGCTTGTCGTAAATGGGCATCAGTTGCTTGGAGATAGCCTTTGTAATGGGATACAAGCGGGTACCACTGCCACCGGCCAGGATGATTCCTTTCATGTTATGCAGTTGTGTATTGGGTTTTGTAATAATCCTGGTAAGCGCCACTGGTAACGTGTTTCAGCCACTCTTCGTTTTGCAGGTACCAGTCAATGGTCTGGCTCAGGCCTTCTTCAAAGGTTACACTGGGTTTCCAGCCCAGCTCTTTGTTGATCTTGGATGCATCAATAGCATAACGCCTGTCGTGGCCGGGACGGTCCTTCACGTAGGTAATCAGCTTTTCGCTTTCACCTGCTTCGCGGCCCAGTTTTTCATCCATCTGCTTGCAAAGCAGCTTCACTAAGTCAATATTCTTCCACTCGTTAAAGCCGCCGATGTTGTAGGTATCACCAATCTTTCCCTTGTGAAAAACAAGATCAATGGCCAGCGCATGGTCTTTTACAAAAAGCCAGTCGCGGGTGTACAGCCCATCACCATAAACCGGCAACGGTTTTTTGGTAATGATGTTATGGATAAAGAGTGGAATGAGCTTTTCAGGAAAATGATACGGGCCATAATTGTTTGAGCAATTGGTCACCACCACCGGAAGACCGTAGGTATCGTGGTAAGCTCTTACAAAATGATCGGAAGCCGCCTTGGAAGCGGAATAGGGTGAATGCGGGTCGTAAGATGTGGTTTCGGTAAAGAAACCGGTATCGCCCAAAGCGCCATATACTTCGTCGGTAGATACGTGGTAAAACAATTTACCATCGTAATTATTGTTCCAGGATTTTTTGGCTGCATTCAGCAGGTTGACGGTACCAACTACGTTCGTGTACACAAAATCAAGCGGCGAAAGAATGGAGCGATCCACATGCGATTCGGCAGCCAAATGAATGACGCCGTCGGGCTGGTGTTGCGTAAACACTCGTTCGAGTTCTGCGGCATCCAGCAGGTTCACCTTCTCAAAAGAATAATTGGGCGAAGCCTCAATGTCTTTTAAGTTTTCGAGGTTACCGGCATAGGTTAACGCATCGAGATTAATGATTTTATAGTCCGGGTACTTGGTTACAAATAAGCGAACCACATGCGACCCGATAAAACCGGCACCGCCTGTAATGATGATGGTTTTGGTTGTATTCATTTGTTAGTAGATGAGTAGGCGAAATGGTGTCCCTTGCGGTACCATTCAAATGTTGGTTTCAATCCTTGCTTAATGGTTACCGAAGGTTGGTAACCCAGCAGGGTTTTGGCTTTTGAAATATCGGCCAGGCTGTGTTTTACATCGCCTTTTCTTTCCGGCCCGTAAATGGGCGCCAGGTCGCTGCCGGCAATGCTTTTCAGTTCTGTAAAAAGTTCGTTGAGCGATGTTTGTTCGCCGCAGGCAATGTTGTAAACCTGGTTAACAGCTTCGCTGTTTTTAGTAAACAGCGCCAGTTCGTTCGCCTGCACGGCATTGGCCACATAAGTAAAGTCGCGGCTATGTTCGCCATCGCCGTTCATCGTTGGCGGTTCGTTGTTCAACACTGCTTTTGCAAACAGTGGAATAACGGCAGCGTAAGGCCCGGCTGGGTTTTGTTTTGGCCCAAAGATGTTGAAGTAACGTAAGCCAACCAGTTCCAATCCATACAGGTTGGCATACACTCTTGCGTACAATTCGTTTACGTATTTGGTAACGGCGTAAGGCGAAAGCGGGTTGCCTATCTTGTCTTCTACTTTTGGTAGTCCCGGATGGTCGCCATAGGTAGAGGAAGACGCTGCGTAAACAATGCGTTTAATGCCGGTCTCTTTTGCAGCAGTAAAGATGTGCAGCGTACCGGTTACGTTAACTTCATTGGACGTAAGCGGATCATTAATTGAACGCGGAACAGAGCCCAATGCGGCCTGGTGCGAAATGCCGTCAATGCCTTTGCAGGCATCCAGGCAGGTTTGATAGTTGCGGATATCTCCTTCAATAAATTCAAACTTTGGATGCTGCTGAAATTCTTCAATGTTCTTCAGGCTTCCGGTGGCCAGGTTATCCAACACTCTTACCAATTCCACAGCCGAATTTTGTAAAAGCTGCCCCACAAGGTTCGATCCGATAAAGCCGGCACCGCCCGTAACTAAAATGCGCATTATACCTTTTTTGATTTGTGTTTTTTTGCCTTTCCGTTCTTCACGCCCAACCAGCCAAACCATTTTTGCAAACGGGTTGGAGCTTCCGGTTCATCATCAAAATAGCCGCTGCCATAGCCGTAGCCGTAGCCTCTGCCATAACCGTAACCACCATAACCTGCGCCGGTCTTCACATCGTTCAGCACAATGGAGATTTTTGGCAACTTGCCTTCGCTATAATATTCATCCACCAGGCCAATCTGCTTTTTGAATGTACGTCCCTGCCGAACAATATAAAGTGTGCAATCGGCATACTTACTGAGTGTCATGGCGTCACTCACCATACCTACCGGCGCCGTATCCATAATCACTACGTCGAAATTTGCTTTCAGGTAGGCAAACAGTTCGTCCAGCTTCGGGTCAAGCAATAATTCACCGGGGTTGGGAGGAATGGGACCGCAAGGCAGTACATAAAGATTATCATAGCCGGCCACAAGCACCGGTAACTGTTCTGCGGTTTGCTTGCCCAGGATGAAATTGGTAAGACCTGGTCCTTTGGGCATATCAAGACCTGAAACGATTTTTGGTTTGCGGATGTCGAATTCCAGTATGACCGTTTTTTTGCCAGCCAGCGCCATAACCGCACCCATGTTAGTGCTGATAAACGATTTACCCTCACCGCTGAACGATGAGGTAACCATGACCACCGGCTTTTCTGTATTGGTCAAAATATACTGTAAATTGGAACGAAGTATCCGGAACTGCTCGGCAATCACCCGGCGGTTACCAGAGGTAACTACAAGTGTTGTGCTATTCAAAGAGTGCCCTACTTCACCAAGAATGGTGGCGTCGGTAAGGCGTTCAATATCGTGCCGTGAATTGATCTTGTCGTTCATGAGTTCCATAATCACAATCACAATGGTCGGGATTAGTAATCCAATGAAAAAAGCAAGAATCTGTGTAGAACGCCGATCGGGTTTTACGGGAGTTGCATCGGGTCCGGCCTCCTGTATAACCTTTGTATTGGAAATGGTTGAAGCCAGCGTAATAGCAGAGAGGTCACGTTTGGCCAGCATTTCGTTGTAAAGGCGCATCTTGCCTTCCAACTGGTTCTGGATATCAAGCAGTTCCTGGGTTTTTGTAGGCAGGGTTTTGATCTGGGAAACGGCTTCTCCGCTGCTTGAACGCAAGGTACCAATTGCCTGGCTGTAAGAAGATTTGATGTTGCGGATGTTCTCCAGTATTCTATTACGCAACAAACCGATTTCTTCTTCTTTTTGCTGAACAATTACGTGACCGGGTTGGGCATTTTCCAGCAATGATTTTTTCTCAATCTGCGATTGATTGTATGAAGTAACCAAAGCGTTCAGCGTCGGATCTTCTAAACCAAGCGAAGAAGGCACTGTACCCTCACGGTTTTGCTGAAGATAGTCTTGCAGCAAAATCGCATTGTTATATTGCATCCGTTGTAACTGCTCTTGTTTGTGGGCATCTTCAACCCTACCGAAATAATTGCTGGCCTGTGTTTCGGGACTGATAATATTGTTGGCCTTTTGGTAAGAAACAAGTGATTGTGTGATGGAGTCAATTTCAGAAGCCCGTTCTTTTAGCAGTCCATCAATGAACGCCAGTGATTTCCGCGTAGAAGCATTTTTCTCCTCTACTGTTGCCTCTTGGTATTCCTGCATTAAAGCATTGATTACATCGGCCGACAGGTAAGGGTTTGTTGTTTCAAGGGCAATGGTGAGTATGCCCGTTGTTTGTTTGGGTACTACCACCAGTCCGCCTAATAACTGGCCCGCCTGGGCTGGCGTTGGGTTATAAACTACTTTACATTCAGTTGCAATTGCTCCCTCGTTCATCCGTACAAGGCGAAAGCGGCCGTAGGCATTTTCAAACCAATTGCCCATCTGAACCGGACCTGCACCGTTCACGGTAAACTTCTGCTGATCAGCAAAAGCGAACTGTAACGTAAAGGTTTTAGACGAGTCCGTGAGCCGTTGCGCCTCGAGCCTGAACGGTGATGTTTTGTAGATGTTCAGTTCCTTGATCTTCCCGGTAGAAAAATAGTTGAAGTTCAGCCCCAGCAAATCAACCGCCCTTTCCATCAATTGCCTGGATTGAAGAATCTCGATCTCCGTTTGAATATTTTTCTGCCCATCCGACCGCATGGCTTCTTCCAGTTCGCTCCGGATATTGGCAGAGCTCTTTTCATCTCTTACCAGAATCTGTCCTGCTGAACGGTAAAATTCCGTGGTGTACCGCAAATACAGGTAGGCCCCCAGCAAGGATAGCGCTACACAGATAATGTATAACGGCAAAAACCGGAGATATTTAAAGAATAGCTCTTTAATGTTTAGTGATGAAAAGTCTGCCCTTGATTTTTTTGTGACTACCTGCTCCTCCATCCGGGGTACTTGCATTGTATAGATTAGCGAATAAAATTAATAATCAGCGCAATGGCTGTGATGATACCGGTAGCAATTCCAATTTGCTGTGACAAATTCTGTTGCTCCTGCTGCTGCAGCTTTCTTCGGGTTTGCTCTACAAATACCACATCGTTTTGCTGCAGCCGATAAAACGGTGATGTAAAAATATCCTTGGCGGTTAAATCAACGGTTTGAATATCGGCCTGCAGGCCATTTTCACGTTTGATTTTAACGGTTGCCTTGTTGCCAAATTCTGTAATGTCGCCGGCAAGACCCAAGGCTTCAAAAATGGTAATCCGCTCAGTGGGAATATTAAATGTACCAGGCCTGCCTACCTCGCCCAGTACACTCACCCGGTAATTTAAAAACCGAACAATTACGGATGGACTTTTCAGGATCGTATCCAGTTTGCTTTTAAGTAATTGAACCAGCTCTGCTTTTTTTAAACCTGCAACGTGAATAGTGCCCAGCCGTGGATATTCAATATTGCCATCGGCGCCTACCAAAAAACCGGCTGTTGCCGAGGTTGTACTGCTGCCCGCTACCGTTTGCTCAGGCAGGTTGTATAATGCGTCAACCCGTGGGTCAGCGCTAAGGCTATACACCTTAATGGAAAGAAGATCATCTACCTGGATAGTTGGCTCGGTTAAGTTAATCAACGTCGTTCCGCTGGTGTCGCTAGTCTTATCCAGGTAATTGGTAACTGCAGAGCGCTGGGTGCGACAAGCAGAAAAAAGAATGATGACAAAACCGGAAAGCAGGAAAATACTTCTCATGAATGCGTATTGAACGGGACTAATCTTATACTTTCCGAAGGCGCAAGGCCAACCGAAAGTCGGTTATTGAATGATAAAACAGAGGACGTTTCGGCTGTTAGTCGCCGGTTTAAAACCTTTTGCAGGCTTGTGCGTTGATGAATGAAAGAGCCGTTCCCGCCTACAAACTACCATTCCCATTTGCTGGCAGACTGACTTCAACCTGGCACGGCTTCGCCTTTCTCAGTCACAGCAAAACGCCATGGCTGACAGGCCCTGTTTCAGAAGAGGTGCAAATATAGTCCTTGTATCGGGACTGTAAAACCGGCAAAAGAAGCAGAGAATGAAGTAGTTACTACCATCACCCGGCATCTTGGCCAATCCTGTTGTCTTTCAACGGGTAAGATTAGCGATCTTTTTAATTGATTGTTTTTTCAAATCGGTCAAGCAAAAATTTAGATAGCCGAAACGTCGCCTTCACGGCCAAAAAATACTTTGCTACATTTAACGCAAAACCCGTCTTTTGAACCAACGCTACTATTCGCTTGATGTTTTCCGGGGCGCAACCGTTTGCCTGATGATTCTTGTAAACAACCCCGGCAGTTGGAGCCATCTTTATTCTCCATTGGCACATGCGCCCTGGCATGGCTTAACCCCTACCGACCTTGTTTTTCCTTTCTTTCTGTTTGCCGTTGGAAACGCCATGGCTTTTGTGATGCCGCGGCTGCACCAGGCCGGCGATGCCATTTTCTGGCAAAAAGTTGTTAAACGAAGCATACTCATCTTTGCTATTGGTTTGTTTTTAAATTGGTGGCCTTTTGTTCGTTGGGAGAACGGCGAGCTGCTGTTCAACGGATGGACCAGGACCACCACAAGTGGCAACATTGTTGGCGTACGTATATTTGGCGTACTGCAGCGGATTGCTGTTTGTTACTTTTTTGCTTCCATCATTGTTTATTATTTAAAACCCAAAGGTGCTTACCTGGCCGGGCTAATCATATTGCTGCTCTACTGGCTTTTGTGTTATGTATTGGGAGATCCGGCAGATCCTTACAGCATTACCGGCTGGTTTGGCAATAGTGTGGACAGGGCCATTCTTCACGAACCGCACCTGTACAAAGGCGAAAGCGTAAACGGCTCTCCTTATCCGTTTGACCCCGAAGGCCTCATGAGCACCCTGCCGGCCATTGTACAGGTAATTTTTGGCTACTTGATTGGCGATTATATTTTAAAGCGGACAAAACTGGCTGCGGCGGCGGAAAACCCGGCGGCTACCCCGGCAACCAATCCCCTTTACCAG
>DATKHJ010000169.1:0-6895 GCA_035510335.1 Flavisolibacter sp. | reverse complement strand
ACCCGCTTGCATTCATTGAAAGATAATCGAACGCCAGGCCAACGCTCAGCTTCTCTCCCAATTTGCGACCATAGCCAAACCCCAATACTGTTTCCCTGAATAGCGCATTACCAAACATGCTGCCACGCAGCCCAAAACTGCCCGACGAAGTAGGCAATGCAGCGGCAAAGGTGTAAGACGTTAGCTCCTGCAATAAAAAACGGCGTTCAGAAAAAACACCGGCTGAAAAAGTTTTTGTTCCGGCCAATGCAGCGGCATTGTTCCGAAACGAAAATGCATCGTTGAACTGGGAGCTATATGTATTTACCGAAGAATAGACGAGGCTGGCAGCGGTCCGGGAGTTTTGTCCACGGGCAGCCAGCAAACAACAGCAGGTTGCCATTACTAGTAAGAATTTATTCAAGCAGTCAGTTGGTTTCCGTTAAGATAGGAAAGAAAATCCATATATAACAACGAAAACTTTACTGCTAATCGGTCTGTCTAAAACTAAATGAAGACTGCGTTAAACAACTCCCAACGCTAAACCCCGAAACCCAAACCCTTCTATCTTTGCCGGATGCAAATTTTAAATGGCAAAGAAACGGCCCAGGCGATTAAAGATTCATTGAAACTGGAGGTGGCACAACTGGCGTCAAGGGGCGAACCCGTACCGCATTTGGTGGCAATTTTGGTAGGCGATAACGGTGCCAGCGAAACCTATGTGGCATCGAAAGTGAAGGCGTGCAACGAGGTTGGTTTTAAGTCAACGCTCATCCGGCTGGAAGAAGAAACATCCGAGTTTAAGTTGCTGGAAGTTATACGCGGCCTCAACCTCGATCCTGATGTGGATGGCATCCTGGTGCAGCTGCCTTTGCCTGCGCATATTTCCGCCGAAGAAGTGATCAATGCCATTGATTGCAACAAAGATGTGGATGGGTTTCACCCAAACAATGTGGGCCGCATGGTGCTGGGACAACCAACATTCATTCCTGCCACCCCTTACGGCATTATGCTGATGCTGGAACATTATAAAATTGAAACCAAAGGCAAACATGCGGTTGTCATTGGCAGAAGTCATATTGTAGGCCGGCCAATGAGTATCCTGCTGAGTGGTTCGGGCAATCCCGGCAATTGCACGGTTACCATTTGCCACTCCTCCACCAAAAACCTGGAAGAGATTTGCCGTTCGGCGGATATTATTGTAGCTGCCCTTGGCCGCCCGGGATTTGTAAAACCCGACATGGTAAAAGAAGGCGCCGTGGTGATTGACGTAGGCATTACCCGTGTGGAAGATGCCAGCAAAAAAAGTGGTTACCGCATTAGCGGCGATGTGGACTTTGCCGCAGTGGCACCAAAGTGTTCGTACATCACGCCGGTACCGGGTGGCGTTGGACCCATGACCATTGCTGCTTTAATGAAAAATACTTTTCGTGCCTGTGCCATGAAGCACTACGAAATGTGAAACGTGTAATTGAAAAAGTAAAATGACAGAAACAAACGAAATACAACTTGCTCCATTACAACAAACGGCTACGCTGCCGGTGATGGAGCATTTTTATACCCTCCAGGGAGAAGGCGTGCATACCGGCAAGGCGGCTTATTTTATTCGGCTTGGCGGTTGCGATGTGGGCTGTGTATGGTGCGATGTAAAAGAAAGCTGGGATGCTGACAAACACCCGCAGTACGCTGTTGAAGAATTGGTACGTATGGTGAAAGCCACACCGGCGCAGATTGTTGTCATTACCGGTGGTGAACCCCTGATGCATGACCTATTGCCACTGACAGAAGCTTTGCACAAATCCGGGCTTCGCATTCACATTGAAACGTCCGGTTCTTCGCCAGTTTCTGGTGAGTTAGACTGGATTACGCTTTCTCCTAAAAAATTTAAAGTGCCATTGCCTGAGGTTCTGCCGAAGGCACATGAATTAAAGATTGTTGTCTTCAACAAATCTGATTTTGCATGGGCCGAGAAGTGGGCAGCACAGGTTTCGCCGGACTGCAAACTTTTTCTGCAAACAGAGTGGTCAAAAGCAGCAGAGTTGACGCCGATGATTGTGGAGTACATCAAAGCGCATCCGCAGTGGCAGTTGTCGTTGCAAACGCACAAGTATATTAACGTTCCGTAGCGTTTCCGGAACGTTAAAACTCCCCTTGCTTCTAACCGTGTTTTAAAGGTTGTTTATCTTCAAGCCATGAAGAACCGGTTTCTCTCTTTTCTGGCCCTTGGCCTTTTGTTTTTTACCCTGTCTGCTTCCGCCCAATATGATGTTACCAAAGTTGACCGCAGGGCTGTGGCACTCTACGAACGGGCCATTGAACTAACCGAACTTTCCAAATACCGCGATGCCATTACCGTTTTGCAACAGGCCATTGCCCGGGATGAAAGTTATGTGGATGCCTATCTCTCCTTAGCTGGCGTGCACGGCCAATTGAAAGAATATGCGCAAAGCGTAACCGTTTACGAAAAAGGCTTTGCCATTGATACCGCCTATACAGCCGACCCGGGCTTTCAATTGCCCTATTCCATTAACCTGGCCGGTAAAGGCGATTTCGAAAAAGCTCTCCAAGCTGTCAATAAAATCCTGGCAAGACCCAATCTTCATCCCACAACACGTAAGGCTGCAGAGTACCGCCAGAAAAGTTTCCAGTTTGCGATTGATTACGCAAAATCACGTCCGGTATCCAACTATGTTTTTGCGCCCAAAAATTTAGGCGATGCCATCAACTCACCCGAGTCAGAATATTTTCCTTCCATGCCCATTGATGGAAAACTACTGGTGTACACCCGCCGTGTAAATAACATGAATGAAGATTTTTTTGGCAGCGAAAAAGACAACACCGGCTGGATTGGCGCCATGCGTTTACAGGGCAACATCAACACCTCGCTGAACGAAGGCGCACAAAGCATTTCGCAGGATGGACAGTGGCTGGTGTTTACCGGCTGCAACCGGCCGGATGGTGCCGGCAGCTGCGATATTTACATTTCTTACAAAACTCCACAGGGCTGGTCGCCGGCATTTAACCTTGGCGGAAAAGTAAACACCGACCAGTGGGAATCGCAGCCTTGTCTTTCTCCTGACAAAAGAGACTTGTATTTTGCCAGTCGCCGCTTTGGCGGACTGGGTGGAAGCGATATTTATGTTTCGCACCTGCTGCCCAGCGGCAAGTGGAGCGAACCTGAAAACCTTGGCCCAACGATCAACACGCCGGGAGATGAATACTCGCCGTTTATTCATGCCGACAACAACACGCTGTATTTTACCTCAAGCGGTCACCAGGGCTACGGCAACGAAGACCTGTTTGTTAGCAGAAGAGGCGATGATGGTAAATGGGGCAAGCCTGAAAACCTGGGTTATCCCATTAATACGATCGATCACGAAGGAACACTGTTTATTGCTGCCGATGGAAAAACGGCGTACTATGCCAGTGACCGCAGCGACAGCAAAGGCGGCCTGGATATTTACAGCTTTGAGTTGCGGGAAGATGTTCGTCCGGCAAAAACCCTGTGGGTAAAAGGCAAAGTGTTTGACAAGAAAACAACGGCCGGCTTGCCTTCGTCTGTAGAGCTGATTGACCTTGCCAGCAAACGCACTGTATCGAAAGTGCAAACCGATGAAACAGGCAATTACCTTATTACGCTTCCGGTTGGAAAAGACTATGCGTTCAACGTTAACCGCAGGGGCTATCTTTTCTACTCCGCTAATTATTCGTTGAAGAACAAAGCCGCCGATTCTACCTATCAAAAAGACATTCCGCTGCAGCCGATTGAAGTAGATGCAACGGTTGTGTTGCGCAATCTTTTCTTTGAAACCGCGAAGTACAACATCCGTCCAGAATCGGAAGTGGAACTGGACAAAGTGGTGCAACTTTTACAGGATAATCCAACGGTAAAAATCCAGATCGAAGGGCATACCGACAATGTTGGTAGTGCAGTCGAAAACCAAAAGCTTTCCGAAGCAAGAGCAAGAAGCACGGTAAATTATCTTATTGAAAAGGGCATTAAAGGCGACCGCATGATTCCGAAAGGGTTCGGCGCTACCAAACCCATAGCCGACAACAAAACCGAAGAAGGCCGTGCACAAAACCGGAGAACGGAATTGAAGATTCTTGCGAAATAGAACCGAGCAGATAGATGACTGATAACAGAATCTTTTTATATTGCTGTTATCAGTCATTTAACCACTAACTGCCTTCATGCATTCCGAACTTTTTTACCAGCTTGCACTGACCCTCATTCCCAACATTGGCGATGTGCAGGCCAAAATACTGGTGCAGCATTTCGGCGAAGCCAGCGCCATCTTCAAAGCAAAAAAACCATTGCTGGAAAAAATTGAAGGCATTGGCGAAGTAAGAGCAGCTTCTATTAAACAGTTTTCTGATTTTCATATCGCAGAAACGGAACTAGCCTTTATTGAAAAGTACAAGATCAGAACATTTTTTCTTACCGATGAAGCCTATCCCAAACGTTTATTGAACTGCTATGATTCACCAACGCTTCTTTTTTACAAAGGCGAAGCCGATTTAAATGCATCGAGAATAGTTGCCATTGTAGGCACACGCAGTAACACGGACTACGGAAAATCATTTACAGAAAAGTTGGTAAAAGAACTGGCGCAGCACAATGTGATTGTTGTAAGCGGACTGGCCTACGGCATTGATGCCATTGCACACAAGGCGGCGGTGAAAACCGGTGTTGCTACGGTTGGTGTGGTAGGTCATGGACTGAGTAAAATATACCCGGCGCAAAACGCTGAACTGGCGAAAGAAATGATTGCAGAAGGCGGCGGCATTCTCACAGAATTCTTTCATGATACAAAACCCGACAAACATAATTTCCCGCTGCGCAACCGCATTGTAGCCGGCATGAGCGATGCTACGGTCATCATCGAATCTACCACCAAAGGCGGAAGCCTCATCACCGCAAAACTGGCCGATGGTTACAACCGCGATGTATTTGCCGTGCCCGGCAGAACAACCGACAAAACCAGCGGCGGCTGCAATCATCTTATCAAATACAACAAAGCCATTTTGCTTACCGATGCCGATGAACTGCTGGAGGTGATGGGCTGGAAAGAAAAGAAGGCAAAACCCAAAAAGCAGCGGGAACTGTTTATTGAACTCTCCGCTGATGAACAAAAAATCGTTCAGCTTTTGCAGGCGAAAGAGTCGCTTCACATTGATGAAATTAATACCAGCAGCGGCTTGAGTAGCAGCGCTGCTGCAGCGGCTATCCTCAATCTTGAATTGCAAGGCGTTTTGCAAAGCCAGCCGGGAAAGATGTACAAGATGGTAGAGTAATGCGCTTTACAGCCAAACGCCAAAACGCAAACCAGTCGTAAAGTGCGGCCGCACCAGCGTATAGTTGTACAGCCAGGCATTATCAAACTTCAGAAAATTTTGCTTTTCGGGCTCAATGGAAGTCACCAATGCCATTCCCGTTGTGTACCGGTTAAAAATCATCCGCACACCAACACCGGCAAATAAATCAAAAAAAGTTCGCTTGCCAATTGGCAATTCCATTCCCAACTTTACGGCCGTGGAAAGAACTGGCGATTTTATATGGGCACTGCTATAGGCAAACGTCTGGTTGCGGGTATAATAGTTGCCGCCACCGGCATTGGTTAGTTCGCGAAAAAGATAACTGCCCTGCAGGGCAAGATAACGGCGAAAGTTTTTCTGGGGCAGGCGATGGCGAATTTCCAGTCCAACACGCCAGTAATCGATCTTTTGGTAAGTGGTGTTATCGGGTTCAAAAAGCGGGAACGCTGCTTCGGCAAGAAGAGAAAGGCGACGACTAACGGCAAGCTGCAGGCCACCTTGCGCTGCTACACTCACCGGCACAAACAAAGCAGGAGAAATAACGACAGCCACCTTTGCCGCAGAATCCTGCCCAAAGGCACGTTGCGTTTGCATAAGGATTGTGAAACAAAGAAAAAGATGCAGCCGTTTCATCTTGCTAAATATAAACCCATCCTTTCAATACACCAATGGTTGGAGTTAATAAGTTAATCTGTTTATAAGTCAATAAGGTGTAGCTGAATGGTCACCTGTTAACCAATTAACTTAGTAACCAATAACCGATTTACCGCCTCTCCCCTATCTTTGCCTATGGCAACAAACTCCACAGGAAAAACTTTCATTGAAGGCTTAACATTCGACGACGTTCTCCTTGTTCCGGCCTACTCGGAAATCTTACCAAGAGATGTTGAAATCAAAACACGCCTCACCAAAGACATTACCCTTAACGTTCCCATGCTCTCCGCAGCCATGGATACGGTAACCGAAGCATCGATGGCCATTGCCCTGGCAAGAGAAGGTGGCATTGGCATTCTGCACAAAAACATGACCATTGAAAAGCAGGCCAATGAAGTGCGCAAAGTAAAGCGCAGCGAAAGCGGCATGATCATCGACCCCATTACCCTGCCGGTAGATGCAACTGTTGGCGATGCGCAGCGGCTGATGCGGGAAAATAAAATTGGCGGGATTCCCATTGTTAGCAGCGATGGAAAGCTGGCCGGCATTCTCACCAATAGAGATTTGCGCTTCCAGGAAAACCTGCAGCAACCAGTAAGTGAGATTATGACGAAGGGGAATTTAGTAACAGCGCCGGAAGGAACCGACCTGCATGGCGCGGAAAAAATTCTTCGCCAGACGAAAGTGGAAAAACTGCCCGTGATTGATGGGAGCGGAAAACTGGTTGGCCTGATTACTTACCGCGATATTATCAAGCTTACTTCTCACCCCAATTCGGTAAAAGATAAACTGGGCAGATTGCTGGTTGGTGCTGCCGTTGGTGTAACGCAGGATCTGCTGGACCGTGTTGCGGCTTTGCAGACAGTGGGAGTAGATGTGGTTTGTTTAGACAGTGCACATGGTCACTCCAAAGGCATTATTGATGCGTTAAAAAATGTAAAAA
>DATKHJ010000168.1:0-2798 GCA_035510335.1 Flavisolibacter sp. | reverse complement strand
GGTGATATACGTCTGGAAGCCAACATTGAGTACCGTATTTTCCTGGCCGATTACAGGGGAATTGGCATTAACACAGCCATTTACACCGACGTTGGTAACGTATGGTTTTTAAGAAGAAACGAACCCGATTTTCCCGAGGGTCACTTCCCCGACTCGTTCAATAAGTTGTGGAGAGACATTGCCATTGGCCTGGGAACCGGTTTGCGACTGGATTTTGGTTTCTTCAAAATTCGCCTGGATTATGCCTACAAGGTAAAAAACCCAACACCCGACATCGACAAACTGAATGCTCAAAACCGCTGGTTCTACGACTGGCAATTGCTGAACGGTCAGGTGCAGCTAGGAATTGATTATCCGTTTTAAACAGGCAAACACAAAGTTTTATGGATTGCAGGAGTTAGTGGCCGTAAGTGCAGGCATCCTTTCACAACCAAATGGCTAATTGGAAACGAGTACTACTAACTACAAACTTCAAATTTCCTTCACTTCCCTTTCCACGTCCTCGATTGTGAGTGCATCTTCCAGTTTGAAATCGCCGATGCGGGTGCGGCAAAGGCTGCTCAGGTAACCGCCAACGCCCAGTTGTGCACCATAATCGTTGGCAAGGCTGCGTATGTAGGTGCCGGTAGAACACACCACGCGGAAATGAACAACAGCCCCCTCTACTTTCTCAATTGCAAAAGAAGAAATGGTAACCGGGCGGGGTTCCAGTTTAACCTCTTGCCCTTTGCGGGCAAGTTCATACACCCGTTTGCCATCTTTTTTAATGGCGGAGTGAATCGGCGGCGTTTGCAGGATGGCACCGGTAAACGGCAGGGTTGCTTCCTGCAGTTGTTGCGGCGTTAAATGATCGGTTGGTTTGTGATCAATAGGTTCACTTTCCAGGTCGTAGGTTGGCGTAACGGCGCCCAGCGTGATGGTGCCGGTGTACTCTTTTTCCTGCGCCATGTATTCGTTTATCTTTTTGGTAAACTTCCCGGTGCAAACAATCAACAGTCCTGTTGCCAGGGGATCAAGCGTTCCGGCGTGTCCGACTTTTTTTGTTCTTGTCAGGTTACGGATTTTTCGCACCGCATCGAAAGATGTCCAGTAGAGTGGCTTGTTGATCAGCAAAACGCGGCCTTCTTCAAAACTGTTTTTTTGCATGGCGGGCAAAGATAGGTTTTGCAGCCACCCTTTAATTATTGACGTTAATCAAAACTTCGCTGTCAGAAAGATTGGCACATTTCCATTATCTTGCTGAACGAACCATTCACAGGTAAACAAACCCTCGAGGACCTTCACGGTTGTAAATTCGTCTATGCACCGCTTTCTGCTTTTCTTTTTATTGATGGCATGTGCCTTTTCCCCTGCCGGTGCACAACCTAATAACAACCTGCTTGTAACCGTAACGGCCAGCTCCAAACAACCGCTTTCACACACAACTGTTGAATTGCTGAAACCTGATTCATCTCTCGTAAAAATTTTTATCAGCGACAGTGCAGGGTTGGTGCGTTTTGAAAACGTACCTGACGAAAGTTTCATCCTCCGCGCCAGCCGCAGCGGGTACCATCCTGCGGTTCTTTCCATTAATACGGCAAGCCAACGTTCTTGCCAGTTAATGCTTTCAACTGCCGATCATACGCTGCAAAACGTGATGGTGTCCGTAAAAAAATCCTTCATTGAATTGCGGCCGGATAAAACGGTTGTCAATATGGAAGCCGGCATTGCCAATGTGGGTACCACTGCGTTAGAAGCGCTGGAAAAACTTCCGGGTGTGACGGTGGACAAAGACGGCAACATTAGTTTTAAAGGCCGCAGTGGTGTAATGGTAATGATGGATGGAAAGCCAACTTACCTGAATGGAGCTGAGTTAACCACGCTGCTAAGCGGCATGAGCGCCTCGCAAATCAGCCAGGTAGAGCTGATGGACAATCCGCCGGCAAAATATGACGCAGCCGGCAATGCAGGTGTCATCAACATTAAAACGAAAAAGAGTATTCAGCGTGGGTTTAACGGTACGCTAAGCACCTCGTACGGGCAGGGTTATTATCCAAAAAGCAACAACAATCTTTCCCTTAACTACCGCAGCGGTAAATGGAATGTGTTTGCCAATATAGGGAGCTTTTATAACGCTTACTTTACCCGCATTTATGCATTGCGTACGTATTTCAAAGCCGATGGAAAAACCATCGCTTCCCTGCTGGAGCAGCCGAGTTTTTTAAAAGGAAATCTTTTGTCGCAAAGCCTCCGGGCCGGTGTTGACTACGAACTTGGCAAAAAAACATCTCTCAGTCTCACGCTGACCGGCACTGCCATGGATCGAAAAGGCAATAGTAATAACCCCGCTTATTGGATGAACCCAAACCAGTATGTAGATTCATTGGTGTACACCCGCAGCACCAATGCCACCGACTGGAAAAACGGCGGTGGCTCCCTGCATTTGCAACACAGTTTTACCAGTTCGCGGGAACTGACTGCCGATGTGGATGTGCTTCACTACCGCAACCTAAACAACCAGTTTTTTGAGAATACATCCATCATTCCCAGCACCTATTCCGAAGCCTCAATGGCTGACATACCCGGTAACATTCGCATTCTTTCCGCCAAAGCAGACTATAGCGAACAGCTGAAAAATGTTCGCCTGGAAGCGGGCTGGAAATCCTCTAACATCAACACCGACAATCAATCGATTTACAAGGCCCGCAACAACGGAATGTGGCAGGATGACTGGGGACGGTCCAATCATTTTTTATACAAAGAAAACATTCATGCATTGTATGGAACCCTGCAGTCGAAATTCAACAAATGGAGTGTGC
>DATKHJ010000167.1:0-21703 GCA_035510335.1 Flavisolibacter sp. | reverse complement strand
GCTTTAAAGATTACCGGATGCCGATTTCACACTTTCTGACTGTTTACCTGATTTCCTTCCTGCTGGTTTTTCTTCCTTCATTTGGTTTGGCAAAATTGTTTCAGCAAGCCGGTGTTGCTTCGTGGAAGGCCTATGTTCCTTTCTACAATACATGGATTATGCAGGACCTGGCAAAACGTCCAAAGCATTGGGTGTTCTGGCAATTGATCCCGGTAGTAGGATGGTTTATCACACCCGGTATTTTTATCGAGTTTGTGAAGCTGTTTGGCAGGTTCAGCCTTGGTGCACACACCCTTGCCGCTTTGTTTGCCCCATTTTATTTTCCTTACCTGGCCTACAAAGAAAATCCCCGCTACATTGGTGCCGAAGGTGTTCGTCATTACCAAAAGCCGGGCTGGCGAGAGTGGGTTGACGCGGCCATTTTTGCTGTTGTTGCTGCTACACTCATCCGCACATTTGTTTTTGAAGCCTACACCATTCCTTCCGGCTCAATGGAAAAAACATTGCTGGTAAACGATTTTTTGTTTGTCAGCAAGTTTAGTTATGGGCCTCGTATTCCAAACACACCGCTTTCTATTCCGTTTGTTCACAATTACATTCCCGGCACAAGCCGCAAATCGTATAGCACACTGGTACAGCTTCCCTACATTCGCTGGTTTGCCTCGCCGGTAGAACGCGGCGATGTAGTGGTGTTTAATTTCCCTGCCGGCGATACGGTAATTAACCTTCCCGAATTTCAATCGCAGCGGCCTTACTACCAATTCATCCGCGAAGCATCCAATGGCAATGAAGCGCAGGGCCGCCAGATTGTGTTAAGCCAGCCCGATGTTTTTCCGCTGGCAATTCACCCGGCAGACAAAAGCGACAATTACATTAAACGTTGCGTGGGTATTGCCGGGGATACCATCCAGGTGGTGAACAATACCGTAAGCATCAACGGACGGCAGGAGCCTAATCCGCCCCATTCATTGGTACGTTACATTGTTATTACCAACGGCCAAACGCTTGACCCTTACACGTTGAAAGAACAATACGACGTGGATGTTGAAAAAGGCGAGTTTGCCACCACAAACAAACCGTTTGTGTACAGCATTACGTTGTCGGAAGAAGCAAGAAAAGACCTGTTGCAGAAAGGATATAAAGTAGAACCAGATACAAGCATCCCGGATGGTGAGAATGTGTTTCCGTACGATACGCAGCATGCCTCGTGGACGAGAGACAATTTTGGTCCGCTCTGGATTCCGGCAAAAGGTGCAACACTACAACTTACCCCGGAAAACTATCCGTTATACGAAAGAGTGATCCGGGTGTATGAACAAAACGATTTCTACCTCCAAAACGGGAAGTTCTTTCTCAATGGAAAAGAAACAACGTCGTACATATTTAAGATGAACTATTACTGGATGATGGGCGACAACCGCCAGGGATCGCAGGACTCCCGCTACTGGGGTTTTGTTCCGGAGGACCGCATTGTCGGTAAGGCCTGGCTCATTTGGTTTAGTTACGAAGGTGGGCCGCGCTGGAGCCGATTGTTTAATATCGTAAAATAAACTATCTTTAACTGCCCCGCAAAAACCGCGGGGCATTTTTGTCTCTAATACTTTAGCATGAAAGAAAACAAATTCGAGTTTAATTACAAGGTTTACGAAAACATATCCGAACTGCCCGAAGAACAACAGTGGCTGTTGAACGAAGCAAGAGAAGTAACGGCCAATGCCTATGCCCCTTATTCCAAATTTCAGGTGGGAGCCGTTGCTAGAATGGCCAACGGTGAAATTGTAGCCGGCAGCAACCAGGAAAATGCTTCCTTTCCGGTAGGCCTTTGCGCCGAACGGGTGCTGCTTGCATCGGTTTCGTCGCTGTTTCCAAAAATTCCCATTGAAACAGTGGCCATCAGTTACCGCAGCGAACACCAGAAAAGCGATCACCCTATTTCTCCCTGCGGTATTTGCCGGCAATCCTTGCAGGAGTTTGAAGGCCGCGTGAATCATCCCGTGCAATTGATTTTGGGTGGAATGGAAGGACCTGTGTATGTGATTGACAGTGCCAGTCGCTTATTGCCGCTGGCCTTTACCAGCGAGGAACTGCGATAAGAAAAACAATCCTTCAATAGAAAAATGCCGGCTGTTGCCCGGCATTTTTTATTTCGATCAGTGGATTATTATAAGCATTTTGACAAGCGGTAAATGCAGACAGCCGCTTCACTTTATCTTCATTTTATGAGAAAGATTTTTCTACTTGCCTTTGTTTATTTTTCATCGCAAGCCGTGTTTGCCCAATCGGCAGAAGACTCTGTAAAAGCCGTGATAACAAAACTATTTGCGGCCATGAAAGCCAGCGATGCATCGTCATTAAAAGAATGCTTTGCCGATAGTGCCATTCTTCAAACTATTTTGCGCAACGGAAGGGTTAGAACCGAAATGGCGAGCGGCTTTGCATCGCAAATCAGTTCGCTGCCGAAAGATTCAGCAGACGAACGCATAACATTTGAAACGATAAAAGTAGATGATGCGCTGGCTATTGCCTGGACGCCTTACCAATTTTTCTACGCAGGAAAGTTCAGCCACTGCGGCGTAAACTCCTTTCAACTGGTTAGAACAGCGGGCATCTGGCGCATTCAATACCTGATTGACACACGCCGGCGTACAGGCTGTAATTAGGCATTAATAAGCCGGGTGAACGCCGGTGTAATTGTGCGGGGTAATGGCCTTTAATTCTTTTTTAATTGTTGCCGAAACCTCAAGCCGGTCAATGAACTGGTGCATGGCTTTTTTATCGATTTTGGCTTTGCCTCTTGTAAGGTCCTTTAATGCTTCGTAAGGATTGGGATAACCTTCGCGGCGCAAAATGGTTTGGATGGCTTCTGCCACAACAGCCCAGTTGTTTTCAAGATCTTCTTCCAGCTTTTCGTAATTCAGTACCAATTTGCCCAGTCCTTTTTCAATGGACCGAAACGCAATCATGATGTGCGCAAAGGGCACACCAATGTTGCGCAAAACTGTCGAATCGGTCAGGTCGCGTTGCAATCTTGAAACCGGTAGTTTGGAAGCCAAGTGCTCCAGCAAGGCATTGGCGATGCCAAGGTTTCCTTCGGCATTTTCAAAATCAATGGGGTTTACTTTGTGCGGCATGGCTGATGAACCCACTTCGCCTTTTTTGGTCTTCTGCTTGAAGTAATCCATGGAGATGTAGGTCCATACATCGCGGCAGAAATCAACCAGGATATTGTTAATGCGTTTCAGGCTATCGAAGCTGGCGGCCAAGTGATCATAATGTTCGATTTGCGTGGTAAACTGCAGGCGTTGCAACCCAAGAATATCATCCACAAATTCGTTGGCAAAGGCAATCCAGTCTTTCTTTGGAAATGCAACATAATGTGCGTTGAAGTTGCCGGTAGCGCCGCCAAATTTTGCACTCACCGGAATCTGCAGCGCCTGTTCAATTGCATTTTCTAGCCGCTCTACAAATACCATCAATTCTTTTCCAAGTTTGGTTGGACTGGCCGGTTGTCCGTGTGTACGAGCAAGCATCGATACGTCAGTCCATTCTTCTGCCAATAGTTTTAACTCGCGGTTTAGGTTAAGCAACGCAGGAAAATATTCAAACTCCAGCGCATGCTTCCACGAAAGCGGAATGGCCGTGTTGTTAATGTCCTGCGAGGTAAGCCCAAAATGCACCCACTCCAAAATCTTTTCTTCTCCCGCAGCCTTCAGTTTTTCTTTAATAAAATATTCCACGGCCTTAACATCGTGGTTTGTTGTTTTTTCTATTTCTTTAATGGCAGCAGCATCCTCCAAACTGAATTCTTCTTTTATGCGATGCAGTTCACTGGCAGTTTTGTCGGTTAGTTTGAACATTTTTTTCTGCGCCAGCAACAACAGGTATTCAACTTCTACTAAAACGCGGTATTTAATCAATCCGTATTCCGAAAAATAGTCGTCGAGGTGTTGCACTTGCTTGCGGTAACGTCCGTCGATGGGGGAGATAGCGGTTAATGAACTCAAATCCATAAAAAACTGTGGGTTGTAAATGAAAGGCTAATGCTGTCAGAATCAGTTTGATCTGCGGCTATCTTTGCGCTTCAAAATTAGCGGATTTGAACAAGATAAGAGTAGGAGCGGTGAGCTATTTGAACACAAAGCCCCTGTTGTACGGCATAAAAAATCATCCGATCCTTGATGAAATTGAACTGACGGAAGATTATCCTTCAAGAGTAGCGCAAGCTTTAATCGACGACCGGATTGATGTTGGCTTGATACCGGTTGCGGCAACCACCAAACTCTCATCGTGGAATATCGTTGGTGATTATTGCATTGGCGCCAACGGCGAAGTGGCATCGGTTTGCATCTTCAGCGAAACGCCCATTGAAAACATAGAAAAGGTTTTGCTGGATTATCAATCCAGAACATCGGTTAATCTTGCCCGCATTTTATTGCGTGAATACTGGAAAAAAGATGTTGAATTCATCAACGCCTCCGGCGAAGATTTTTGTCAAAACATTACCGGAACGACGGCAGGTGTAGTCATCGGCGACAGGGCGCTGGAGCAACGCAGCCAATCGAAATACATTTATGATTTAGGGGAAGCCTGGAAGCAGCACACAGGACTGCCGTTTGTATTTGCCGCCTGGATCAGCAACAAAGAACTCCCGGCCGACTTTGTAGAGCGGTTTAACGAAGCCAACGGCATTGGCTTTAACCACCTGGACGAGATTGTAGGAGCGCTGAATTATGGCCCATACGATTTGAAAAAATATTTTACGGAGAACGTGGACTATCGGTTGGATGAAAAGAAAAAGGAGGCGTTGAGGTTGTTTTTGGAGAAGCTTTCCGCCGCTACTCCCATTCAATTTTAAGGGAATCCAGGAAAAGGTCCGGAAGAGCATGCAAACGGCTTTTCAACGGTTTAGTTTTAAAAAACTTATATTATTTTCGGCACTTCATGAAAGAAAGCGCCAAAATTTATGTTGCCGGCCATCGCGGAATGGTGGGTTCAGCCATTGTGAGAAAATTAAAAGCCGAAGGTTACCAGAACATTCTCACCCGTTCATCTTCTGAACTTGATTTACGTAACCAGCAGGCTGTTACCGATTTTTTTGAAAAAGAAAAACCAGAATATGTTTTCCTAGCGGCTGCAAAAGTGGGCGGAATCCATGCCAATAATGTTTACCGGGCAGATTTCCTTTACCAAAACCTGATGATAGAAGCAAATATTATTCACGCTGCTTATTTAACCGGCGTAAACAAATTATTGTTTTTGGGTAGCTCCTGCATTTACCCAAAAATGGCGCCTCAACCGATTAAAGAAGAACACCTTTTGACTGGTTTACTGGAACAAACAAATGAGCCGTATGCCATTGCTAAGATTGCGGGCATAAAATTGTGCGAAGCTTACTGGGATCAATACAACTGCCGGTTTATTTCTGCAATGCCTACTAATCTGTATGGCCAGGGCGATAACTACCACTTGGAAAATTCGCATGTTGTACCGGCACTTATCCGGAAATTTGATACGGCTGTAAAGGAAAATTTACCGGAAGTAGAGATTTGGGGCTCAGGTACGCCGTTGCGTGAATTCATGTACGTAGATGACCTGGCAGATGCCTGTGTGTTCCTGATGCATCATTACAACGAAAAAGAATTTGTAAATGTTGGTACAGGCGAAGAGCTAACGATAAAAGCATTGGCAGAAGCGATAGCAGAAGTGACAGGTTATAATGGGAAAATTGTTTTCAACCCGGAGAAACCAGACGGCACACCCCGGAAATTAATGGACAGCAGCTTAATCAACAATGCAGGTTGGACCCACAAGATTTCATTAAAGGAAGGACTTAGAAAAGCTTATAGCTTTTACCAGGAAGAACTGCAGCTTGCGTAATCGCAAACCGGATAATTTTATACATACCAAAACTAATCCATCTGATGAGAGCTATATTTTGCCTGCTTATCCTCGTCTTTTATTCTTTCCAGGGTATTGCGCAGGTCAATTTAACAGCGGGACTGGTAGCCTATTATCCCTTTAATGGAACTGCAAGCGATGCCAGCGGCAATAATCATCATGGTCAGCTGGTAAATCCACCGCAACTAACAACAGACCGTTTTGGCAATGCAAATAGCGCTTACTTGTTTGATGGCATTAACGACTATATCCGTGTTGCAGACAACGGCGCTTTCTCCACGCCTAATTTTAGCTTGGTCGTTTGGTTTCAGTCACATTCCGACAACCTTCAAAACCTGGTTGGGAAAAGAAACTTTACGACTGTAGGTGGGACGGCTGGGGCACAATACCAATTCTTTATTAATTATCCTCCATTTCCTGGAATCGGGTCAAACCTTGTCGGAAATAATTCTACCTGCAATAACATTACTGCATCAAGCTATTTAAACACAAATGAATGGATTTGCCGGACAAAATGGTATTGTGCAGTCATTACCTATGACGGTTCCCGTCATAAAATTTATATCGATGGGGTTTTAAAAAGAGACGAAGCAACAAGTTTCAACGGGTTTCTATCGTGTAACAGCGATTTGCGATTTGGCAACTGGTGGCAAGGAGATCTACTGCCGTTTAAAGGAATCATGGACGATATCCGCTGGTACAACCGTGCTTTGAACCAAGGCGAAGTAACTGCACTTTACAATAATTTTCCAAACATCTCCGGCCAATGCGGAATCAGCGCAGGCGCCGGGTTTTTGGCGCCGGATACCGTGTGTGTTAATGCACCAGTATCCATCAGCAATATGTCGGTTGGAGCGAGTAGTTATTACTGGAACTTTTGCACAGCTAATGTAAACTCAGCACCTACTGGTACAAATCTGGGAAATATCGGTAACAAGTTTTTGTCACCAGTTTATATTGATTATGTTCTTGAGGGAGGAAATTATTATGCCTTCCAGACCAATAACCACCCAGGTGGCCTGGTGCGTCTTAATTTCGGCAACAGTTTACTTAATACACCTACAGTCACTGATTTAGGGACTGTAGGCGGTATTGTACCGGGTAATACAGAAGGTATCCAGGTAATTAAGAATGAAGGAAAGTGGTACCTGATTATTGTTGGAGGCGACCCCGTAGGAGGCAACCCATCCAGAATTGTAAAAATTGAACTTGGTACAAATATCAACAACAACACGCCAACCGGGACAAACTGGGGTAACATCGGCAACCTTGCTTATCCACATGACTTGTATGTTTTCGACGACAATGGCCGATGGTACGGAATAACCGTTAATACCTCCAACAATACCATAACGAGATTTGATTTTTCTAGCAGCTTTTCAAATACACCTACCGGCGTGAACCTGGGAAATATAGGCGGACTGCATGCGCCAACCGGTGTGCATGCATTTAAAGACAATGGTAGTTGGTTTGCGTTTGTAACCAATGCGAACGGAAATAGTTTGACAAGATTAAACTTTGGAAACTCACTTTTAAATACACCTACCGGTGTTAATCTTGGCAATATTGGTAACAAATTTCATACGCCATGGGATATATACGTGATGAAATATTGTGGCGAAAACCTTGCCTTCGTGATCAATGCACAATCGAATGACCTGGTTAAACTAGATTTTGGAACAAATCTTACATCAACGCCAAGCGCAAGTAGCTACGGAAACATAGCTAATCTCAACTTCCCTCACTGTTTATCAAAAGTATTCCGTGTTGGAGCCGACCTTTATACATTAATTCCAAATGCAGGAAATAACACGTTAAGTCGTTTAATGTTTTCGGGCTGTACAAATACGAGTTTGCCCAATTCTACATTACAAAACCCACCTGCAATTAGCTACAACCAGCCGGGAGTTTACAATATTAACCTCACCATAAACGATGGTCTAGGTACGCAAGCTTCCTATTGCAAGCCCGTTGTCGTGGTTGACAATACTCACACTCCTGTGCAACCGAAATCACTTTGCGCAGGCGATAGCATACAGCTAACTTCTTCTAAAACCAGCGGCAATCTTTGGAATACAGGAAGCACAAGCAACTCTATCTATGTAAAAAATCCAGGAATTTATTGGGTTCAATCATTTAATGGCAGCTGTACAAATATTGATTCCTTTGTAGTGGAGGTCAAGCAAAAACCAGTTGTCAACCTTGGCGCGGATACTTCTTTATGTTCGTCTGATAGTCTGCTGCTCGATGCAGGAAATCCAGGCTCTCTATACACATGGCAAGGTAACCAATCATCACAAACGTTTCTTGTAAAACAAGAAGGCCTTTATTATGTCGATGTCAGTCTTAATGGCTGTAAGGCCACTGATTCAATTCGTGTGGCAGCGCTTTCTTCCCCGGTAATCAGTCTGACCAATGACACCTCTATCTGTAAAAACGGGAATGTAGTTTTAAGTGCCACTGGAGGAGGCTCTTATAGTTGGTTTCCGACTCTAGGAATTGCCAATCCCACTTCACCCACAACCGTCGCTGCGCCGGACACAACAACAAAATATTTTTTAACTGTAACGAATACTAATAGTTGTAAGGCCATTGATTCAGTAACGGTAACCATTGTACCACAGCCTGTGGTCAGCCTCGGCACTGACACAGCTATTTGTAGTTCCGATAGCCTGGTATTGGACGCAGGGAATGCACTCGCAACTTACACCTGGCAAAACGGGCAAACATCACAAACCATTACTGTAACACAACAAGGGCACTATTCTGTCGAAGTAAATAAAAACGGCTGTACCGCCACTGGCTCTATTTCTATATCGATACTGTCAGCTCCAGCTATCAACCTGTCATCTGATACTGCCATCTGCAAAACCGGATCAGCAACATTAATAGCAAATGGAGGAGACAGCTACAGCTGGTTTCCAATAGCTGGGCTATCAGACGCTGGAAACGCAACTACTATCGCAAGCCCTGATACAACAACATGGTATTATATAAGTGCAACGAATGCAAATGGATGTACTGCAAAAGATTCGGTGCTGGTGACCGTAAGCCCACTGCCCGTTTTTTCGGTGCAATCATCCAAGCCTGTTCTTTGTGTCGGTGATTCCGTAGTATTGTCTGCTTCAGGAGGTGATCATTATACGTGGTTCCCGTCTTCTACCTTAAGTGATCCCAATAGCAGTACTACGTTGGCTTTCCCTACCAGTTCCACGCAGTATAAAGTGATCATTTCCGAAAACAATTGTAACATCACTGATTCTGTTTTAATTCAGTTGCCTGTTGTAGACAAACCTGTCACAGCCACAACAAAATCAAATGACATTACCTGTTTCCAAGCAAGAGCACAGCTGAATGCTAATGGCGGGAATAGGTATTTATGGCAGCCATCTGTAGGCCTATCAGACTCTACTAGCCGAAATCCTTTTGTATCCATTACTCAATCGACTACTTATCATGTTTCCATTACAACAGTAGATGGTTGTCAGGTTTATGATTCTATCACTGTTTTTGTAAACAAAGGCGAGGAAGGCAGTGGCTTTCCGGTGCCGACAGCTTTTACGCCAAATGGAGATGGTAAAAATGATTGTTTCAGTGTGAACCATTGGGGAACCGTTACCGGTTTTTCATTAAACCTCTACAACCGTTGGGGCGAGCTGGTATTTCATTCAGATAATCCATCAAAATGTTGGGATGGTTATTATAAAGGAGTGCTGCAACCCTCAGATGTGTATGTTTACCTGATAAAAGCAAAGACTTTGTGCGGAGATATTTTCCGAAAGGGAACGTTTGCACTGATAAGATAGGCAGCCTGTCAGTTAAAAATGAATTGTCATTGAAAATAGAGCATCAGTATTTTCGCTTGAACCTTGCAATTAGCATTTTAAAAATCAATGGGAATGAAATGCGGGTTCTTGTATAAATCACTTCTTCCTTTACCATTAATTCTTTTATCTTTTCTACATACCAGTCTTTGTGTTTGTCAACAATGTAACGAATAATCGCATCACGGTGAGGTAGGGTAAAATTTTTGTGCGTGGACTTTTTTGTTTGCCTGTAAAAAAGCAGTTTCTCGGGAATGACATGAATTTTCCATCCTTTCTGCGTAATCCGAATATAAAATTCCCAGTCCTCGTAACCATACTTCATTGATTCGTCATATCCGCCAACGTCCATCCATATGTCTTTTCGCACAACAGCACAAGCCGGGCATTGATTGGAAAACAAAAAATTCAAGTCATAACCGCCTCTGGGCTTTGCCACCTTTTTAAACTCGCCAAACATCTGAATATAACTCGTCACTACACCCACCTTTTGATCATCCTTTAGTATTTGTACCGCTTTCTCAAAAAACTCAGGATGAAAATAGTCGTCAGCATCTAATGCGGCAATCAATTCTCCCCTGGAATGATTAGCTCCATAATTCCTGGCTGAGGACATGCGGCCATTTGCCTTGTGCAAAACAGAGATACGCGGATCATTGATTTCATTTAAAACACGAATTGTTTCGCCTTCAGTGGACCCATCGTTTACAATTATGATTTCAAAATGTTGGTAGGTCTGTGCAGACAATTTTTCTATCGTTTCCGGCAAATACTTACCATCATTGTAGCAAGGAATAACAACAGATATAAATGGATTTTCTATCATTGGATTATCTGTAGCAAAATATATTTAGCTGAACATCGTATAAGGTATTGGTAGTTTTTTCAACGAAAGGATAGGAAAGATTATCGGCAGCATTCCTGATATAAACGTTGAAACCACTTTCGCGAACAATCTGCAAAAGACTGGTTAACTTATCTGTTTCGTTCACCTTGCCATGATATTCAAGAAAGAAGGTTTTCACTTTACGAAGATTCGATGCACAGTCATGAACCACCTGCCATTCAGCACCTTCTATGTCCATTTTTAAAAAGTCCACTTCATTCAGGCTTTCCAGCAAATCATTCAGGCGTTCTGCTTTAACCAGTGCACCGGTACTATCAGAAGAGATGTGACTGGCTTCCGTTTCTGCTTTTGTAAACGAGATATTATTGTTGTCAATCCAGACAGCAGATCTTTTTATATCAACACCAGCAAGATGGTTGACTTCCAGATTTTTTTTTAACAATGCGTAATTCCCTTCATCAGGCTCAAAACCAATAATTCGGGAGTCGGGATAAATTTTCTTAAAATAAAGTACACTAAGGCCAATATTCGATCCACAGTCGATTATCAGGGGAGTAGACTTGTCTGACTGAAAAGCGTAAATTTCATTTTCAAAAATCTCCCTATAGGAGTGCAGTAGTTCATAAGGACGTTTGTAGTAAATTGTTAAGTCCCCCAGGATCACGGACTTGCTTTTTGTATCATCCTGATGTTTGATAATTTTCTCCAGCAGCCAGCTTATCCTTTTAAACCTTCCTTTCGGCCTCCGTCCACGTTTCAACTTTCTCTTAAGTATATTTGCTATCTCAGTTATCATGTTTGAGCCACTTATTAGTATTTGCATTCCAGCCTACAAAAAACCACAATACGTGGTCCGGTGCCTGAATTCAATTCTTCAACAGAACTATAAGAATGTTGAGATCATCATATCTGATGATTCTCCGAACGAAGATATTAAACATGCAACTAAACAATTTGATGAGCAGTTGAATATCCGTTATTTTCCTAATCACCCCGCACTTGGCAGCCCCAAAAACTGGAACAACGCTTTGAGTAAGGCCGAGGGAGAACTGGTGGTTTTGATGCACCAAGACGACTGGTACCACTCGAAACATGCGCTTTCAACCTATGTTGATGCCTTTAAAGATGAGGCGATTGATTTTGTTTTCTGCCAGAATACAGCGATTGATGAAAATGGAAACAAAATTATTTTGCAGGCGATACCTAGTTTGCTGGAAAATTTAACTCAAAAACCAAATCATTTATTGTTGGCACAGGTTATTGGCCCCCCGAGCAATACAATGCTGAGGAAAAGAATTACAACACGCTATGATGAGAACTACATTTGGCTTGTAGATGTTGATTACTATCACCGCATTTTAAAAGAAGGCTATAAATACATTTACCTACCAAAGCATCTTGTCAGCATTGGGTTGCATGAAGACCAGACGACTGTATTTTGTCGTACAAACAGCGATATAATTTTTAAAGAAAACATCTGGTTTGCTCAAAAACTCGGCGATTGCGCATTCAATGATATCAAGATATACGACTACTACTGGAGGTTGTTACGAAATTATAACATTAGAACGACGAAAGACATTGAAGCCAACAATGTTCAGCTGAATGATATACCTGCTGTCATTCTACAGATGTTGCGACGACAGATAAGAGTCCCCTTACGAATTCTAAAAATTGGGCCTGTGTCCAAATTTCTGATGTCATTGAGCTATTTATCTTGGAAAAAGGCCGCAAAAAAGGGATGATGGGCGTGAACGAACCTTCTATATCACTTTCGATTATCATTGTGAATTTTCGTTCATCGGACCTGATTCTTGATGCACTGCATTCTATTTATCAATTCAATGCAAATCTCGATTTTGAAGTAATAATCGTCGATAACAGTGACGATGCCGTTGGCAAAGAAAAAATTCAAAAATTTTATCCGGAACTCAACTGGATTCAAATGCCCTACAACGCCGGTTTTTCCCGTGCCAACAACGCAGGCATTAGAGTCGCTAAGGGAGACTGTGTCCTTCTCCTAAATCCGGATACAGTGAGCATCGATGATTCCATTCAGCAATGCTATTACAAGCTCCGTAACTCACCATATGTTGCAGCTGGCGTTCAATTGCTCGACATCCATAGGCAGCCACAGATTTCCGGGAACTTTTTTGTAAAAGGCGGCCTCAATCACCTGCTTCCGATTCCGTATTGGGGCGATTTTATTCGCTGGGTGGGTTATAAGGCAAAGGCTAAAGTCCCAAATGTCCAGGAAGCTAATGAGGTAGAAGACGTTGACTGGATCAGCGGCGCTTTTTTAATGGTGAAAAAAGAAGCCGTTGAAAAAGCGGGGCTGATGGACGAAGATTTTTTTCTTTATGGCGAAGAAGTAGAGTGGTGTAGTCGCCTGAAGAAGACCGGGAATCTTGCAATTTTTGGCAACCTGCATATGATTCACCTGGAAGGCGCCACAATCAACGAAAGCCAGAACATTAAAGAGAAAGGCTACTATAATCTCTACGACAAAAAAGGACTTCAGTTAATGGTTTCAAACCACCTGCGTGTGCGAAAGCAATACGGCGTTGGCTGGTTCTTATTTTTATTATCGAACTATTGTTTCGGCGTAATTGTTTTCCTGCTTTTCACTACCATTCATCAACTCTTCCTGCTTAAGAATCCTTTTCAGCAATGGGACAGAGTAGGTGCTTATGCAAGAAATGTGTTAGCTCTTTTGAGCTTGTCGCCTAAGATCATCAGCAACAAACCTTACTTCTATAAAATGTTTGGCAGTTAAACACGAACCCTGTTTCAATCAGCTTGTTTCTCCAGCAAACCTTTCAATGCATCAATACGAAATTGAATAACCGGCCATGTTTTTGCCGGCTTTCCCTGAAAAGCGTAAAAAAGTCCGATAGCTACCGAACCTGCCAGTTTATAGCAATACTCAATTATCTTCTTCACATAAGCCCACTCACTAATTGCTTTTGTTCTTACTTTTTCACCACGTCCATAACCAGAAGCAACACGGTATAAATAAGCAGGGGTGAGTTTTTTTACTTCCACCACATGATGAACAATAATTGCCGGATCGTAATAGATTTTTTTGTTGAGTGCTATCAGGCGAAAGAAAAAATCCTTGCCTTCGCCACCGATGCGCAAAGTACCTTTTACACCCGGCAAAGCTGTGTTGAACCCGCCAATTGCCAGAAAATCGGATTTGCGTACAACCATGTTTGATTCAAGCGGGTATTTGCCCGGCTTAAACTCACAAGCCTCTTTGCTATAATCAAAATTGCCAACCATGGATGATACATAGTGCGACATCCATTCTGGCTCTGCAGGTATATACTTTGGAATGATTCTACCGCCTAGTCCTGTGGCGCTGGGATGACTGGCGAAGAAAGCAACAATCCGCTCTAAATAGTGTTTTTCGGCAATTGCATCATCGTCCATAAAACAAAGCAGCTCTGCTTTGGCATGGTCGGCCCCGGTGTTGCGGGCATAGGAAGCCCCCTGACGCGGTTCGGTCAAATAAAACAGTTGAAAGTCGTTGTGCAACAGCATATACTCTTTCACCAGCTCACCCGTATTGTCGGTGCTATTGTTGTCTACCACCAACACCTCAAACTGTTCTTTCGAAAGCGTTTGAAAATAGAGACTTTCTATTGCCTGAATAATATAATCTGCCCTGTTGTAAGAACAAATCACAACCGATATTTTTCTCTTATCGTCCGGTAGCTGCATGAACAGGCGAAATATTTATCTGCTTTATTGTTTCAGGCTTCAATCACTGCCTGTAACAATAGTTGGTTTAAGATAAAAGCAACATCATCGTTTGACTGGAATGAATGATTAACCAACTTTCCAATTCTTTTGTCCGCCATTTCAGGCTTTTGCTGTATTCTTTCTGGAACGATAAACCTGGAATGCAGCAGCAAATAAAGCCAGGAAAACTAGAATGCTGGCAACTGTAGAAATCGTCTGCCCCGTATAATAAGAACTTGGGTGGAAAACAAACCGGATTTCGTGCTGCCCGGCGGGCAGAGAAAGGCCTCTTAACACGTAGTTCGTTCTAACAATTGGCGTTTCTTTTCCGTCAACATAAGCTTTCCAACCTTTGTCATAGAAAACTTCACTAAACACAGCAAAACCATTGGCACTTGAATTTGACTGATAAACCACTTCATCGTTGATATTCCGAACCAGGCGAATTGATGCGGCAGAATCGGTTTGCGAAACAGAAGTCACCAACGATTTGTCTTTCGTAAATACAACTGCCGTATCGGCCGGGTTAAAATTGTTTAACGCATTCATCACTGCAGCAGGCGTTTCCTCAAACCTTACTGCCTTTACAAACCAGGCCGCTCCTAATGCTTCAGGGTTTTGAATAACCTGGTCTTTGCCTTGCTGGTCCCGTTGAATAACATACTTCGTGTTCAGCATATTATAAACCGGTAATGACTGCGGGAACTTTGACAGTTGATGTTCAATTAAATCCTGGTAGATGCTAAGCTTAGCCGGGTGATACCCACCAACAGATTTATGAAAATAGGAGGGAAGAGCGCCTTGCATACCAAGTGCCACATTCAGTCCCTGCCGCACATCCAGAACACGATAATAGCTTGTATCCTGCAGGATTTGCGCATCGGCGGCCGATGGCGTGAAGGCTTGCTGGTACTCCATATCCTCCTGGTAATTCTTACTGCTTAAATACTTGGTATCAATTGCCATTACATCAATAAAAGCAAGCGACCCGATAACGCCTAAAACAACAAGCTTGGAAAAATTCTTTTTAACACTTAACCAAACCATTGCAGCTGCTACCGCGATAAACATGAATGACCGAAGAAGACTACTGAAAAACAAGCTCTTTCTGTCGTCTTCCACTGCGTCTAAAAACAGGCGGATGTATTGCTTTACCTGGTCAGGCGCAGAAGCCGTCTGGCTTAAAAGATTTTTATCACCCTCGCTCCGAAAATCTGAAGACAGGTAAAACAAGATCAGGCCAACAAACACGCCTGCCGTAAGCAGCAAACCCTTTTTGTATTTCTCCCACAGTTCTGCTTTGTTTTCAAAAGAGATGATCTTTTGAAGCGTCATTACCGCCATCATGCAAAACAAAAATGTTGGTATCACCATGATCATGCTGGGTGCACGAAATTTATTGTAAAAAGGCAGGTTGTTCAGCAGAAAACTGTTGAAGCCTAAGAAGTATTCTCCCCAACTCATTAGAATTGCTAAAACAGATACCGCCAGGATCCACCATTTGTGTTTATTATTCAGTACAAAAAAGCCAATCAGCGTTAAAAAGCAAATAATAGCGCCGGCATAAGGCGGGCCGGCGGTAATACCAATTCCACCCCAATAGGATCCAAGATTATATTGCAGTTGCTGCGCAAGTTCCTGTGGCATTTGTTGCAATGCGCTAATGGCTTTTGAATCTTCTTCGGCTATTTCCAATCCGTTGCTGCCGCCATAGATATACGGAACCATCATTACAAACGGTTCAGTTTTATACATGCTATAGCTGAAAGCATACTCTTTGCTTAAACCATCCTTGGTAGAGGTATTCGTCTGACTGGGCAAATCGCTTCCGCCACGAATACTTTCTTTTGCATACTCAGATGTTGTAAAAATATTTACAGCATTACACAACACACCCGTCAATCCGGCCGCTACAGCAATACCACCTGCAAGCAACATGTGTTTTATTTGCCGCTCCCTGATCCAGTTAATAACATAGCCAATTGTCATGAAAAGAACAATCAGGAATGTGTAGTAGGCAATCTGCAGGTGGTTCATCCCTACCAGCAAACAGGTAAACAAAGCGGTGAGTGCCCCACCCAACCAATACTTTCGATCGTACAATAAAATAAGAGAACCGATCATGGCAGGCATGATGGCGATCGTATTCATTTTGGTTTCATGTCCCGCAGCTATAATAACCGGATTGTACGTTGCATAAGCAAAGGCCAAACCGCCGATAATGCCTATGTACGGATTGGCTCGCAAGGCAAGCGCCAGAAAATAAAAGCAAATACATGCCATGAAGAAAAAGCTGATGGGCTTTGGCAGGCCTAAGGTCAGTATGTAATAAAAAATCCCCGGCTGCACAGGCACGTCGGGTTCCATTGCAATTTGATAAGTGGGCATGCCGCTAAACATGCCGTTCGTCCAAAGCGGAAAACTTCCGTATTTCTCTTTGTAATCAAATGAATTTTTCGCCATTGCTTTCCATTGTACCACATCGTGCTGCTGAAGCACTTTGCCATCCAGCGCAGGTTTGCAGTAAATAACCGCCACCACCAGAAAAACAACAATTGCGATGAGGTGGGGCAGGGCTTTATGAAAGAGGGATTTATTCATTGAAAGGGAAATTTTGAACGCGACAAAATAAACCTATTTGGAGTAATATTGTTCATGCGCTGGCTTTTATTTTTATCGCGACTGGCTTTCGTTTGCAACTGCTTTTTTCTTTTGGCAATTTCTTTACAATTCGGCCGGTGGTTTCAAAACCAGGATGCAGAAGCAACCACCATCATCATTGGTTATTTTATGTCGGCGCTGCTGAATCCGGCCGCTATTGTTTGTTATCTTATTTTATTTATCCGCAACAAAGAGCGGCTGCAAGTTGTTCCCAAATGGATTATGGTTGCGAACGGTATTTTTTTATTTCTTCAAGCTTTTTACATCCTCCATCTCAATGCTCAATAATATTCTGAACAACAAAGCCACACGGCTGTTTATCATTCTCGGCGGACTGTTTATTACCAATGCGCTGATTGCTGAAGTAATCGGGACAAAGATTTTTTCGCTGGAAAAAACGCTGGGGATAAGTGCTGCAAACATTCAACTGTTTGGTGAAAGTTTTTCCTTCAACCTGACGGCCGGCGTTTTGCTTTGGCCGGTGGTTTTTATCATGACGGACATCATCAACGAATATTACGGACCTAAAGGTGTGCGGTTTCTTTCTTTTCTCACCATTGCCCTCATTACCTTTAGTTTCCTGGCTTTTTTTGGGGCAACGCACCTGGTGCCGGCCGATTTCTGGGCCACCAATAATTACAAAGGCGTTCCAGATAGCAACGCGGCTTTTGCCGGATTGTTTGGACAAAGCCAGGCGATTATTATTGCCTCGTTGATTGCCTTTTTAATCGGGCAGTTGCTGGACGTATTTATCTTCCACAAAATAAAAAAAGCAACAGGGGAGAAGCGCATCTGGTTGCGGGCTACCGGTTCTACGCTGGTTTCGCAATTCATTGATTCATTCGTAGTGCTTTTTATTGCGTTTTATGTTGCACCGAGATTGACAGGCGATACAACACCCTGGTCGTTTTCGCTGGTGATGGCTATTTGCGTAGGTAACTATATTTATAAGTTTATTGTAGCCGTTGTGCTAACACCGGTGATTTACCTAGTGCATGGGTGGATTGAAAACTACTTGGGAGCGGGGCTGGCAAAAGAAATGAAGCAGGCTGCTATGGGACGTTCCAGTGTTTAAATTTTTCTTTGATCATTCGAATCACAATCTTTTCAATGGGAAGGTTCACTGATTCTTCCGATAGTTCGTTCCAGGGAATAAAGCGGAAGGTTTCAATTTCTTTTGTTCTCTCGTAAATGGTTAATTGTGCTTCGTCAAAGTCAAATGGCTTTGTGCGCAGGGGCACTTTTATTTCTTCCAGCGGGTGAACGAAGTAAAAAACCGAAACAATCTGGTGCGCCGGGTTAAAGGCTGAAATCTGGAAAAAATCAGTGGTGTAAATGTGTTCGTCCACTTCCACTTTCAGGCTCATTTCTTCCATAAACTCCCGCTTCAGGCAATCCCTCGTGCCTTCTCCAAACTCCAAACCGCCACCGGGAAACTTGGTGTAATACCCCTCGCGGATGTATTCATCACTTACCAATACTTCGTGGTTCTCGTTTACCAAAACGCCGTAAACCCGCAGGGTAAAAGTTTTCATCAGATGTATTTGATCGTATCGGGTAATTCAATATCGCCTTCAAAAACTTTGGTAGCCGGACCAATGAGCCAGATGTTTTGAAACGAATCTTCCAGCTTGTCGTATTCAACCGCCAGGTTACCGCCTTTGGTTTTTACGTTCACAAAATTGTAGCCGGCTTCGTTATGATAACTAACCAAGGCAGCAGCCGTTACACCCGTCCCGCAGGAGTAGGTTTCATCTTCCACACCGCGTTCGTAGGTTCTCACAATTATGGTATCGGGATCATCAGTTTGCTCCACAAAATTTACATTGATGCCTTCAGATTTAAACGGCTCGCTGTAGCGGATAGCCCTGCCGCGTTCAAACACGTTAAGGCTCATTACATTTTCTGTTGGCTCTACATAATGCGGCGAACCGGTGTTTAAAATGTGATGGGTGTCTTCGGTTTGAATGGAATGCACATCATTCATTTTTAGCGCCACCCGACCATCAATATCAATGCTGGCTTCGTGTTCGCCGTCAATGGCAATAAAGCGGTATTCCGATTTGATGATGCCCATTTCCGCTGCAAACTTTACAAGGCAACGGCCGCCGTTCCCGCACATGGTGCTTTCGCCGCCGTCGGCGTTGTAATACTTCATTTCAAAATCGAACTGCGGGTGCGGATTCAACAGCATCAGGCCATCGGCACCAATGCCAAACCGGCGGTGACACAAAAAGGCCACCTGCTCCTTTGTAAAATCGTAAATGCCTTTGCGGTTGTCGAGAATCACAAAATCATTTCCTGTGCCCTGGTATTTATAAAAATGCAATCGCATGGTTTAAATCTTGGTGATGATGTCTAAACTCTTTTTAATAAGATTGTCGATGGTGGTTGCCGAATCTTTTGAGAACTCTTTTGCTACGCGGTTCGCCACAATGGCGCTAAGCGAAAGGCAGTGATGTCCCAGCAATTTGCCAAGACCATAAATAGCCGATGTTTCCATTTCAAAATTGGTAATGCGGTGTTGCCCGAAACTGAAATGCGTTAACTGGCTAATGAGGTCTGGATTTTTTACGCCTAAACGCAACACCCGTCCCTGCGGACCATAAAAGCCCGGGCAGGTAACGGTAATTCCCTGGTGAAAGCCGTCAACAAAATGCTTGAGCAAATGGCCACTTGCCGAACTGATGTACGGATTGGTTACCTGCGCATGCAATTGCGTATGCGTAATAAAAGAGTGCAGCAACTGGCGTTCCTGTTCGTTGTGTTCGAGGCGGTAAAAATTCAGCAGGTTATCAAGCCCCAATCCATGCGTGGAAGCTACATAACTGTCAACCGGGATCTCAGCCTGCAGCGAACCGGACGTACCAATGCGGATGATATTTAAAGAGGTAAGCGAATCTTTTATCTGCCGCGTTTCAAAATCAATGTTCACCAGCGCATCCAGTTCGTTCAGCACAATGTCAATATTGTCCGGACCAATGCCCGTAGCCACCACCGAAATACGTTTGTCGCCAATGCGGCCCGTATGCGTTACAAATTCGCGGTGCTGGCGCCGCACTTCAACTTCGTCAAAATATTTCGAAACTTCCTGCACACGGTCAGGATCGCCAACGGTAATAATGCTTGTTGCCAACTCTTCCGGCCTTACATCCAAATGATAAACGGCGCCTCTTGCATTGATGATTAATTCCGATTCAGCTATGCGTTGCATGAATAAAAAATGTTTGGCTTCAAATATCGGCCTTTCTATTTCACAAAAATTCCTATTTTCGCACCCGCTCTTTCTAAACAGAGGTTGGATGTAAGAGGTAAGATGCCGGAAAGTATATAAGAATTGCTTTTCTGACTTCAGACCTCGTACCGCTTACTTCTTTTTCTGGTACCGTGGCCGAGTGGCTAGGCAGAGCTCTGCAAAAGCTCCTACAGCAGTTCGAATCTGCTCGGTACCTCTCTTCCCGTCAGGCCTAAAGCGTGACGGGATTTTTTTTATGCTGACGCCGGAAGAAGAGAAGTTTTTGCAATACTGGTCGGAACAACGCCAGCGGAAAAAAGACTTTTTAAAAAAGTTTTCCATTGCCCTGCCCATTGTTGCAGGACTGGCCATCGTTTTTTTCATCAATTTTCTTTCTGGCTGGTACGGCAAGGCCGATAAAGAATTGCGTCGGAACTCCTCGCTGCTTATTACCATTCTTGTGGCCGTTGTAATTATCGTGGTGTTTGTGACCATTTTTTCGGTGCGGCACAAGTGGGAACAAAATGAATCCGATTATCAATCGTTAGTAAAAAAGAAAGCCGGTCTGCCATCGAGCCAGCAGAAAGACCAGGCATAAAACCTAAGAATAATGAAAAAGATTTTTTCCTTGCTTTTGATTGTTGTCCTGGCTGCAGGATGCGGTAAAGAAAAGTGCGAGTACAATGATTGTGCTGTAACGGCGCCGGCTGCGGAAATCCAGTGGTTGCAAAATTATTTGCAATCGAACAACATTAACGCTACGCAGCATTGCAGCGGCATTTTTTATACCGTTGACCAGCAAGGCACAGGCAAATGGCCAAAGGGTTGCGATTATGTTAGCGTTCGTTACCAGGGAAAATTCACCAACGGAACTTTTTTTGATCCGCAAGGCGGCGGTTTCTCACAAACCGGTTTCTCGCTGGGCGGCGTCATCAGGGGATTTGCCAACGGTATACTGCAAATTAAAGAAGGAGGAAAGGTGACGATTTACGTTCCACCATCCCTGGGCTATGGAAGCCAGGGTGCTGGTAATGGTGCCATTCCGCCGAACTCATACCTGATTTTCACCGTGGAGCTGCTGGGAATACAATAACGTTTTCAACGAAGGCGCCTTAGTACATTTGTAGAAATCAATTTCCTTGGCACACGAAGCGATTTCGGTATTTGATATTTTCAAAATAGGAGTGGGGCCTTCCAGTTCTCACACACTCGGGCCCTGGCGTGCAGCACAAACCTTTATCCGTGCCATCAAAGCGCAAGACCGGCTCTCGCAGCTCGTAAAACTACAGGTGTTGCTTTATGGTTCTCTTGCCAAAACCGGCAAAGGCCATGGAACCGATGTTGCCGTGCTGATGGGCCTCAGCGGCGAAGATCCTGTGACTTGCGCGGTGGCTGATATCAATCCAAAAGTTGACGCCATTGCTGCTACCAAAAGCCTGTCGGCAGATGGAACGCACCCGATAGATTTTGACCCGCAGCACGATGTACAAT